>JABSOU010000014.1 GCA_013215215.1 Cognatishimia sp. | reverse complement strand
CCTGCAAGGCCTGCCGCGCAAACTGGCGAGTATGGATGCCTGTCGCCGGGAATCTGGACGGCACGCGGCAGAGATCATCGCGGCGCGTGTAGCTGGTGAAGAGATCGACAGTGTTGTTGAACTCACCCCGAAAATCGCCTTCGGAGACACATTGAAGCGCCGCTAAACGCGGCGCGTCAGCATGATCCGTTGACGATTGTTCTGTTTGGACAGAATGTCGACCGTGCCAAGCGCTGAAAGCTGTTTGATTTGGTCAGACGCTTGGCTGTTGCGCAGATCCATGATCAAACGTCCGCCATCTACGAGTTTTTCCTCGAAAAACGGCATGTAGCCATCAATTGGGAAGTGGAAGCCGCAGGCCAAAAGGCTGACGATCATATCCACTGGCTGGATGGCGTTTAAGTCATCCTTCATTGGATTGGTGGTGCGGATTTTTTGCTCTGAAATGCCGTTGTCGCTTAGGAATCGCGCCGCCTTTTGCAGGTTTGAATAAGCCGCACCGACCTCTTCAAACCCAAAATGGAGGTTCTCGGAAGTTTCAATGTCGATCAGTTCTACGTCGCATTCAAAATGTTTTGCGGCTGCAAAACTAAAGAACCCGTACCCACACCCAATGTCTGCCAACCGGTTTGGTCGAAAACCGTTCAGGTACCTCAGCAACTCGGTGAATTCATCGTTGATCTGCCCATAGGCGCGCGCGGGCAGTTGGATGTTTTTCTCGCGCACAACCTCTTCCAATGCGGTCGCGTCGCCCTGTGTCCAGGCTTTGACTTTTCGCCCCGCCGATTTTACGTCATGCAGAATTTCACTGCGCTGCAGGATGATATTAAGGTGATCCTGTGCGTCAAAGGCGTCAAAATTCATTCCCTTCACCACGCGAATGCGTTTGGGCGATGGCAGCTGTTTTTGCGCCTCTTTTAGGGCTGTGCGGAATTTCGGACCTCCGCGTTTGGACAAGACATACTCACACAACCGCACTGTCAGACGCGGGCGGTTCTTTTCCAGCACCGCATCTAGCAATTCACGTTGATAACGCGTCGACTGATGGCGCGCGCGCATCATCTTATAGAACTCTTGCCGGCTTAGGGTTCCCGCAACGCAGCCCTCTATGATCGGGGTCAGGATGCCCATCTGCACCCAGAGTGATGCCATGCGGTGCCCCAGAAAGCGGCATGGGAATTTCGTGATGTTCGGACTGTCAAACAGCGTCGCATGCATTGCGTCCTGCGNCATGCGCGGGTCATAGAACACATAGGCGTTCTCGGCAGCCGTCACATAGTCCGGCGCATAGCCGTAGCGATCTTTGAAATTGCGCCGCCACGCCTTGAGATAACGGTACTCCCAGCTCGCCTTCTCGCGGTCCAGCGTGGCCTGAGGCGAGATCAAAATGACCGTCGCGCCCGGGGCCGCCGCGCTGAAGGCTGCCGCCGCATAGGCCCCCATCGAGGCCCCATAGAACACCACTTTCTTAAAGCGGTTGAAGAAACCGGTGTCCCGCAGCTCGTCAAAGAAATCATAGACCGCCTCGTCGCGATACCACGTCCAGTCATGCGCCATCAGACCCAGCATCGACCAGCCCCGTTTGGTCACAAACCCATAGCCCCAGGGCAGGCGATCTTCGGTGCGTTCATAGACGTGGTCAAGGTTTTCAAACGTCACGATCAGCGTGTCGCCGCCCTCGACAAAAAGCGCGCTATGTTCATGCCCCAAGGCACGAAAGAACCCTTTGTCCTCGCCCATCTTTGCGAGGTTTTGCCGCCAATCGGCGCGGGCTTTGCGTGGGGACAGCGTATCCGTCATTGAAAGAGCTTCACGGCTTTTTGGACAAGGAACGTGCGCCAGGCGCGTACCTCGGCGGGTTCCACATTGTTGTTTTTCGCCAGCTCAGCGATGGATTCATCGCCGCGAAGGGCTTCGATTGCGATCATGGCGCGGAACCGTGGATCGTCTGAGCTGCCCGAGAATTTCGAAACTTTGGCGGGGATGGGCGCGGCCTTTCGGTCGATCCCGTGATGCTTGAGCATCTTATCCAAGAAACTCCCGCGCCGGGGTTTGTTGTCCTCGTTATCGCGCAGACGTGGCTTGAGGCGGCGGGCCCACAGGTGGATGCCGCGCGTGTTTTCTGTGATTTCGTCTTCGATATTAAAACGACTCAGGATCAGGTGGTTGCGGTCCTTGAACGTGATGGGGAAAAACACGTCCTTGTCCTGCGCATAATCGATCTCGCCGCTGTCCTTCAGGAACCAAGAGACCGCGCCGGGGCCGGTAAAGCCCCATTCCTGCTCGGTCATATGCACTGGTCGGCCGGCGTTTTGTTCGTATTCCAACTCTTCGATCTGATGCGGTTTCAGCCAAGGTCCGATGGCGTAGGGGTCTTTGAAAAAATCTAAAAGACCTGAAAGTGTCTTGCTGTCTTTCGGTAGGCCTAGCACCGCGTTGCACACAAGCCCCGGCTTTTCCCAGCCAAAGACATGTTCGCCGTCAAAGTCGAACGGTCTGCGACAGTAGACGTCACAATCCACCCAGATCTGATCCGTCTTTTGCAACATATTCAGCCGCCACAGGTCCGCGTGGATCGCAGGGCTGCCAGTAATTGCATGGCGTAGCATTGGTTCGCCGGGATAGATGTCGTTTGCATCCCCCGCCAAAACNCCCTCGGGCAGATTGCCGATCGGCGCATAGCTGTAGAGCGTGATCTGATGGCCCGCGTCGGCAAAAGACTTGAGGCACAGCTGTTCCAGCCACGACAGCTCTCCGCCGATCCACAAGCTCGCGATGTTTGGCAACTTAGCCATCTGCCCTCTCAGTGTTTCGTCTATGGAAACAATAAACTGATCCGCTGTCCAAGGGGAATTGCCTCAATGCTGTGTCTCTTGCTTTTCGACCGTAAAAAAGAACCCCTCGGGGTGGTCTTCAAAGGCGATCTCATCGGGGACCACATCCGGTCCCGCGAGAAAGACATTTGCCCCGAAATGTTGAAGCTTGCGTGAAAGGTTCTGCATCCGGTCGCCAGTGAGCGTCTCGTAAAAGGCTGCGTAGTTGGGGGTGGCCTTGAGTTCGTCGATTTTGGCACGGTGGGCTGCTACGCAAGCCTCATGCATCTCGGCTATCTCGGGATCGGTCAAGAGGCGATCCATTTCGGCCTTTAGGGCCGGCAACATGCGTTGGATCGACAGATCTTCTTGCAGGTTGTGGTTCATGCGGAACCAATAGGCGAGGCCCTGATCGCGGTCGACGTGGTTCACACGCCCCCGATCCCGCTTGACCAGAAAACTCTCCGCCGAGCGCACTGCGTAGTGGTTCAGTGTAACCAGATCGTAGCCCACGGTGGCTTTGGTCGATCTCCAGGCATTGCGAAAGGTGGACTTCGGCATGGGTTTGCCAGAGCCGTTGACCCAGTTGATCTGCTCCCAAAGCTGAGGTTTCAGTCCCTTTGGCCGGTGCACGCCGAGTTTCTTGAAGATCCCAAGGTTGCGATAGAGCGTTTTGAATCCCCAGGCTTGGTGTGGCTTGCGGGTCATCTCGGCAGCACAGCGGGAGAAATCGCCGATAATGGGTTGGTCGTGGAACGCATGTTGATCCGAATTGCCAAACAGACGCCATGTCATGGCGATCATATTGGCGTCAGGCACGGCGGCGAAGAGGTCCCTAAGGTGGCCATCCCCGGCTTTGACGTTGATGAATTCGTCCACATCCATACAGACCACCCAATCGGCCTGTTGCATCATCGGTTCGTCATCTGCGGCATGCAGCGCGGCATGTTGCGGTTTCAGGCCGGTGTCGCGAAAGGGGTTGTCTCGGTGCTGCACTAGCCCTTTGCTTTGTAAGAGGTCGAGGAAGCTGTCGGTGCCATCGGTGCAGTCATTGGTGTAGACAAGGAAGTTTTCGACACCAATGACCCGATGATAGGCGAGCCATTCCAGAATGAAGGGTCCTTCGTTCTTCATACAGGTCACGATCGCCACTGAGCTTGGCACTTTGGACGGTTTCTTTGAGCGCTGTTTGGGCACGCGGACCGGTTTCGCGTTCCAATAGGATTTTGCGTGGCGCAACAGAATATCGTCTTGGACCAGTGAGGTCTTAGGAACGATCTTTGATATAGAGTCGGCCTCATGCCTGAGCGCCATGTAGCGATAGAAGGGCCAGGGAGCGGTGCTGCCCAATGCGGCGCCTGGCATGAAGAACGGACGCCAAAGGCGGGATGCTGGCGTTTTCGCAGGGGCGATGCTCCAGCGGGTGAGTTTCTGGCGTGCATCAAACTGCGTGCAGATGTGATCGGAAAACTGCGGCTCCTGCCCCGCGCGCACGCGCCAGGGGTAGGCTTGGGTGCCTGACAGCAAGAGTGTGCCGCCGGGGGTCTGGTCCAGTTGATCGATAAGCGGCTGGTCTTGCGCGGGTTCAAGCAGGTCGCTGATGTCCAGCAATGAAACCGAACGCGCCTGATTAAGAAAACGCCAGCGCAAGAGCTCGACTACATTGAGCTGCCCAAGCGGTGCGTGCCATGGATCTGCCGCGGGCACCTGCATCCTGTCCTTGCCCGGCGCGTCAGGTGCACAAAACGGGTGGGATTCCGCGGGCAGATCCGTCTCGCCCAACGGGAGGTCAAATTGCACGATCATTATCGTCTGCAGCCCCGGCAAGGCTTGGATTGCGGTTTTTAGGGTGTTGGCAAAGGTCGTGTCTTTGTCCGGATCGGCCCTGTCGAGGATCAGCGCCGAGGCGATCCCGTGATGCTCGAGGTTCCAGCGCAGCCAGTCTATCGTTGCCCCAACGCTCTGACCGTTGCGTATGGCCAGAGCGACATGCTTGCCTTGGAAGGCCTCTTGCTGAGGGTCAGAGAACCTCAGGTCAGGCCGCGCGTCCTTGCGTGCGAAGCTTAGGATCTGATGCAGACCGTTGGCTCGAACGTCTGCGGCTGTGGCGCTGAAACGTGCAGGGGTCAACGTGCCCACGCCGTAAACGTGGCCCCGCCCATCCACATCAATCGCATCCAAAATCTGTTCGTCCCCAATCCGCTGATGGGCGATCACGTGGTGCTCAAAGCGCAGTGAAGGGGTTTTTTCGGCCATGGATGCGTGCTCTAGGCCGTTTCGTTTTGGGCTTGTTGGGCCAGATGATACCAGGCCACCAAGCGCCTTTGCAGCCGCGGGGGCGGCACTTCGCTGCTGCCTGCTGTGATCAATTTGGTCATCAGGCTGTGGGTCTCAGGCGTTAGGACCAGCTCCTTGAACCGCGCCTGATGCCAGGCAACGCAGGCATCGTGCAGCTTTTTGACACCGGGCATGAAGAGCAGCTCTTCCAG
>JABSOU010000135.1 GCA_013215215.1 Cognatishimia sp. | reverse complement strand
ATCAGTTTATGGCGCTCCCTTAGCAGTCGTCTGTAGGTGCTGCATGATCTTGCCCTCGCCGGGGTATAAATAAGTACCAGAAATTGGAGGTGGGGGTGTCCTCTCGGAAAAAGAAAAGAAGTGCCGAAGGTAGAAAATCTGACTCACTTTTTATCAGAAATTACACCGACAGTTGGTTGTCCGAACCTGACTCACAAACTTGTGATCTCGATATATCCATTCGTACTAATTTATCCCAAATGAGCTTATTGTCTTGATGATTATTTGCTCCACAATGCAGATAGTCCCTAGATTTTTTCCCCGAAAAATCAGAGAGAAAATCCCCCTGCAAAACGCATCCTTTGCAGGGGGTACTCAATAAAAATCGTTGCAGCAGATTGCTCGTTTTCGAGAAGCTCTGGCGTAATCCGACTATGACTCTTCAGTTAACGAGCCTAAGTTTCGGCACGTGGACTTCTTGTCCTTCAATCGGCATGAGAGTTTCAATCAACCTTGCGAACTTCGAAATGTGCTCGAGGTCGGTTGTACTCCAAACTCTTGGTTCTCGGCAGATGGCTTCCACGGCACCGACAACTAAGTCGTTCGCATAAATAGGAACGCCAATATAGGCTTTTAGGCCCTCGGCCTTCATCATGGGGCACTGCGGCAAGTTATCATCGAATTTCAAGCCTTCCATGATGAGCGGTTCCTGGCTGTCAATGACCGCTGCGCAGCAAGTCGTAGAGAGAAATGGTGATTCAAACTTTTCAGCCATTGGTGAAGCATCTGTGTCGACGATATGAGAGAAGTACCCAGGCCTCAGGTCCGTTCTGCTAACCGAAGCAAGGTCAGCATAAAGGGTCGACCTTATCATTTTGAGAATAGAAACTTCGCCACTCATTTATTCGTTCCCCTCTCGCTCTATACAATTGCGTTAGTAGAATTCAAAGAGCTCTCGAAAACACCTTGAACCTACTCGGCATTCGATGTCTCATGAAGCAACGAGCTGGCGACGAAGCGCAAGACCTTTTTCAAACCAACTTCGTCTTGTTCACCTTCCCGATCTTTCTCATCGAGCTGGAGCGCTATGAGCAGAAAAGTAAACCTAAACCGCGTTGATGCTGAGGCGTGGGCGCTTTGCGAGGCAATGGTTCAGGGAACCAAGCAATCAGTTCTGGATGGCAATTACGAGGGTTATTCAGAGTATTTTCACATCCCCTTTACGATGCAGACACAACTGGGCGACGTCGTTGTTGAAAGTGATGACCAACATCGAGAAGTTTTCTCGCGTGTCATGTGGCAATACAGAAAGCAAAACGTGACTGACGCTCAGCGAAGTCTGCTCGCCGCGCATATGTTCAGAAACGAGGAAATAGTCTGCGTTCATGAATCGATGCTCTACTCAGAGTCTAAACTCGTTCAGAGATCGATTAAGGTGCTTTCCACACTTAGAAAATTTTGCGATCGCTGGCTCATTGTCGATAGCCGATACTCTGTCGGAGACTGTATTAACTTAAACCGTGCGCTCTATGGTCCTAGGTACAGCGAAGTCCAGTCCACTATGCAAGACTCTTGCAGCTTGGTTCAGATCCGCTAAACCTGTCTTGGCTCGGTTCCCAGATCGATTTTGTATTAAATTGGTCCCAGTAATCAGCGCTAGGGAAGTACAAAACCTCTTTGCACTATCTTCATGACCTTTTCGTACAATGTACTTCATCCGGGTGTTCGCCCATTGTCCCTAACCTCCGTTGCGTGCCGCTAGGGTAGGACAGAAGTGCTGGTGGCAGCGAATGTCCGTTTCGAGCCCAGATCTACCGAAAGCTGCAAAGGCGCGAATGTGTATTTTAGGGCTTCTCAAAGGAGGTGGAGAGCAACCCGTAAAAGCTGCTCTCCTTTGATGTACACATCCGTGGTCTATGTTCAGTTGCGTTCGAATCCGTCCGAGTCACCGGTGAAGATTGCGCCCATGTCCATCTGATAGGCGGCGGCCTTCAGTTCTTCAGGCACGTCTCCACGGAAGATAAACGGTCCGGGTGTCGCGAACTCAACAAGTTGCGGGAAGAATTGGGCAGCTGTCTCTGACAGGTGGAAGGCTAACGCATCCCCGTCTTCAAAAACCTCGTGGATGACTATCTGATTGCCGGTCTCCGAAACGGCGATTTCATAGGAGATCAGCCCGGGCTCATTGGCTTCCAGGATCTCACCGACGGCTCCGTAGGTGGCGACAAGCAGGTCTTCTTGCCCATCGTGCGCCGTCCAAACGTAGGTGAGGGCAATTTCAGAGCCGTCAGCCAGTGCGGGTGAACCCGACAAAGCGATCATTGCTGCGACGGCGGTCATTTTCAAGTTTGCGAATGTCATTGGTCTATCCTTTGGTTTGATATCGTAGGTGCGATTCAGCGGGTGAAGCCAACCCGGCGAGGCGCGAATTCGGCGGCCAGACCCATGCCTTTTGCCGCTAACTGCATCTGTGCAGGGACGTCGCCGAAGAAGAGGAAAGCACCTGGCGTTGCCACCTCAAGAAGGCTTGGAAAATGCGGGCCTGCCGTTTCGCTCAGGTGGAAGCCCAGTGCACCTTCGTCAGCGAAGACGTCGCGCACATAAAGGGCGTTTTCGTTTTCAGACACATAGACCTGCACTTCCAAGGCACCAGGCTCATTCGCCTTCATGGCGTCTGTTACGCCGTCGTAGATGCTCTTGAGCGCATCGAGTTGACCGGGCTTTGCGGTCCATTTGTAGACGACTGTGATTGCGTTCGTTTCCATGATCTCTCTCCGAGTATTGGTTCTCTGATGATCAGCAACGGCAAGGTAACTGATCGATTACCTTGACTTGGGTAACTGATCGTTTACCATGAAGTCAACACTTATTTTGAGGACGCCAATGCCCAGCCCAAAGGGATACAAACGCGACGAGGCTCTTGACCGCGCAATTGAACTGTTTCGACGCCAAGGCTACTCGGCGACCAGCACCGCTGAGCTTGTTGAAGAATTAGGGATGAATCGAAAAAGCATGTACGCAGAGTTCGGATCCAAGCAGGAGCTGTTTGAAGCGGCTCTTGATCGATACAGCGAGATCAACTTGTCGCGCGTCTTGGCTCCAATTGAGGAACCAGATGCAAATGCTCAGACCATCCGACATGCGTTCGTCGGCTATGCATCGGCGAGTGAAACGAAGTTCAGAGGTCTCGGATGCCTGATGGCCAACACCGCCGTGGAAAGAGCCGCATTGGACCCCGGGAGTGCGCGGTATGTCGATGCATATCTTGAACGGCTAACGAAGGGATTTCGAAATGCCCTGGAAAACGCCCATCTGGACGGAGAGGTCGGCAGCGATGCAAACCTAGACGACCTTGCCGCTCATTTCGTGAATTCCGTTGTCGGGATTTCCGCGCTGCTCCGAGCAAAGGCCACGCCAGAACAAATGTACGCGGCAGGCCGCGGTGCAACTAGCATGCTAAGGGAGACTTGAGAGCAAAAGCGTAAAAGCGGTCGTTCACTTCAGTATGCCGCACGGTAGCTTTGTCCGCATCTCCGACGTCGGCGCTACGTGCAGCAAAAGCCTGCTAGCGCTTCAGGCGGTTCGTTTCGTCTAGCATCTCATCTACAGTTGTGATGACACTTGCATTCACAGAAAACGAGCGCTGTACCTTAATTAAATCGGACATTTCTTGAGCAATGTCTACATTCGAAGATTCGAGTGCTCCTGAATTGATTGTTCCTACGGAGCCTCCCTTCGCAGAAAGCAGCTGAAACCCACCTGACTTCCCTGTCAGTACAAACGCATTACCTTGATGCTCCGCAAGTCCGTTCGCATTGTCGATAACTCCTAGTGGTACTTCAAACAGCGGACGGCGGAAGCCATTGTCAAAGATACCGTACATTGTCCCTTCCCCGTCAAACTCTGTACGCGCA
The DNA here is from genome assembly GCA_013215215.1 of Cognatishimia sp. Taxonomy (GTDB): domain Bacteria; phylum Pseudomonadota; class Alphaproteobacteria; order Rhodobacterales; family Rhodobacteraceae; genus Cognatishimia. The sequence goes on along the minus strand of JABSOU010000135.1, from coordinate 4,157 downwards.
AGCACACCTGTGTTTGTACCGTCTTTTTCGAACGCCGCGCTAAAGTCGCCCGAAAATTGAGTTAAGCCTTCAAAACTCCCAACAGATCCGAAGTGCACTTCAATGGTTTGTGGTGTCGCGCCGTTGTTCAAACTTATAGTTGCAATTCCAGTTGTTGGATCTAATGCAAACGATGCCGGCGAAACCGACAGATTATTTATGTTTGTGAACGCTCTGGGTGATCCCGAAAGCGATCCTGAGTCATTGAAATCAATTGTGACATTCCCAAGTGCAGCTCCAGAAGCGTCGTTTACTGAAACGGTCCATTGATTGACGGTCGCGCTGGCCTGCCAACTAAAACTTAGCCTCTCTATAACCCCTAAAGGGGAAAAATATTCGGATGAAGTTACAAAAGGCGCGGGTGGTGTCGATTGTGCTGTGCTTTGACTTGGTAGGTTTCCTCGAACTGCAATTGTGGAAGTGGACTCCGCTACAACAGAAGGATCGAGCACGTTCACTGTAGTGAGGGCGGCGAAGGATCCGCGATCGGCCGCGACTAAGGTCCCATCGATGTCGTAAGGAAATCCAGCAAGGTAATACCCTGCAGCGTTGATCAGATTGCCATCTCCGTCCGGAACAAATGACCCGGCCCGTGTAAAGAAAAAGTTCTCGTAATTGGTTTCGTTTGGGTTCTCCGTAACGACAAAGAGCCCGTTACCCGAGATTGAGAGATCTGTTGAACTTTGGGTTGCAACCAGACCACCCGTTTTGGAAACCTCAGTCACTTGCGAGGCAACTACGGAAAGAACTCCCGAGCTGTCTTGTTCACCATTTGAGGCGGACGACGTGATCATATGCGCAAAGCTTCGCTTGTAGCCTACGGTATTTGCATTTGCGATATTTTCGGAAATACCGCTGATAGCCGTAGCATTCGCCCTAAGACCGCTCACTCCTGCAAGAAGTGCCCCGGTTATTGACATCTTCCACCCCCCGATTTTCTTTATTCGGAAAAGGCTATATATTCGAGTTTAACGATAGGTTTAGAGCTAGGACGCTTTTGCGGTTTTGCTGAAAGGTGAAGTCGCCAAATTCCAAAACGGCAATATAATCAAGCAGTTAATCGAAGGGTTTTTTTCGAACTTTTTTGTTCAAAAGTGACTGAATGAGCCAGCCGTACCCGACTAAGTTGAGGTGGGGACACCTCCTGCACGCCAAAGGTGAAAGCTTGAAAATATCCCTAGTCAACATTCCTTCTTCAAAGTTATGATTCGTTTTTTTGAGCTCGTTCAACGTGTGCAAACCGCCTCCACGTAAGGGGTAGTGCTGGGGCGAAAAATCTCCCTCTAGTTTAAGAGTTTTTATGCACAAGTAAAAGAACAGATCAATGCGCCAAAAATATAGCAACGCAAAAAGTCGCGGAAATACCTAGAATGGATAACCCTGCTTGGGCGCGTGACCCATCAATTTAAATCCGCAGCCTCATTCGCCTAGCATCAAGGCGGACCATTGCCGCCCGGCTTCGCGGAGTCTTTAAATTTACATCAATAAGTTCGCGCTTGCGGCGAACGGCAGCTTCGTCCGCATCTCTGACGAAGGTGCTAAGTGCAGCGAAGGTCTGCTTTCCGCCCACCCTAGTCATTGGAACCGATATCTTGCTCTGGCCTTCACAATCTTCTCCTCCACACTCACTTCAGCCGCATCCGCCGACCGTTCCAACGCTTCAACATGCCGCGCCATAAACTCCGGAAACTCTTCTGCCTCCACCCCGGATATTGCAGCGCGGGTGATAAACAGCCCAAGTAACTGAGCATCTAGCTCTCGCATTTTCGCAATCCTGTTGGCCTTGATCACATCGCTTGGCAGAACGCCCGAACAATTCACTAATAGATCGTTGCCAATTGCGCTTTCAAATTGCGTCCAGAGTCCGTGTACGGGCCATCTGGCCCGGTTGCGGTCAGTTGTCGGGAGACAGTAGCGCATACGGCTTAAGGCGTCTGTGAAGGCGTCTCCGATGATGCTGTGAACATCTTCCCAGTTCCGCATCTCAAATCGGTTTCGAAGCTGTTTGGCGCCAAGCCGCATTTCAAAGCGCCAGACTTGGCTGGCGTCGCGGTCTTTTAGGTCCAATGGGGGTTTGTTCAGATCGGTCAGCGCTGCGTCCCAGATCGTCAGCCAGCCCATTTTGTTTTGCTCGATGACCTCAGCACGTTTGTCGTAGATCGCGAGCTGGCGGTTGGTGACCGCTCCTGCGCGGAGGCCAACCACCCTTGAACCGGATGCAACTGTGGCGGTTTCAGCAACGCCTGTGTATTCGGTTATCTTTGTTCCGGGTGGCACTACTAGCGCTTCACGATCTGGCTCAAACCATGGCGCTAGGAAGTCTACGGCAAAATCAACTCTGGCGACGCGAAGCTGCGTTTCGACATAGGGAATGCCGAAAGCGGTCATGCATTCGCGGAAGTGTTTCTCAGCGCCTTCCAATCCACCCGTTGCGAGTCCGAAGGCTCTAAAATCAATGATAATACCGGGATTGTTTGGAATACGGTCCTCCGGGTCTTGGAATAACCAGATCGCCCCGTGATCCCCCGTATGGGCGGTGAAGCCACGTGCGCCCTTGTTGCTAACACTGAGTGTGATGTCTCCAAACTCCAAGACGCACTCGCGGTGGGTCTCCTTGGCGTGTGCCTTTGCAGAGGCCAGTTCTGCCCGCAGTTTTGGCGGAATGTCAGTGGAAAGCGTGAACTTCAGCTGATCAAGGCCTGAATGCAAAATAACTCCGTCCATTTGCGCTCTCTTTCACTTTCGTATTCGTGGAGGGGGGTGTTACAAGACCCCCCTTTTTCTCGGCGGTTTTTGCCGACACGCATTTGAGATTGTTGGGGCTAAAGAAGCGGGGCCTGTTGGCCCCTTACTGCCTCCGGCGGGGCAGCTTTTGTTTTGGGGCCGGACCAAGGTCCGGCGATGTTAGGCCTTGGCGTTTAGTTGACGTCCAATCCAGATCTCTGCCCGTTCAACACATTTGGCGAGATTGAGCAGATCGTTGTGCGCAAAAGAGCTTGTGCTGCGCCAATCGCCTTCTTGGTTTTTGTAGGAGCGGGACACGTCAACAGAATAGAAGCCTTCGTTTTCCCAGACGGTTGCGGTGATGAGACCGATTTTGAATTTATGTGCTGGCTGATTTGCCATGATGCGAATTCCTAAGTGAAGATATTGAAAAGGGCGCAGGTCTGTTTCGCCTGCGCCCTAGGACCATTCCGGCCCCAAAATCCCGCAAGGTGCTGCCAAGCCCTTACGGGCAAAACTCATGCAGCGGTGTAGGCACTGGTGTTCTCATAGCGTCGGGCCTCAGCCCAATCGCGCAGATCGCGGCGACGGTAACGGACTGAGCGACCTGATTTATAGAAAGCAGGGCCATAACCTGTTACGCGCCATTTCTGGATGGTGCGCACGCTCTGACAGAGAAAGTCAGCTGCGGATTTTTCGTCAATGAAGCCGTCCAGGTATTCTACTGCGGGCGCGGCGTTGTTTGATTGGTCAGAAGTTGTCATTTTGGTTGTCCTTTCGTTTGATCTACTCTGGATCAAACATACGAACGACCACTTGCGCGATGCGAGCAAAAGCGCTGGCAAAGCTGGGTAAGCTGAGATGACCCAGCTTTGCCAGTACTATCGACTTTCCTTCAGGCGATTCTTTAAGCCATTGATAATTCTTGATTTTGTATATGTTGGTTCTACTTTACGAAAAGCCTGAACACAGAACCGGGCGGCCCATGTGATCGGCTCCCCCCGGCTATCGATGTCTCTCGAGAAAGGTCGATCAGTCCATTCAGGCCATTTGCTTTGAACGTTTATCAACCACATTCGCAGACCATAATCAGGGATTTTTTTTGATGGCCGCTTACGGAGTTGTTTCTTAGCTTCCTTTGCCGCGACTTCTAGGCCACCAAGGAACGCGATCAGTTCTTTGGACCCGATTGTCACGCCAACTAGGTCAGGGTCATCCGATACCTCTGAACCAGCAAGAATTAGTGATGGGTCGGCAGGCGCCATTTTGTTTTCGCGTATCGAAATTAGATTTTGTGCATCTTGCTGGCTACGTAGCGCCAAATCTGTGTCTAAGTGCATTGTCTGCAAAGAATTGCGAAGAACCGATGCTTGATTGGCGATCTTTTTCAATTC
>JABSOU010000134.1 GCA_013215215.1 Cognatishimia sp. | reverse complement strand
CCGATACCGCGCGAAAGCGTCCACAACCAGACGACGGTCATCCAGCGGCGTGACTTCGATCGGATCAAGATCACGGCTGAGGATACGGTCGTCATAGTAAACGACCTCTTGGATCAGAGGCAGTTTAAACGCGAGGCCCGGGTCTTCTTTAACGTCGACAACGCGACCAAATTGCAGAACCAGCGCTTTTTGGCGTTCATCCACGATAAAGATCGAGGACAGCGCGGTCAGCAGGGCAACGGCCAGAACGGCCAGCAAAGCTACAGAACGAGTCATCAGTTGTTGCTCCCTTTGCGCAGTTCATTCAGAGGCAGATATGGCACGACCCCTTGGTCGCCGCCGGCGGCATCGTCGATGATCACTTTATCGACGCGGCCCAGAACCTCTTCCATGGTTTCGATATAAAGACGTTTGCGTGTCACCTCTGGTGCCTTGCGATATTCTTCTAGAACAGCAGAGAAACGGCTTGCTTCACCTTCCGCTTGGTTGACCACTTGGGCGCGATACGCTTCGGCTTCTTCCAGAACCTGAGCTGCTTCACCACGTGCGCCCGCGAGGACGGCGTTTGCATAAGCATCCGCTTCTTTCTGTGTCCGGTCACGTTCCTGCTCGGCGGCCTGAACGTCACGGAATGCGTCAATCACCTGAGTTGGTGGGTCGGCTTTGTCAAAGTTTACACGAACGATGTTGACGCCAGAGTCATAGCTGTCGAGTGTCGACTGGATCAGATCCTGCAGACGTTCTGCGATGGACGCACGATCCCTATTGAGGATCGGAGCCAGATCAGACTGCGCAATAATCTCACGCATGGCCGATTCAGACACGGCACGGATCGTCAGCTGCGCGTCACGCAGGTTGAACAGGAACTTCTGCGCGTCATTGATGTTCCAAACAACTTGGAAATCGATGTCGACGATGTTCTCGTCACCCGTCAGCATCAGACCTGCATCAGAACCGCGAGCACCTACACCGATGTCTTCTGTCTGTTCGCGAGTCACCGGGATGACCTCGGCTGTCACTACGGGCCAAGGCGCAAAGTTCAGACCTGGTTGACCGGTCGAGTAGTACTCACCCAAGAAGAGCTCAACAGACTGCTCTTCAGGACGCACAGTGTAAAAGCTGTTCCAAACCCAGAAGATGCCGATCAGGATGATCACACCAAAGGTCATGACACCACGACCCGGGGTCGGAAGATCTCCGCCACCGCCAGAGCCACCGGATTGGCCAGATCCGCCGCGACCGCCCATCAGAACGCGCAGCTGGTCCTGACCCTTTTTCATCAGGTCATCAATATCGGGAATCTGGGGGTTATCGTCCGGGCGACGACCGCCGCCGCGATTGCCGCTCCCGTTGTTGCCACCGCGGTTCCCACCGCCGTTGTTGCCGCCGCCCCCCCAGGGGCCGCCAGAATTGCCTGCCATAAAGGTCTATCCCTTTCTCATCATAAAAGGCCTGACACTAAACTGTGCAATGTGTCAGGAAAATCAACCCATGCGCCCCACTATCCGGTGCGCACAGGGGCTTTCATTGTGACTAATTCCTCGGACATGGTCGGGTGAACGGCCACGGTCCTGTCAAAGTCTTCTTTCGTTGCGCCCATCTTCACGGCGATACCTGCGAGCTGGATCATCTCACCCGCACCGGGGGCCACGATGTGACAGCCTAGAACCTTACGGGTGGCTTGGCTCACGATCAACTTCATCAACACGCGTTCGCTGCGACCAGCAAACGCCTGCTGCATCGGTTTGAACGAGGTAGCATAGACCTCGATCGGCTCCTGCTCGCGCGCGTCTTCTTCAGAAAGGCCAATGGTGCCCATCTCAGGCTGCGTGAAGATAGCGGTCGGGATCAGCTCGTGATCTGGCTTAGTTGGATTGCCTTTGAACACAGTCTCCACAAAAGCCATGCCTTCGCGGATCGCAACCGGGGTGAGGTTGACGCGGTCGGTAACGTCTCCGATGGCGTAGACCGATGGCACTTTGGTCTGACTGTAGTCATCCACCAAGATCTCGCCTTTGCGGCCCAGCTCGATGCCCAGCGCCTCAAGGCCAAGGTTGTCAGAGTTCGGAGACCGGCCCGTCGCAAACATCACCTTATCAAAGAGCTGCTCATCACCATTGGTGGCTTTTACCCAGATCTTGTCGCCTTCTTTGCGCATCTCAAGCACGTTGGTGCCGAGTTTCACATCGACGCCCCGCTGGCACATTTCCTCAGAAACCAGCCCACGCGCTTCATCATCGAAGCCGCGCAGGATCTGCGCGCCTCGGTAATATTGCGTAGTTTTGACGCCAAGCCCATTCATGATGCCAGCGAACTCTGACGCGATATAGCCGCCGCCCACGATAAGGATCGATTCAGGCAGTTTTTCCAGATGGAAGATCTCATTGCTCGAGATCCCAAGCTCTGCACCCGGCAAATCGGGCCAGACCGGACGACCGCCTGTAGCGATCAGAATATGTTTCGCGGTTTTCTTGGTGCCATCGGCCAGTTCAACCGTATGGGCATCGGCGAGTTTGGCGCGTTGGTCAAAGCTCTCGACGCCATTGTTCTTTAGGATATTGCGATAGATGCCCTCAAGGCGATCCAGTTCCGCATGCAGTTTGCCCTTAAAGGCATCCCAGTTGAACGCGCCGGGCTGAATATCCCAGCCATAGCTTTGGGCGTCCTCGACCATGCCGGAATATTCGCTGGCAAAGACCATAAGCTTCTTAGGCACACAGCCCCGGATCACACAGGTGCCGCCGTAACGGTCCTCTTCTGCCAAAGCCACTTTCGCGCCCTCAGCCGCCGCCACACGCGCGGCTCTCACGCCACCGGAGCCACCGCCGATGACAAAGAGATCATAGTCAAAACTCATTTTAGGTCCTTAGTCTGCAAGATCCGAGAACACGTTTTCGCTCTCGACGAAATCCAGCATATTCTCTTCTATCGTGCCTGCATTTATGTCGCGCACTTCGACTCTTCCATCCCCATAGCCGATCACAACTCTGTCACAGATGTCGATAAAGAGACCGTTTTCCACGACGCCCGGCATTTGATTGATCACCATTGCCGTCTGTTGCGCATTGCCGATCCGTTTCAAATGCAAGTCAAGGATGTGGTTACCCTCATCGGTAACAAATGGCGTGTCGCCATTCATGCGCAGAGTGGATTTGCGAGCGAGCACATCAAGCGAGACAAGTGTTTCCTCAATCAACGCCTGCGTGGTTTGCCAACCAAAAGGAACAAGCTCGACTGGCAATGGAAACTGACCCAGCGTTTCGACCTCTTTGCCCGCATCCGCAATAACGATCATCTGATCAGATGCGGTTGCCACGATCTTTTCTTGCAACAGCGCGCCACCGCCGCCTTTGATCAGGTTCAGATCTCCGTCAAACTCGTCCGCGCCGTCGATGGTGATATCGAGCCACTTCGCGGCATCGAGGCTCACCACCTCAATTCCGACTTCACGCGCCAAAGTCGCTGTACGGGTTGAAGTTGGCACCCCTTTGATCTTGAGCCCCTCTTCGCGAACCAGCTCTCCCAGACAGCGGACCATCCATGCAGCAGTCGATCCTGTTCCAAGTCCCACACGCATCCCGTCTTCGACAAATTCGACCGCTTTTTTCGCAGCAACAAATTTCGCCTTATCAATCGGAGAGAGTTCGGTGGACATTGGCAGCTCCATCAATACCTGTTGCTAGCGTTATAAGTGCAAAAAGACCCGCTTGCGAGGGGCATTTCGCGAGGAATTCCACCTCAATAGGAACTGCATGGCGAGAGCGGGTGGAAACCCCGTCTTGTTTCCGATAGGAAACGTCGCAAATCACCGTATTAGAGTGACAGAATCCGACTAAATTCAACCTATGACCAAAGCCTATCGCCTTCATTATGCGCCCGACAATGCGTCCCTTATCATTCGCCTCGCTCTTTTAGAGCTGGAGGTGCCATTTGACTGCGCTCTGCTGGATCGCGAAACGCGGGCGCATAAATCGGCGGACTATCTGGCGCTGAACCCAACAGGCCGCATCCCCGCGTTGGAAACACCAGACGGCGTGATGTTTGAAACCGGAGCGATCCTCTTATGGCTGGCGGACAAACATCAGGCGTTATTCCCCAAGTCAGATGATCCTGCGCGGGCGCATGCGCTGAAGTGGCTCTTCTATGTATCAAACACGCTGCATGCGAATTTGAATCTGCGGTTTTATCCAGATCAATATACGGGTGAAGCCCGCGAAGCCCTGCGCGCCGGCGCGGTTGAAAACATCAAACACGCTTTCTCTTTGCTCAATGACGTAGCAGGCGAAGGCCACGCTTGGTTTAATGGCCCCGAGGTCAGCATCCTTGACCTCTATGTCGCCGCAACCCTGCGCTGGTCTCAGATCTATCCCTCCAAAGATTACCGCCAGATCACCGCTGACACTTGGCCGAACCTCCTGAACATGGTGCAACGCCTAGAAACCCGCGCATCAGTTGCGGAGCTCATCAAAGCCGAAGGCCTCGGTCAGACGCCTTTCAGCAACCCCGAAAACTTCTACATGTACCAAAGTGAGACCGCCTGATGTTCCTTTCGGTTTTTGAAATGTTCAAAGTGGGCATCGGCCCGTCGTCGTCCCATACGATGGGTCCGATGGTGGCCGCCGCGAAGTTCCTGGATGTCATGCGCGCAAGCCCTTTCCATTTCGCGGGCGTCAAAGCCAGCCTGCACGGCTCGCTCGCCTTCACAGGTGTCGGCCACGCGACCGACCGCGCTACGATCCTCGGCCTCGCGGGGTTTCTGCCCGACACCTATGATCACGAAAAGGCCGAAGAGGCCCTGACCCAGATCCATCAAAGCCACGAGATTTCGCCCGAGGGCCTAGGCACGCTCAAGTTCAATCCAAAGGACGACCTGCATTTTGATTTCGGCCCCGCTCTGCCCGGTCACGCCAATGGCATGATCCTGATGGCCACCGACAATCAAGGCGACGTGATCCTGCAAGAGACATTTTATTCCATTGGTGGCGGCTTTGTTGTGACCGAAGACGAACTGAGCGCAGGGAAGGCCACGGATGAGGGCGACCCCGTCCCCTATCCGTTCAAATCCGCCGCCGAAATGCTGCAGATGGCCGAGCGGTCCGGCAAATCCATTGCTGACATGAAACGCAGCAATGAAATCTCGCGCGGCGGGGCGGACAACCTGTCCAAAGGCTGTGCGCGCATCTGGCAAGTCATGAACGACTGCATCGACCGAGGCCTCACCCACGACGGCACCCTCCCCGGAGGCCTCAATGTCCGTCGCCGCGCCAAGTCAATCCATGACGCCCTGATGGCGGAACGCGGCATGAACCTCACCGCGCCTCACACCATCAACGACTGGATGAGCGCCTATGCGATGGCGGTCAATGAAGAGAACGCGGCCGGCGGTCAGGTGGTGACTGCGCCTACCAATGGAGCTGCCGGCGTTCTGCCTTCCGTCATCCGCTACTGGCTCGACCACGTCCCCGGAGCGACGCAAAGCCGGATCGACGAGTTCCTTCTGACATCTGCCGCCATCGGCGGCCTTGTGAAATTCAACGCATCCATTTCCGGCGCAGAAGCAGGATGCCAGGCCGAAGTCGGCTCGGCCTCTGCGATGGCGGCGGCTGGGCTCTGCGCCGTGATGGGCGGCACACCCGAGCAAGTCGAGAATGCCGCCGAGATCGCATTGGAACATCACCTCGGCATGACCTGCGATCCGGTCAAAGGGCTCGTTCAGGTCCCATGCATCGAACGCAACGGCTTGGGCGCGGTCAAAGCGGTGTCTGCGGCCTCTCTTGCTTTGCGCGGCGACGGCGAGCATTTCGTGCCGCTGGACGCGTGCATCGAAACCATGCGTCAGATCGGCGAAGACATGCATGAGAAATACAAAGAGACTTCGCTAGGGGGCCTCGCTGTAAACGTTCCGAACTGCTAGTTGCCCAGATTTGCAAACACACAGCCGTCGCTGGCCAAAAGCGGCGGCGTGATACAGAGACCCTTTGCAACGGAAAACGCCGACAGCACGCGGGGCACATAATTGCGGGTCTCTGCAAACGGCGGGACGCCCTGATTGTTCTTGACAGCATTCTCGCCACTATTATAGGCCGCCAGCACGAGGATCGGGTCCTCGTTAAACTCTCGCATGAGCCAATCCAGATATCGTACACCCCCGGCAATGTTATCCTTTGCATCAAAAGGATCTGATACATTAAACCGGGTCGCCGTCGCCGGGATCAATTGCATCAAGCCTTGAGCTCCTGCGCCGCTGACCGCATCGATCTGACCACCTGATTCCACATAGATCACTGAGAGGGCCAAAGCCGGCGAAACATCTGACCCAATCGTCGCCAACATAATGTCGAGCCCATAAAGCGTGACAATATCCTGCAACGACTGAAGCCGTGGCGGCGGCAAGGCCTCTTGGGCAGAGGGTGTCGACAACACTTCTAGGGCATCAGTAACACGTCCCGGCCCCGCAGATGTGGCTGTCGAGGGATCCACCGCGTCCCAAAACCATTCATAAAGCGATTCTGGCGCGCCTTTGGGGGCCACCACATCCACCGGCAAAATGGGTGCGGCGACAACAGGTGCGCTGTCTATCTGAACATTGATGCGTTTTTTGGCCCCTGGCGCGGGTGGTTTCACACGTTTTGCCGAGAAATCAGGAAAAGCCGGGGCAGATTGGGCCGAAATAGCCTTTGGCAGAGCAAGCGAAACAGCAATAACCGCGATCAACAGCACCCGAAACATGTTTTTCTCACCCAATTGCCTCTGCTTGGCTCCGTTATGACACGGCTCGGATCGAATTTTGCGAAAAATCTCGTCACCCAGAGCGAGATTCCGGGCAAAATCGCCACGCCTTGCAGTTGAAAATCACCCTTTCAAACCGGGTCCCTCAAAAAAGATTCAAAATTTTCACTCTTTTATTTTGTTTATTTTCAATGCTTTACAATGTTTCTACAGAAAAAATCTAACCCGCAAAAAATCGTGCCATTCGTGCCCCAATCGTGCCGCATTCTCACAGCTATATATGCTCATACCAAGTCGGGAACAGGCCAAAGAGAGAGACGGCCAACAACGGACCCGAGGCGGTGAAACACAAACTTAGAGATCCTATGGAGGGACACACAATGATCAAATTTATCAAAAACTTCCGCAAAGACGAAAACGGCGCAGTAACTGTTGACTGGGTTGTTCTGACCGCAGCAGTCGTAGGTCTGGCAGTCGCAGCTTACTCCACCATCGAAACACAAACACAGAACCTGGCAGCAGACATCGGCGCGACCATCGGCAACGAAGACGTGACTGCAACTGCAGCAGCTACCGGTACTGTAGGCGGCTAATATAGCTTAGCAAACCGACCAAAGAGCGGCCGTGCCCTTCCCGGCGCGGCCGCTTTTCATTCTGGGCAGCACGCCCGCAAAAACTAAGAGTGGCCACAGGCCCATTTGGAAGAAGAATTCTCCGATCAACGCCAACCCTTCTGGTAAGGAGGCTCCAATGGCAAAATTTCTCGAGCACTTTCTGAAAGACGACGCTGGCGCGATCACCGTAGAGTGGGTGGTTCTAACTGCAGGCGTTGTCGGACTTGTTATCTCCGCCGGCTCAATAGTCGAAACACAGACCGTTCAATTGGCCGCAGACGTCGGCGCAACAGTTGAAGCCTGGGACGTCACAACACCATCAGCTGTCGTGGACGAATAGGTCTTTGAGACCAGCGCGTTAAGATGCGATCTGGCGCCACCGTGCCAGGTTTTTCGCGCGTTTCATGCGCAAGCGCCTTTTGAGCAAAACGCCTCAAAACCAGCCCTCCCTTTCCGTTATTTCGCCACATTCTGCTGGCACCTTCATTGCGAATGCCCAAGTGGCACAAAAAATGAGGGACCCCATGCGTGGTATTTTTGCAGTCGTTTTGCTTGTCGGTGTCGGCCTTGCCGGTTTCGCCGTCTACATGGCGCAAAACTATATCGAAGGCTATCAACGCGCCCTGGCGCAAGAACGCCAAGCCGCCAAACCTGCGATTGAAACCGTCGACATCATGGTTGCGAAAGCCTCTATGAAATACGGCGAGAAACTCGA
>JABSOU010000133.1 GCA_013215215.1 Cognatishimia sp. | reverse complement strand
GGTGTTTTGCCCTATGAAGTCGGGTAAGTTTGCAGAGTTTGCTGCACATGGCTTGCAAAGATTTTAAATGAGCTTTGCCCCCAAATGATCCGAATGTTGGCATTTCTTTTTCTCTTTCTTGGCTTAGGTACTTTGGCATTGGAGCAAGCCAATCCGCTGTTGATCTACCCTTATGACGCCACTGAAGAGGCCCCAAGCCCCGCGGCTCATAGCGCTGGGGTGCGCGCCTATGACCTGGACGGTCCCGAAGGTCGCGTTGTTGTCTGGGCGGTTCCGCCGCGCGGGAACAAACCGACGGTATTCTATCTGCATGGCAACGCAGGCAACCTGACCAATCGCGAGGGTCGTTTTCGCCGGTTTCATCAATCGGGCTTTGGCGTCTTTGCTCCGGCCTATCCGAGGAGTTCAGGCAGCGAAGGTCGCCCCTCGGAAGCTGCGCTCATTTCGACCGTGAAATTTGCCTATGACAGCCTGAGAAGCGACGATCAATTCGCCGCATTTGACGGCCCTGTGGTGATCTATGGCGAAAGTCTGGGATCGGCGGTTGGCCTTGGACTAATCGAGGCGCTTGAAGCCTCTGGTGACCAGGATCTGCCCACTGGCATCGTCCTTGAAGCGCCGTTCTCATCCATTTCGGATATGGCTCAGGCCACCGTGAGTGACATCGGGCGGGTTGCGCCGATTTTCATGGACTCCTGGAACAGTGACGAGCGCGCTGCAGAGATGTCCCTGCCCCTGTTGGTAATCCATGGCAAGAGGGACCGCGTTGTTCCTATTTCCCAAGGGCAAGCGGTTTACGACGCAGCGGGCTCGTCGAAGAAAAAGATCATGCGCGTGCCGGATGCCAATCACGTGAACCTCTGGGCCAGCGGGATCCTGACGCAGCTGTTCGGTCATATGGCTTTGAAAGACCTCGGGCTTTAGCGCTGCGAGACCTCCCAGTTTGGGTTGAACCAAGGTTGATCATTGGCGGCAGGCAAGCTGCGCCCAAGGATATGATCTGACGCCTTTTCGCCTGTCATGATCGACGGGCCATTGAGATTGCCATTGGTGATCCGTGGGAAGATCGAGCTGTCGGCCACGCGCAGATTGTCCACGCCAATCACGCGGCAATCGGAATCTACCACGCTCATCGGATCCTCCAGCGCGCCCATGCGACAGGTGCCACAGGGGTGATAGGCGCTTTCGACGTGTTCGCGGATGAAACCGTCCAGCTCGTCGTCCGTTTGCAAGGTCGCGCCGGGCTGGATCTCGTGTTTGACGAAGGGCGCAAAGGCCTCTTGGTCAAAGATCTCGCGCGTTAGGCGGATGCACTGGCGGAAATCGATCCAGTCCTGCTCGGTCGACATATAGTTAAACAGGATATTGGGCGCGGCTTTGGGGTCGGCACTGGCCAAGGTGACCTCTCCACGAGAGCCGCTGCGCATGGGGCCGACATGGGCTTGGAACCCGTGGCCTTCGGCGGCGACTTTGCCGTCATAGCGCACGGCGATTGGCAGGAAATGATATTGAATATCAGGGTATTGCACACCTGCCTTGCTGCGAATGAAGGCGGCGGATTCAAACTGGTTGGACGCACCAAGACCAGTTTTTGTGAACAGCCATTGCGCCCCAATCAGAGCCTTCCCAAAGAGGTTCCAGTATTTGTAGAGCGTAATCGGTTGTTTGGACGCCATCTGCAGATAAAGCTCCAGATGGTCCTGCAGGTTTTGGCCTACGCCGGGACGATCTGCGACGACGTCGATGCCATGTTCCGCTAGATGCGCGGCTGGGCCAATACCCGACAGCATCAAGAGCTTTGGCGAATTCAGCGAACTCGCAGCAAGGATCACCTCGGTTGAGGCATGAATGACCTCTTTGCGCCCATTTCGTTCGATCTCGACACCTGTTGCGCGGCCTTCGTCAGTGACGACTTTGCAGGCCAATCCCCGCACCAAAGTACAGTTCTCACGCTTCAACGCAGGCTTCAGATACGCATTCGCCGCCGACCAGCGCCGCCCCTTATGGACGGTCATCTCCATCGGGCCAAAGCCCTCTTGTTGCTCGCCATTGTAATCGCTGGTGACAGGATAGCCCGCCTGACGGCCCGCCTCGACGAACGCCGCGTGAAGAGGGTTGTCCTGTGGCCCGCGCGAGATATGCAGAGGGCCGGTTTTGCCACGCCAATCCGGGTCGCCGCCCTGCCCGCTTTCGTGCCAGGTCTCCATGCGTTTGAAATAGGGCAGCACATCGGCATAGGACCAGCCCTGTGCGCCGCTTTCGGCCCAGTGGTCATAGTCGCCTGCGTGCCCGCGCACATAGACCATGCCGTTAATGGAACTCGACCCGCCGATAACCTTACCGCGAGGTGTGACCAGACGGCGACCGTCCAAATGCGGCTCGGGCAGCGTGCTATAGCCCCAATCATAGAGGCTCATGTTCATCGGATAGCTCAACGCGGCAGGCATTTGGATCAGAGGGCCCGCGTCCGTGCCGCCATGTTCGATGATGATCACGGATTTGCCCGCCTCGGACAGGCGATAGGCCATGGCACAACCCGCAGAGCCCGCGCCGACGATCACATAATCTGCTCGCATGAACGCCCCTCCTAGAATGCCGCTTCGACGTCGCCCATGCGGACGTAGACTGATTTGACTTGGCTATAGTGCTGGATCGCTTCCTTGCTGTTTTCACGGCCCACGCCCGAGGCTTTGACCCCGCCGAATGGGGCTTCGACCGGCGCGTCGTTGTATGAATTGATGAAACAGCTTCCCGCTTCCAAAGCGCCGATGACGCGGTGGGCACGGGTCAGGTCGCGGGTGAAGACGCCAGCGGATAGGCCGAATTCGGTGGCATTGGCCCGGGCGATCACGTCGTCGTCGTCGTCGAAATCAAGCACGGCCATGACCGGGCCAAAGATCTCTTCTTGGGCGATAGTCATCTCGTCGGTGACATCTGCGAATACCGTGGGAGCTACGAAAAAGCCTTCCATATCGACGCGCTCGCCTCCGGCTACAAGGCGTGCACCTTCGGCTTTGCCTTTCGCGATATACTCCAGAACGATCCCCATCTGCCGCTCACTGACCATGGGGCCAAAGTTCACGGCCTCATCCAGGGGGTTGCCAAGGACCGCGCCCTCAAGCCGTTCGGACAGACGCTTGAGGAAGGCCTCTTTGATGTTTTTATGCACAAAAACCCGCGTGCCGTTGGAACAGACCTGCCCCGAGGAATAGAAATTCCCGTTGATGGCGCCACCCACGGCGTTCTCGATATCCGCATCGTCAAAGATGATCAGAGGCGACTTACCGCCCAGCTCCATCGTAACGTGTTTCATGCCCGAGGCGGCCGCGGCATAGACCTTCTTGCCCGTCGGAACAGAGCCCGTCAGCGAGACCTTGTCCACGCGCGGGTCATTCACCAGAGACGCGCCGACATCTCCGAGGCCTTGCACCACATTGTAAAGCCCCGCAGGCAGGCCTGCTTCATGCAGGATCTCGGCGACCTTCAAAGCGCAAAGCGGCGTGGTTTCCGATGGCTTAAAGATCATCGCATTGCCACAGGCCAAGGCCGGCGCGCCTTTCCAGCAGGCGATCTGGGTTGGGTAATTCCACGCGCCGATCCCCACACAAACGCCCAAAGCCTCGCGCACCGTGTAGACCCAATCCTCGCCCATCGGAATATGCTCGCCCGTGAGTGTGGCTGCGAGGCCTCCGAAATATTCCAGCGCGTCGGCACCGGATGTGGCGTCGGCGACCAGCGTTTCCTGCAACGGCTTGCCGGTGTCATAGGTCTCCAGCACCGAGAGCTCGTGATTTCGGTCGCGGATCATGTCTGCGGCGCGGCGCAGAATGCGGCCGCGTTCTGTGCCCGTCATCTTGGCCCAAGCCTTTTGCGCAGCTTTTGCAGCCTCCAACGCTTGATCGATGATCGCAGGCGTCGCGGAATAGACCGTCGCGATCACCTCCCCGGTGGCCGGGAAAATCACCGGGATTTCGGTGCCTGAGGTGTCCTCGACATAGGCGCCATTGATGAAATGGCTGGCGGTGGGCTGTGTGGTCATTGTCGTTCTGCTTTGCCTTCAAACTTACCGGATCGCGCGAATCCAAACGGGTGCGCATCCAAGCGTCCGCGACCCTACCAATGCGGAACTTAAAGAGCAAAACAAAAATTTAAATGGTCATTTAATTTTTTGACGTACCTGCGCCAGAAAAGCCTTTTCCGATGCGCAAACCACGCTATAGACAAGCTATGAGCAAGAAACGCATCCGTGACATTCGCAATGAAGAGCTGATTGACGCCGCAATCCAAGCGATTGCAGAGCATGGCTATGCGCAGGTCACGATGACCGATATCGCCAAAGAGGCAGGGTCTACGGCGGCGAGCATCAACTATTACTTCGGCTCCAAGGATCAGTTGATCCAGGCGGTGATGCAGCGGGTTCTGCGTACTTTGAAAGCGGCGAATTTGCGCCATCTTAAGACGGCCCAAACCCCCTATGATCGCCTTATGGCCGGGCTGGATGCGAATTTCGATGAGACGCTCTTTACCTCGGCGACCTGTTCGATCTGGCTGCAATTCTGGTCGAATGCGCCTTACCACGAGGGCCTCGCGCGGTTGCAGCGCGTGAACCGGATGCGCGTCACCAGTCATTTCCGCGCCGAACTGCGGTATCTTTTGCCGGAGAACCGTTTGGCGACCGTTCAGCAGGCGCTGCAAAATTATATGGACGGCGTCTGGCTAGAGGCCGCGATGAACCCCGGCCCCGTAGACGCGAAAGCCGCGCGGATGGAAGCGCGGCGGGTGGCGGATCTGTTGCTCAAGGGCGGCTAGTGGTTCAGCAATAAGCTCGCTGCAATCGCCCACATCGTCACGCCCACGAGCACATCCAGAATGCGCCAGGACAGCGGGTTGGTGAAAAAACCTCGCAACAGAGCCGCGCCATATCCCAATGAGAAAAAGAAGGTAAAGCTCGCGCAGACAGCTCCGATCGCAAAGATCCACGAGTTGTCATAGGTGGCCGAGATGCCGCCCAACAGCACCACTGTATCCAGATAAACATGAGGGTTTAACCAAGTTAGAACAAGGCACGTCCCAATTGCCTTGCTCAACTTTGGTGCATTGGCGCCCTCTGATGCCAGGGAGCTGCCGCCTCTGATTGCAGACGCGAAATTTAGAGCGCCATATACCACCAAGAACGCCGCTCCGCCCCATCTCGCGATATCCACTGCCAGTGGTGCCGCATCGACCAAAGCGCCGAACCCTGCCACGCCTGCAACGATCAAGATCGCGTCGGAAATGGCGCAGGTAAGGACCATAGGAAGAACGAACTCTCCCCTCAATCCCTGACGTAAAACAAACGAATTCTGTGCGCCGATCGCCAAGATGAGTGACAAGCCGAGCGCAAATCCGGCTGATAACGAAGAGATCATGAAGGCCTCTCTTGGTATGACTTGTAATATCAACATCACCCCATTACACAAATTAATATATCTTAATCCAAATTAGAGATTCTTATGAAGCTCGATCCGGAAAGACTTAGGACGCTGTCGACTGTATTGCGGACGGGCAGCTTTGAGGCCGCGGCGAAGGAAATGGGTATCACCCAATCCGCAGTGTCGCAACGCATTAAGCACCTCGAAGAGGTGATCGGCTCGCGCCTTGTGCGCCGGGAAGTCCCGTGTTTAGGAACCGAAACGGGCCTCAGAATAGCGGCCCATTCAGAGCAAGTTGAGGCTCTTGAAAGGGTCTTGGCCCGCGAACTCGGTCACAAGGCCGGCGATAGTCCGGTGCCGATTAGCCTCGCGGTGAATGTAGATACTCTGTCGTCCTGGTTCTTTGACGCATTAAATACGGATCAGGAATTCCTCTTTGACTTTCGCGTAGACCACCCGGAGTACACAGATGCGCTTTTGGAAAGCGGGCAAGTGGTCGGAGCATTCACACACTCGCCCAAGCCCATCGCCGGATGCGATTGCCATGCGCTCGGTTACATGACCTATCTGCCTGTCGCATCTCCGAAATTTGTAGAAACCTATTTTGCCGATGGCGTGACCCTAGAGAGCCTTTCGCGTGCGCCTGTTATTCGTTTTAATCCTAAGGATTTGGCGTGGCAAAGCTGGATGGAACAAGAGTTCGGAAAATCAATCTCACCACCCCTGCACTCGCTGCCCTCTGAAACAGGCTTTATAAAGATGATGCGCGTGGGTCTGGGTTGGGGCATGGAACATATAGACGTGATCAACGAAGAAATTGACAGTGGCAGGCTGGTCCCTTTGATGAAGAATACAAGCTGGCGCGTCCCGCTTTATTGGCAAACCAGCCGCATCTGGCGCAATACAATCGCAGAGCTCACCAGGTCAATTTGCCAAACTGCGCGCACGAAGCTGCCACAATCCTGACAGATCAGCATGCAGAATCGGATGTAACAGAAACCGTATTCTGAAAGGTGCACCATGAGTGCGATCAACCCATATGCCGTGAGGATGGGCCCCAGTTTTTCCAGCGCCCTTTGGGTGACTGGATTGTTGCTGCGGATCGGAATGCTCAGCCTGTTTGCGATTTTGCTGACGTTCAATCCCGGCGTTGCCTGGCCTTTCGGCTTTCTGATCTTCCTAGACCTATTTGTCTTTGCCTTTCAGGTGGTGCGGTTTGTCAGTGCCTCGAGCCTGTACCTGAACCAGACAGGACGGTTCTGGAGTGTGACTGCGGCCTCTTTGGGCTTTGTAGCAGCAGGCATATTGACGTTCTACTTTTGGTTCCTTGCCTTTTCCGTCGTCGATAAGGCCCTGTCTGGCAATCGGGCGGATTGGGAACGTAGAACCAGCCAGTTGCAGAATCCAGCCGTAATGGAATCCCGCGCTCCTCAAAAACGATTTCGGGTTCATATGTCATTGGACGGGCAGGTCCTCACGTATGATGGCATCATGTCGTCTGGCATGATGGGAGATCTGGACGCACTTTTGGCGAACTCTCAAGATCTACGGCAAATTACCCTGAACAGCCCCGGCGGCAACCTAAATGAAGCTCGCAAGCTCGCGCAACGCGTGCTTCAGTATGGTCTGGACACGCATGTCGTCCAAGAATGCAGCGCCAGCTGTCTGTTGGCCTTTACCGCAGGCGCAAACCGCACGATGGGCCCTGGCGCGAAACTGGGTTTTCACCGGTATGGGCTTGATTTCAAACAAGTGATGCCATTCGTCGAAACAGACGTGGAGCGCTTGCAAGATCAGAGCTTTTTTGAACAGCAACAGATCAGCCCGGCGTTCATCAATCGCTACTTCAACGAAGACCGTCGGGCACTGTGGTACCCCCACAAGAATGAACTGTATGACGCGGGGATCATCACCAAAAAATAAAGCCGCCCCTTTTGGAGCGGCCTTCGCTGTCAGACATGGCGTGGCTTAAAGCTGCGCCATCACCTCGTCTGAGGCTTCGAAATTCGTGGTGACGCGCTGCACGTCATCATCGTCTTCAAGCGCATCCACCAGCTTCATCAGCTTTTGCATGTCTTCAAGGCCAAGCTCTGTTGTGGTCGTCGGTTTCCAGATCAGCTTGGTGGATTCAGATTCCCCAAGATCAGCTTCAAGAGCATTAGACACATCATTCAGATCCGTGTCCGCGCAATAAATGATATGCCCGTCTTCCGAGCTTTCCACATCCTCAGCCCCTGCTTCAATGGCAGACATCATGATATCGTCCGCATCGCCCGCATCGGCTGGATAAACCACCTCGCCTTTGCGCTCGAACATGAAACCCACAGAACCGGTCTCACCCAGGTTTCCGCCATTCTTGGAGAATGTGGAACGCACAGTCGACGCAGTACGGTTTTTGTTGTCGGTCATGGTTTCAACGATGACAGCCACGCCATTGGGGCCATAGCCCTCATAGCGGATCTCATCATAGTTCTCCGCATCACCACCGATCGCCTTTTTGATCGCGCGTTCGATCACGTCCTTAGGCACAGACTGGCTCTTGGCTTCTTTCACGGCCAAACGCAGGCGCGGGTTCTTGTCGGGATCAGGGTCGCCCATTTTCGCCGCCACGGTGATTTCCTTGGCGAGTTTGGAAAATAGCTTAGAGCGCGCAGCATCCTGACG
>JABSOU010000132.1 GCA_013215215.1 Cognatishimia sp. | reverse complement strand
GCAGACAGAGCTGGGTTCTAAATCCAGCTTCCAAGGCGATCTGCGGAAATCTCTGGCGTCTCACCCCTCTGCAGATCGCGACGTGACGCTCTTTGTGCATGGCTATAACACCAGCTACTCCGAAGGCCTGTTTCGCCTGGCGCAAGTCGATCACGACATGCAGCCACCCGGCGTATCCGTGTTGTTTTCCTGGCCGAGTGCCGCGCAGATTGTGGGCTATGCGAACGACCACGACAGTATGATTTTCAGCCGGGACGCGCTGCAGGACACGTTGTTTTCGATCAGCCAAGTTGCCCCGAAACGCACGCTTTTGGTAGCGCACTCCATGGGCGCTATGCTGACGATGGAGACACTGCGCCAGATCGAAATCCAACGCCCGGGTTGGTCCAAACGCAACCTACAAGGCGTCGTACTGATCTCGCCTGATATTGATATCGACGTCTTCCACAGCCAGCT
Organism: Cognatishimia sp.; assembly: GCA_013215215.1. Classification (GTDB taxonomy): domain Bacteria; phylum Pseudomonadota; class Alphaproteobacteria; order Rhodobacterales; family Rhodobacteraceae; genus Cognatishimia. The sequence goes on along the minus strand of JABSOU010000132.1, from coordinate 7,788 downwards.
CGCGCGCATTCCGAACCTGCCGCAACCCTTTGTGGTCTTTTTATCGCAAAGAGACCGCGCGCTTGAGATTTCGGAACTGGTCAATGGCCGCCCCCAACGCCTGGGCCGAGAAAGCGATATCGAGCAGCTACGCGACTACCCGATCCTTGTGATTGATGTGACGGAGTTCAGCAACGGGCGGAGCGGGGACCATTTCACCGTCGGATCCTCGGCAGAATTGATGGAATTTCTCAGCGATCCCGAACTTGAGCGGGCGATCAATTCGCAGGTCTTTGGTGAAAATCAGATACGCGCGAGTGGTCAGTTGTTGGGATCTACCTTAAAGAGAGCTGAAAACGCGGTACAGTGGATCCTTTTCCCGAAACGGGCGTCGGATTAACGCACGCGTCTGAGATAAACGTAATAAGCTCCAGAGCCGCCGTGCTTTTGATGCGCCTCGGTCACCTGCAAAACGATCGGCCCCAAGGGCGCCATCTTGAGCCACTGCGGCACCTGATGTTTCAGGACGCCAAAGCGCACAGGGATCGGGCCGCCGTCATCGCGCGCCTTTCCCTTGCCGGTGATCACCAGAACCAGTCGCATGCCTTCGGCATAAGATCGCATGATAAATCCGGTCAGGGCGGGGTGGGCCTGATCCAACGTCATCCCGTGCAAGTCGATGCGCGCTTCAGGATAAAGGCGACCGCGTTTCAGCCGTTGAAAGGCCTTTTGGTCCATGCGGACCAGTTCCTCGGCCAGACGCTCGGACAGGGTTGGGGCAAGGTTGTTGCCAGGCGTCGCATCGCGCGATTTTGCGCCGATCTTGAACTTTGGCAAAGACGCTGGGGCCTCGGGGGGTGAGACCTCGATGCGTTTGGGCATGGCTGTCTTTGGCGCGAAGTTGGGCGGCAGATCATGCAGAGGATCTGCGGTCTTTGCCACTTTCTGCCAAAGGTCCTGTTCGTCTTTGCTGAGTTTGCGTTTGGTCACATTACCGTCTCGGGCAACAACGCATAAGCGCGCTGAATCGGCAGCAGTACTATCATCCGACCCGGATCACGCAAGCGTCCTGCGGCGTGACCCGCCGCCTCGCCGGTGCCGAAAAAGATATCCGCCCGTTGCGCGCCCTTGATCGCGGATCCGGTGTCCTGCGCGATGAAAAGCTGGTTGATCGGATCAGCGCCGCGTTTCTCGATCCAAACCGGCGCGCCGAGTTTCACATAGCGCGGGTCGACCGCGGCAGACCGGAGTTTGGTTAAAGGGCGGTTCATTGCACCCAGCGGTCCCTTGTGGGCAGGCACATTTCGAATGACACGGAAGAACACATAGCCCGGATTGTGCCGCAGCAATTCTTCGCCTGCCACGCCGTTGCGACGCACCCAATTGCCGATGACTTTGGCTGAGACCTGATGGCTTTTGTAGATCCCCCGCCGCACCAATTCCGCACCAACCGAGCGATAGCGGAACCCGTTTGAGGCGCGATAGCCTAGCCTGATATAACTGCCATCCTGCAGTCTGATGCGCCCTGACCCTTGGATCTGCGTGAAAAACAAAGCCGTTGGATCATCGACCCAAGCAATCTCGAGGCCGCGGTTCTTCATAATATCCGTGGTCTCGATCTCGCGCCGGGATTTCCAGAGCGAACCTTCCCGTACCTCGGGGGGCTTACGGTAAACCGGATAGCGGAAGCGCGTGGTTTGCACGCGCGATCCATTCATTTCCGGTTCAAAATAGCCTGTGAACAGCGCGGCGCGTTTGTCAGAAATCTCCACGGGACGGAAGAGCAGTTCGAAAAACAGCGTCGCATCCCCGAAACTCGGCGCAATGGCGCAGAGCGTGCGCCAGTCCTGGTCTTTAAGATCGGGACAGGTCTCCATAAAGGCAGAAAGGGCAGCGCGATGATCGTCTGCCGCCCACCCGTTCAGGTCGTCAAAATCCAGTATTTGATAGTCCGTCTCTGCCAAGGCGGGGCGCGGATCACCGGCGCCCCAAAGCAGAATCCCAAGCCACGCGGCGAGGGTTACTCGGATGTAGCGACCAGCTGCCAATTTGGATCATCCGAGCCCATGCTACGCGCAAAGGTCCAGACGTCCTTTTGTTTCTTGCTTTGCTTTTCGTCGCCTTCGACGATCTCGCCTGCCTCATTGCGGACGGCATAGACCAGTTCACCCACAAAACGCACGGTAACTTCGGCCATTCGCGATGCGTCGTCAAAGGTTGCATCCACCAGAGTGGTCTCACGCACGCCGATGAACTGCGCATCGACCGTCAGGCCCTGATCTTCGCGCGCGGCGATCACGCTGAGGAAGGCCTCATAGACCTCTTCAGAGATGAACGGTTTGATCTGATCAATGTCGCCGTTTTCAAAGCCCATGAGGATCATCTCATACGCGCCTTTTGCGCCGCCAAGGAAGTCGCTTACGCCAAAGCTTGGCTCGGCGGCTTTCATGCTAGCCAGAGCTTTGGCCGCATCGCTGTCCTCTGGAACGTGATCGACGATATCAAGGTCCGGCCCGCCTTCGATCACTTCGAAATCAGGGGTGCGACGCGCGGCTGGCGCCGACATTTCGCGTGGCGGCTCATAGCCATCACGTGTGCCCAGCACGTTGCGCAGGCGCAGGATCAAAAAGATAGCAATACCTGCTAGCACCAAAAGCTGGATAATCGGCGAATTCATGCGGTCCTCGTGTAGACTATTTAAACTGTGTCCTAAGGGACTTATGTAAGTCAGGTGGGCAATCAAGTCCACCTTAGCCGAAACCGCCAAGGAGTGGATGAAAATGTGGTTGTTTGTGGCCTTTTTGGCCGTTCCGTTGATCGAGATCGCGCTTTTCGTGCAAGTCGGCGGAGCCATTGGACTTTTTCCGACTTTGGCGATCGTGATTGTGACGGCGATTCTGGGCACATATCTGGTGCGCGCGCAGGGTTTCACCGCGCTTGCAAACCTGCGTCAGAGCTTTTCACAACTGAGTGATCCGACCGAACATCTGGCCCATGGGGCGATGATCCTCTTTGCTGGCGCTCTGCTTTTGACGCCCGGCTTTTTCACCGATGCGGTGGGTTTTGCGCTGTTGATGCCTCCCGTTCGGCTGGCGATTATCAATTACGCCAAGACCCGTGTGCATGTGCAGGGGTTTCAGACCATGGGCGATGGCAACTCCATGCATTTCCGGGCACGCACCGGCAAGGATGACGTGATTGACGGTGAGTTCATGGATATCGACGTGGATATCGACACAGAGTCTGGCAAAAAGCCAACGCATCCGCCTTCTGGCTGGACCAAGCATTGAGGGTACCTCGCGGACCTGCTAAGCCTCCGCGCAAGTTTTAACAGTGGAGACGAATATGGCAGAGACCGAAGGCGCAGCTGCGCCACAGGCGCCTCAAGTCAAGATGAACGTGCTGGGTCAGTTCATCCGCGACATTTCTTTTGAAAACATCCTCGCGCAAAAGGGTGTGACGGGCGAAGTTCAGCCTGACATTCAGGTGCAGGTGAAGCTGGACGCGAAAAAACGTCCGACCGAGCATCAGTTCGACATCAGCATGAAGCTGAACATCACCTCTAAAGCGAAAGAGGGCGACGATATCTTCTTTGTGCTGGAGCTGGATTATGTCGGCATCTTCCACGTCGAAGGCGTGCCACAGGAACAGCTGCATCCGTTCCTGATGATCGAATGCCCACGTCAGATCTTCCCATTCGTGCGTCGGATCGTGTCCGACATCACGCGCGACGGTGGCTTCCCGCCGCTGAACCTGGATCAGATCGACTTTGTGGCGCTTTATCGTCAGCAATTGGCGGCGGCACAGGCGGCGGCTGGCGAGAAGAAGCTCGACGCTTAAGAAATTGGAGGGCGTTCTTGATCGGAGCGCCCTCTATGATGCCTATAAACGATGTCTTTCAAAGACATCGACGTCGGAAATTTTCAAAATTTCCGGATCCCGCGCGTTAGGACATTTTCGTCCAGAGCGCATCTTCTCCCATCTTTTCAACGAATTGACTGTGCGCGGCGCGCTCTTCGTCTGTGATCCGAGACGACAAGGGAGTACTGCGCGGTTGCGGCCGCCAGTCGTCTGCAGCGGGGCCTGCTCCGCCAGCGCCAGCCACATTTGACAGAGCGAAATCCGGCTGACGCCCGCCGATCAGCTCCAGATAAACTTCGGCCAGAATTTCGGAGTCCAAAAGCGCGCCGTGCAAAGTCCGGTTGCTGTTGTCGATGCCAAAACGGCGGCACAAAGCATCCAATGACGCCGGAGAGCCTGGGAATTTCTTTCGCGCAATCGCCAACGTATCGACCGCCCGCTCCCATGGCAGTTGCGGTAGGTTCATCCACTTAAGCTCGGCGTTCAGGAACTTCATATCAAAGGCCGCGTTGTGAATGACAAGCTTCGCGTCGCCCACGAAATCCAGAAAGCTCTGGCCGACCTTGGCGAAGACCGGTTTGTCACGCAGAAGGACCTGTCCAGGTTCGGGATCCCGCGGCGGTTCCAGCAAATCCGGACCAATCCCATGCACGCCGAAGGCGTCTTCCGGCATCATGCGTTCGGGATTGATATAGACGTGATAGGTCTCGCCCGTCGGCATGTGGTTGTTGAGCTCGACACAGCCGATTTCCACGATGCGGTCGCCAGATTCGGGGTCAAATCCTGTCGTTTCCGTATCCAATACGATTTCACGCATCATTGAGGCCTTTTCTGATGGTGCTCAGGATCATTTCCACCTGCGATTTAGCGTGATCCAATGTGTCGGTGATCACAACGTAATCGGAGCGCGCGCATTTGTCATCGTTAGGCAGCTGCTTTGCACGGATTGCCTCAAATGTCTCTTTGGTCATCGTGCCACGCGCCAAAACGCGCGCTTCTTGCACATCAGGTGGCACGGATACGCAAACGACCGCGTCCATTGTCCCTTCGGAGCCGGTTTCAAAGAGCAAAGGAATATCCAAGACCGTCACGTCCGCGTCGCTTTGCGCGATGAAATCCGCCCGGTCCTGAGCCACCAAAGGATGCACGATCTTTTCCAGAGCGCTCAAAACGCTGGGATCCTCTGAAATCAGGGATTTCAGCGCGTCACGAGACAAGGCACCGTCCTGCACCGCCGACGGGAACAACTCCGCCAAAGGCGCAACAGCCGCGCCGCCCTTGGAATAAAGCCGATGCACCGCCGCATCGGCATCCCAGACCGCGCAGCCCAGATCTGCAAAGATCTTGGCCGTGGTGGATTTCCCCATGCCGATGGAGCCGGTCAATCCAAGTTTGAACGTCATCTGAGCATCACACGGCGCACATCATTCGTGACTTCGGGACGCGGGCCGAACCAGCGCTCAAACCCGGGAACCGCCTGATGTAGCAACATGCCTAAACCATCGACTGTGGTGCATCCCTTTGCGTGCGCGGTTTCCAGGAAGTTTGTCATCAAAGGCGTATAGACCAAATCGGTCACCACGGCGACTGCGTTCAATCCATCCAAAGGCACCCGCAACTCAGGTTTACCGGTCATGCCCAACGAGGTCGTGTTCACAACGGTCGCCCCGTCTTCCATGACGTTGCCGGCCTGCACCCACTCGATCACTTTGATGCGCGCACCGAAATCATCGCGCAATTGCTCGGCGCGGGCGCGGGTTCGGTTGGACAAAAGAATTTCGGGAACACCGACATCCAAAAGCGAGGCCAAAACCGCCCGCGCGGCTCCACCTGCGCCCAGAACAACGGCCGCGCCCGCGGTCGGATCCCAATCGGGTGCGCCATTCCTGAGATTTTGAATAAAACCGTAACCATCTGTGTTATCAGCCAGAATCTTCCCATCTTCGAGGAAAATCAGCGTATTTGCAGCCCCGATCAATGTCGCGCGGTCTGTCACCTGATCCGCGATTTCCAAAGCGCGTTCTTTGTGGGGAATGGTCACATTCGCGCCGACATATCCCATCTTGGGCATCATGCGCAGAACGGCCTCGAGGTTTTCCGGCGCGACATCAATCGGAACGTAATGTCCGTCAAGCCCATGTTCCTTGAGCCAGTGTCCGTGCAGTTTCGGGGACTTTGAGTGGGCAATCGGATGACCGATCACGCCGGCCAATGGGATCTTTGGATGACTCATTTGGGCAGATCTCCTCTGAGAGTCAGGAAGGACAAAAGTTCCAGTAGAGGCAAGCCAAGAACGTTAAAATAATCGCCATCGACGCGCGCAAACAGACGGATGCCTTCTTCTTCCAACTTATAGCCTCCGACGGAATACTGAACAGAGTCCCAGTTGCGCGCGAGATAGTCGTCCAGATACGCCTCAGAAAAGTCCCGCATGAACAATCTGACCTGACCAATATGCCGCCAGATCGGCTTGCCGTCCTCGCAAATCACTGCGGCTGAATAGAGCGTATGTCGTTTATTCCGCAGGGCAAGGAGCTGCGCGCGGGCCTCTTCGATGGACGCGGGCTTGGACAGAAGCTGCACTTCGAAATCCAACACCTGATCGCAGCCCACAACCAAAGCCCCCGGCGATTTCGCACTGCCGCGCAAAGCCTTTGCTTCAGCCAGAGCATCCGAGATATCCCGTGGCGTATGACCTTCGGCGATCAGGCTTTGCTTGATAAGCTCTTCGTCCACGCGGGTGGGCTTTACGTCAAAAGATACGCCCGCATTGCGCAAAAGCTGCGCGCGGATCTCGGAAGAAGAGGCAAGGATCAAACTTTGGGTCATGTGGGTAACTTGGTGCAAAAACCGTGCAAGTCCGCGTGTATTCTTTGTTGAGGAGTCAGTGACAGATTAAGCATCCCCGCGATAGGGGATATTTCGAGGGCGATGTTCCAATCTTCTCCGCGCTGGATATGGATAACTGTCTATATGTGAAAACCGGGCGACTGCAATTTTTATACAAGGAATTATCCACACGGCCACATTTCTGCCACAATTCACAACTCGTTGAAATTTATATATTAATTTTGATCAACACCGGTTTCCCCGTGAAATTTCCAATTTGAGACGCTTTTTATACCCCTGTGGGTAAGGCCCGTAAAACTCGATAATCCACAGAAATTTGTCGCACTACCAAATCAACTTTCTTTCTATATATATTATTATTGAGAGTGATCAGAGCAGGTCCCAAGACATGTCCGATATCCTGGCTATTTCCTATCCTTGGATCAAAGCCTTTCACATTATGGCTGTGATCGCCTGGATGGCCGGTCTTTTCTATCTACCACGTCTCTACGTGTATCACGTGGAGCGGGCTAAGAAGGGGGATCAACTTGATGAGACTTTCCAGATCATGGAGTACAAGCTCCTGAAAGTGATCATAGGGCCTGCAAGCGGGGCTGTGTGGCTCTTTGGTCTTCTTTTGGCGCTGACCCCGGGGATCGTGGATTGGAGTGCTGTGTGGCCCTATACGAAGCTTGTCGGCATTCTTGGAATGACCTGGTTTCATCACTGGCTGATGATGCGCCGCAAAGACTTTGAGAAGGGCGAAAACAAACTCACCGGTCGCCAATATCGCATGATGAACGAAGTGCCGACTTTGCTAATGGTGTTGATCGTGCTCTCTGTTGTGGTGAAATTCTGACGCGGTGATTTGACTCACACGCGAAAACCTATATCTAAGGTTCCAACAGGCCCGTCCGGGCCATGTGTTTCCTGATGAAATGAAAAATCTAATCTGGCCTCACGTGAGGCTGTCTAGGGTGTCTCTATGTCCGAGAATAAACTCGCGCTTTCCGATCTGAAGGCGCAAAGCCCCAAAGCCTTGCTGGCTATGGCCGAAAAGCTGGAAATCGAAAACGCCTCGACCATGCGTAAGGGCGAGATGATGTTCCAAATTTTGCG
>JABSOU010000131.1 GCA_013215215.1 Cognatishimia sp. | reverse complement strand
CTGTCGTTGATTCATGAAGAAGGTCCTTCGGCCGGAATAATCTAATTTTGTTCGGGAGTACTTTGGTTTTAAGGCGGTCTTTTGAATACAACCCAGATCTAGGCGCAAAGCGCCGCCGGGTCGCGCCAGACCTCCCGTACTGGAGGGTGCTTTATCCAGCGTTTCATCATACGCGATGTTGAAAATATGCGGCGAGATAAACCGCCCCACGCCGCCAAAGCGCGCCCACCCGAGGTCGGGCGCTGCCCAGCCTGCACCCCTTCACAAAAACCCCTTGCCAACAAGGCCTTCGCGCCATATACCGCGCGAGTTCTCAAGTGAACGCTAAGGCGGGGTGATTCCCGCCTTTTCGGGTTCGATGAGGGTTCGCGGTGGTCGCAGATCCTCCTCTCAACTCCAACGCCTAAAAAAGGCTGACGAAATGCAAAGTCAAAACATTCGCATTCGGCTGAAGGCTTTCGATTACCGTGTACTGGACGCCAGCACTCAGGAAATCGTTAACACTGCAAAGCGCACTGGCGCTGACGTGCGTGGCCCGATCCCTCTGCCCAATAAAATCGAGAAATTCACCGTTCTGCGTGGTCCACACGTAGACAAGAAATCTCGTGATCAGTTCGAGATCCGTACGCACAAGCGTCTGCTCGACATCGTGAACCCAACCCCACAGACCGTTGACGCGCTGATGAAGCTCGATCTGGCGGCGGGCGTTGACGTTCAGATCTCTGTTTAAGGGGGCTGAACATGCGTTCCGGAATTATCGCGAAGAAAGTGGGCATGACCCGCTTGTTCATGGAAGACGGCAAGCAGATCCCTGTGACCGTTCTTTCCCTTGACGGTCTGCAAGTTGTAGACCAGCGCACCGCAGACCGTGACGGCTATACTGCTGTTCAGCTCGGCGCCGGTGCAGCCAAAGCCAAGCGTACCTCTAAAGCGATGCGTGGCCATTTTGCGAAAGCAAAAGTTGAGCCAAAGCGCAAAGTGGCTGAGTTCCGCGTGAGCGAAGACAACCTGATCGAAGTCGGTGCAGAGATCTCTGCCGAGCACTTTGTTCTGGGTCAGAAAGTCGACGTTGCGGGCACATCTATCGGTAAAGGTTTTGCCGGTGCGATGAAGCGCCACAACTTCGGTGGTCTGCGCGCGTCTCACGGTGTGTCTATCTCTCACCGTTCGCACGGCTCGACAGGTCAGTGTCAAAACCCAGGCCGCGTTTTCAAAGGTAAGAAAATGGCAGGTCACATGGGTGCGGTTCGCGTTACCACGCAGAACCTTGAGGTTGTTAAAACCGACGCCGACCGTGGTCTCGTGTTCATCAAAGGCGCCGTACCTGGCTCCAAAGGTGGCTGGGTGACCGTTAAGGATGCCGTCAAAAAGAAACTGCCTGAGAACGTACCGTTCCCAGCCGCAGTGAAATCTGCTGCAACTGAAGCACCTGCTGAAGAAGCACCTGCGGAAGGTGGTGAAGCATGAAACTTGATGTGATCAAACTGGACGGCGGCAAAGCCGGTTCCGTTGAGCTCTCTGAGGACCTGTTCGGTCTGGAGCCTCGCGCGGACATCCTGCACCGTGTGGTCCGTTGGCAGCGTAACAACGCACAAGCCGGCACTCACAAGGTGAAGACCCGCTCCGAGACCTCTTACTCCACCAAAAAGATCTATCGCCAAAAAGGCACCGGCGGCGCACGCCACGGTGACCGCAACGCGCCGATCTTCCGCGGTGGTGGCATCTATAAAGGTCCTGTTGTCCGTTCCCACGGCCACGACCTGCCGAAAAAGTTCCGCAAGCTGGGCCTCAAGCACGCTCTGTCCGCGAAAGCGAAAGCAGGCGAGCTGGTTGTGATCGAAGACGCAGCCGCAGAAGGCAAGACCGCGGCTCTGGCCAAACAGGTGAAAAACCTAGGCTGGAAGCGTGCTCTGGTCATTGACGGCGCTGAAGCGAACGCAGAGTTCAAGAAAGCAGCCGCAAACATTGAAGGTCTGGATATCCTGCCAACAATGGGCGCAAACGTTTATGACATCCTCAAGCGTGACACTCTGGTGATCACCAAAGCAGGTGTCGAAGCACTGGAGGCTCGACTGAAATGAGCGCGAAGGCAGAACACTACGACGTGATCCGCAAGCCGGTCATCACTGAAAAAGCGACTATGGCGTCCGAAAACGGCGCGGTTGTCTTTGAAGTGGCGATCGACAGCAACAAACCTCAGATCAAAGAGGCCGTAGAGGCTCTGTTTGGTGTGAAGGTCAAAGCGGTTAACACCACGATCACTAAAGGTAAAACCAAACGCTTCCGTGGCATCCAGGGTAAGCGTAAGGACGTGAAAAAAGCATATGTGACGCTCGAAGAGGGCAACACAATCGACGTGTCCACCGGACTGTAAGTCACCTTTCACGAGAGACTTTAGGGGCCTCCGCAGATTGCGGGGGCCTTTTTCGTTTGACGTGACGTGGGGGCTAAGATAGCCCGATGGGGCTACGTTATAGTTTATCGACCTCTTCTCCTTCACCGGCGTTTTGCATTCGATCTTGCCAAGACGCTGGCCGGGCTGCCGCCTGATGTGGGCAGCATGATTTTAGGAGACAACGGGATGGCTACTGGCACCGTAAAATGGTTCAACGAAACAAAAGGCTAAGGCTTTATCGCACCTGAAGATGGCGGCAAGGACGTGTTCGTGCACATCCGCGCGCTGGAGCAATCTGGCCTGCGCACGCTGGCGGACAATCAGAAGGTCAGCTACGAGCTGCAATCCGGCCGAGACGGCCGCGAGAGCGCTGTGGATCTGGCGTTGGTTTAAGCTGCTAAACAGTTAGATGTAAGACCCCGGCCTCGGCTGGGGTTTTTCTTTTTGGGTTTCTCAATCGCAGACCTGCGCGGAATCAAGGCCGCAGGCCGCTGCGCCAAGCGCCGTCCCGCCCCCATGGGGCGGTGCTTTTGGATACGGTGTGGTGGCTGGATAGGCCTGACGGGTTTGGCTGGGATAAAGGGGTCGATTTACAAGTTGGAAGCGCCACCCCGCGGGACGGCTTTGCAACGTTGGATTTAAAGGGAAAGCCCATTGCCACCACCCCCCATCCCTGCTAAACGCAGCCATCGCTTCCGGCCTCAGATTCGTTCTGGGGCCTGTTGCTTTTTTCTTGGGCACCTTCGGGGGCCTATATACCTGCCACCTTCGGGGGGCTTACATCGCGGGACCAAGGCCTAATAACCTCGGCTCGCACTGCTAAAACGGAAGACAGTAAACATGGCACTCAAGTCGTATAAACCGACGACGCCGGGCCAGCGTGGGCTGGTTCTGATCGACCGTTCGGAGCTTTGGAAAGGACGTCCTGTCAAATCCCTTACCGAGGGTTTGACCAAGTCGGGCGGCCGGAACAACACCGGACGGATCACTTCTCGTCGTCGTGGCGGTGGCGCAAAGCGTCTGTACCGGATCGTTGATTTCAAACGCAATAAGTTTGATGTCGCGGCAACTGTAGAGCGGATCGAATACGACCCGAACCGGACCGCGTTCATCGCACTCATCAAGTATGAAGATGGCGAGCAAGCCTACATCCTGGCGCCTCAGCGTCTGGCAGTTGGCGATCAGGTCATCGCGTCGGCTAAGGCTGACATCAAGCCGGGCAACGCAATGCCATTCTCTGGCATGCCTATTGGTACCATCATCCACAACATCGAGCTGAAACCAGGCAAAGGCGGCCAGATCGCCCGTGCAGCTGGTACTTACGCTCAGTTCGTGGGTCGTGACGGTGGCTACGCTCAGATCCGCTTGTCGTCAGGCGAACTGCGCATGGTCCGTCAGGAATGCATGGCCACCATCGGTGCGGTATCCAACCCAGACAACTCTAACCAGAACTACGGTAAAGCCGGTCGTATGCGCCACAAAGGCATCCGCCCGTCCGTCCGTGGTGTTGTTATGAACCCAATCGACCACCCACACGGTGGTGGTGAAGGTCGTACCTCTGGTGGTCGTCACCCAGTGACACCTTGGGGTAAGCCAACCAAAGGCAAGCGCACCCGCAACAAGAACAAAGCGTCGCAAAAGCTTATTATCCGCTCGCGTCACGCCAAGAAGAAAGGGCGTTAAGATATGTCTCGCTCTGTTTGGAAAGGTCCTTTTGTCGACTCTTATGTCCTCAAAAAGGCAGAAGCGGCTCGCGAAAGCGGTCGCAACGAAGTGATCAAGATCTGGTCCCGTCGTTCCACCATCCTGCCACAGTTCGTTGGCCTGACGTTTGGTGTGTACAACGGCCAGAAGCATGTTCCTGTTAACGTCACCGAAGAGATGATCGGTCAGAAGTTCGGCGAATATTCCCCGACTCGGACCTATTATGGCCACGCGGCTGACAAAAAAGCGAAACGGAAGTAAGTCATGGGCAAGGCAAAGAACCCCCGCCGCGTGGCAGATAACGAAGCAATGGCAAAACTGCGCATGCTCCGCACTTCCCCGCAGAAACTGAACCTGGTTGCTGGCATGATCCGCGGCAAGAAAGTCGAGAAGGCTCTGACCGACCTGACTTTCTCTAACAAGCGTGTCGCAGCAGATGTGAAGAAATGTCTTCAGTCCGCGATTGCCAATGCTGAAAACAACCACAACCTGGATGTCGACGAGCTGATCGTGGCAGAGGCTTACGTAGGTAAGAACCTGACCATGAAGCGCGGTCGCCCTCGGGCCCGTGGTCGTTTCGGTAAGATCATCAAGCCATTTGCTGAGATCACCATCAAGGTGCGTCAAGTTGAGGAGCAAGCCTAATGGGACATAAGGTAAACCCAATCGGTATGCGTCTTCAGGTCAACCGCACCTGGGACAGCCGCTGGTACGCGGACACGAAGGACTACGGCAACCTGTTGCTCGAAGACCTGAAGATCCGTGAATTCGTAAAAACTGAGTGCAAGCAAGCTGGTGTTGCACGTGTGATCATCGAACGTCCGCACAAAAAGTGCCGCGTCACGATCCACACCGCACGTCCAGGCGTCATCATCGGTAAGAAAGGTGCAGACATCGAAGTTCTGCGCAAGAAAATCGCTGCGATGACCGACTCTGAACTGCACCTGAACATCGTCGAAGTGCGCAAGCCGGAACTCGACGCGGCTCTGGTTGGCGAGTCCATCGCACAACAGCTGGAACGCCGTGTGTCTTTCCGTCGTGCCATGAAGCGCGCGGTTCAGAACGCAATGCGCATGGGCGCACTGGGTATTCGTGTGAATGTTGCGGGCCGTCTGGGCGGCGCGGAAATCGCACGGACCGAGTGGTACCGTGAAGGCCGCGTGCCTCTTCACACCCTGCGTGCAGACATCGACTACGCACATGCTGAAGCGATGACGCCTTATGGCATCATCGGGATCAAAACCTGGATCTTCAAAGGTGAGATCATGGAACACGATCCAGCAGCACGTGATCGTCGCGCTCAAGAACTCCAGGACGGCCCAGCACCTCGCGGTGCAGGTGGCGGTCGTCGCTAAGGGAGACTGATCAATGCTTCAACCAAAGCGTACTAAATTCCGCAAGATGCAGAAGGGCCGCATCAAAGGCGAAGCCAAGGGTGGTTCCACTCTGAACTTCGGCTCCTACGGCCTCAAAGCAACCACGCCCGAGCGTGTGACTGCGCGTCAGATCGAGGCAGCTCGCCGCGCGATGACCCGCCACATGAAACGTCAGGGCCGTGTTTGGATCCGCATCTTCCCAGACACTCCAGTGACCTCTAAGCCTGTCGAAGTTCGTATGGGTAAAGGTAAAGGTTCCGTGGATTACTGGGCTTGCAAGGTAAAGCCTGGCCGCGTGATGTTTGAAATCGACGGTGTCAACGACGAAGTCGCGCGCGAAGCGCTGCGTCTGGCTGCGATGAAACTGCCGGTGAAAACCCGCGTTGTGGTCCGCGAGGACTGGTAAGGCGTTGGTGGGGTGAAACCCCACCCTACGGCAAGAGATTGGCCCCCGGCGCGCAAGCGGCGGGGGTTTTCGTTTGGTTTAGACGTTCAGAACACGAACGCCTTTCTCAAGCCCACTTATAATTAAAACTCACCGAGATCCGCTCGTCCTCGGCCATATTCGTCGGCACTTCGTGGCGCAAATAGCTTTCCCACAATAGCACGTCACCCACCTTTGGTGTCTCATAGATAAACGTCCGCAGATCCCGGCGTGCGTCTTTGCAGCGCGGCGGATGCGCCATCATCATCGCGTGGCGCGGGTCTTCGAGTTTCAACGCCGAGGTGCCCTCGGGCATGGTCACATAGGTTGTGCCAGAGATTACTGAGTGCGGGTGGATGTGGCTGCCGTGGCTGCCGCCTTCGGGGAGGATGTTGATCCAGAGGTCTTCTAGCCCCAGCGCACGGCCGTCGAGGTCGAGTTCCAAATCCTCGGCAAAGGCGGCGACGTGTTGGTCAAGCACCTTCACCAGATCCGCAAAGATCGGGAACCGCCAGGGCAGGTCGGTTAGAGACGCATAGGAGGTATAGCCCGGATAGTTATTGGCTTCGCACCAGTCATGACCCGCGTCATCGTCCTCGGCGATCACAAGGCAGGATTGCTCGAGCTCCTGCGCGTCGATGGCAGGGGCGTGCTCGGACAAAGCAGCACGGTAAAGGCGGGTCACAAAGAGAGAGTCGATTTGGGCCATGGCCCCTCATAGCGCCGCATGGGTTTTGGGGGAAGGTTTAAAGCTCCTGTAAACGGCGGGCGGTATCAAAGGGTATGATTGCGCGTACGTTTTCTTTGCTGATGCCGGTGTTGTTCCCGAGCTGGCGGTTTTTCATGACTGTGGGGCCGTCCCCGCGTGTGGAATATCGCGAGAAGGGTGGGGCGTGGCGTGAGAGCCATCCGAAGCCTGCGCATCTTTCGGTGGGGCGGATGGCTGCGCGGATGTTCAGCAATCATGCGCGCAATACGCAGCTTTATGCGGTGGCTTTGGCAGAGCGACTGGTGGCGGCGCCCAGTGATCACAGTCGAGATGAGCTGATGCGCCTGGTGGCTGAGGCGCATCGGGCGGATGGGCAGCTGCAGTTCCGGTTGGTCTTTGTGATGCGCGAGGGTGAGGAACTGATCTCCGAGGTGATCTATACGAGCGAGCTGTTTGCGGCGGAGGCGTATCTATGACGCTGGATCTGGCCATGCGAGTCACCGAGGTCATGTTGGCGCTTGCGATGATCCAGCAGGGGCTCGAGCATTTGCGCGATAAGGGCAGGACGCTCTTTGCCTTGCGCATCGCTTTGTGTCTGTGGGTGCTGAGCGGGGTGACGACGGGCTTTGCGCTGTTGGGGCTGTTTTCGACCTCGCTGGTACATCTGCATCGGTTTGGCGGACCCTACAATGGTGGCTCTGACAAGATGACGATCTTGATCGTGACATGTCTGATGGTCGCGCAAATCGGCCCGTCGCCTTTGTGGGCAGAGCTTGCAATGGCCTATCTCGCGGTGCAGTTGGTGCTGTCTTACTTCGTGTCGGGCTATGTGAAGATCGTGAAGCCTGAATGGCGGTCGGGGCAGGCCTTGGTGGATGTCTTTACCTTCTCGGCCTATCCGGTGTCAGAGAGCTTGCGGGGCTGGGCTGCTCACCCGCGTCTATTGCAAGTGATGAGCTGGGGCGTGATGGGGTTTGAGGTGCTGTTCCCTCTGGCTCTGCTGCATCCGGTTGCGCTTTACGCGGGCCTTGCGATAGCAGCCACATTCCACCTCGCAAATGCCTTTCTTTTCGGGCTAAACCGGTTTTTCTGGATCTGGATCTGCGCCTATCCAAGTTTGATCTGGTTTCAGGGACGTTTAGAGGGCTTTACCCCTTAAAAACTTGAATAATTCCCTTGCCCTAACCCCTCAAACCCCATAGTAAGCGGCATCTCACGATTCCCGGCGACGGGATTCGTGTGTTTTTTGTTGGTCCACCAGGTCCAAGGGTCACCCTAAACATAATGTTAGGCGCCCTCTGGTGTAAGAGAAGGAAAAGGCGACATGAACGCCAATGAACTGCGTGATAAATCCGCAGACGAGCTTCGCGATGAACTCGTTAAGCTCAAGAAAGAAAGCTTCAACCTGCGCTTTCAGCAAGCAACCGGTCAGTTGGAAAACACTGCGGGCATCAAGGCAGCACGCCGTCAAGCCGCACGTGTAAAAACCATCCTGAACGAAAAAGCCGCTTCGGCCGCAGAATAAGGAGTTTGAGACATGCCTAAGCGTATCCTTCAAGGTGTTGTCACCAGCAACGCAAACGAACAAACCGTAACCGTGTCTGTCGAGCGTCGCTTCACACACCCTGTTCTGAAGAAAACCATTCGTAAGTCCAAAAAATACCGGGCGCACGATGAGAAGAATGCTTTCAACGTA
>JABSOU010000130.1 GCA_013215215.1 Cognatishimia sp. | reverse complement strand
CCAAACTCTAATTCGATCAGCACACCAATAGAGAAAGCGATTGTCTGGGCTAAAAATAATCTCCACTTAAATCTGAACGTCTATTCCATGGCTGAGCAAGTACACATGAGTCCGAGGAATTTTCACCGAAGATTTACCAGGGAAGTAGGGTCGACACCAACCAAATACGTGGAAACAATTCGACTTCACAAAGCAAAAAGCCATCTGGAGCTATCCGAAAAATCTTTGGAAGACATAGCGAGAGAAACGGGTTTTTCAAGCGCTGATCGAATGCGGCGAAGCTTCATTCGATCTTTTAACGTTTCTCCGAGTGACTATCGAGAGCGGAATAGATAGCTGAAATGTTTGAAATAGACTTCAAGAAGAATCATGATATTGACTGGCAAGTGCTAGTTGAGCGCGGGCATTGTGAACCTTCGGCCTTCAGGACTAACAGAGTTGACTTATGTGCGGGCAGTGACGAGGTGTTTTCGCGACTATCAATGTTGCTAGACACCTTAGGTTTTCGTGTTACTAGATCAAATAATCTGAATGATTTGTTCGTTACTTTATCCGAAGATCCTTACCAAACTGGCTTGGCAATGATTGTTCTGGATCATGACATTGATAAGCAAATAGAAGGCTATTTTCGACTTTTTAAAATGCTTGACCCTTATTTGCCTGTTTTAATTTTGGATAGCAGAACGAGTGCCAATTCGGAAGATCACCGCAGAAAAACTTACAGTGACTGTGTGCACAAACTAACGTGCAATCTAACCGTATTGTCGAATCAGATATACAACGCATTTTTTGCAAGTTTGGCTTGGGCATCAGAAGTATATGCTATGGAGGCTTCAATTATTAAGGGCTCGCAGAAATTAGAACAACACTTGCCACTTTTAAGCCCCGCCCAATTGACAGAGTTTGAAAGTTAGTGCGTACAAGCACTCGGCGCCATGCGGATGATTTGTAATCGGGGGAGCAATACTCGGTCACAATGCCACCGGGCTTTTCCAGCCCAAAGCTGGGAAATATCGGTTCATAAAAGAAATGAAGTGTTTGGGTGTTCAAAGTCCACGCTATCGTAAATCGCGTTGCTCTGCGTTCGACGCCATTCATAGTGTTTTCGATCGAATTTGATAGTTAACTCGCAGTACCCTCCGCCTTTCATAGGAAAATAGATGGCTCACAATCAACCCGTTCCATTTGAGATATCTAGGGTTATCGCTAGATAATCCCCTCTTATCAAAGAGCGGTGTCTAGGCTAAGGTCAATGCTGCAAGGTGATCAGCCAGCTAGAACGGAGCCCAGATTTAGATGCCTACAACATTTAATGTTATCTCCCTTGGACAACTTGCAAACATCGACACCACGGAAGGAAACTTCACGTCAGAAAATGCATCCAGTTTGGTTGGTATGACTTTTGGTGGAGAGGGCGACGCGCTCGTCAACGATTTTCAAACGTTGAGCGCAGACTCCTTCTCAGGCGGCCATCGCACCGCCTATGATATGAACAACAACAAATCAAATGATACATTTTCCATCGACGGCGGCCCGGCCCAAACGTTTGACGGAACTGCGGTTTACAACGCGACGATCACCTATATTGATGGATCAACCGCCACAATTTCTGCAGTGATCTTTCAAGACACCGACGGCAACACCTATCTCGCTCCTGAGTTTTCTAACAATGCGGATATGGCGAACTTGGAAGCGGGCGCTATCCGCTCCCTGACTTTAGATAGTCTGTTGGGCAACCGTTATGGCGGGATGACGGGCTCACGCGAAACCTGGGATTTCGTTACATGTTTTGTTCAAGGCACACAAATTTTGACGCCAGTCGGGCCTTGCGCGATTGAGGATCTGGAAGTTGGAGATTTTGTAGAGACTCGCGACAACGGCGCTCAGAGAGTTTTGTGGATTGGCTCAGCCAAACGTAACGCGACAGGTGCAGCGCAGCCAGTGCGGATAACGTCTGGTGCTTTGGGTCAGGGCCTGCCAGCACGTGATCTACTGCTTTCCCAACAGCACCGGTTGCTTTTACGTTCTCGAGTCGCTGAACGCTTTGCGGAGTCTGCAGAACTACTGGTTGCTGCTAAAAGGTTAACCGCTTTGCCAGGTGTTTTCCTAGACGATAGCCTAGATCACGTGACGTATTACCACGTGTTGTGTGAACAGCATGAAATACTGTTCGCAGAAAGGGCTGAGGCGGAATCATTGTACCTAGGAGAAATGACTTTACAGACCTTGGATGAAAAGGCTCTCGATGAACTCAAAGAGTTGTTCCCCGAGCTTATGTGCAAAAGTCCCAAACCGGTTCGTAAGATGTTGCCGCCACAGGAAACCAATCAACTTTTGGAACGCCTCAAGAAAAATGCTCAGCCAGCAATACAATTCTAACCGATCTGACCAAGTGTTGATAACCGCTCCGCTAAGTGCTGAGGGCCACTGTTAGGTCTTGTTCTAAGCGAGCCTCAAGAATTCAACCGCAATTCTTTCGCGATGCGTGAGCGCGGAGCTAACGCAAAACTCGATTGAATTGATTAAGCAACTCGACGGCGAACAGCTGCGACTTCAGACGCTGAGAGTTGACGCCGGGCGTAACGAACAAACTTAAAGGGTTCGTTGGTAATCCCGGACTAAGGTAATGTTGGCAATGGAGTTGGCGTATGGAGTATAAAACTTCTTGCCAATGGATGTTTAAGTATATGAAATATAACATTTTTTTACAGGCTGGAATATCACTAAAAGTGCATGAAACCTAAGCCACAAACACAGACTAACCATCTGAAAGGATTGGGGTTTCTGTCTGACCTACTCTTAGCAAATTCCTGCCGGTACTTGTGCCGTAAACCATGTCCCGAGAGGCGCTGAGAGGGCTGCTGAGAGGCCCGTCGGTGCATAGTTGAGTAATGCTGGGCGCGCTGGGCAAGTGGCTTCCTGCGAAGCGCTTAGGGGCTTCTTGTGTCCGACTTGATGTGGGCGTGGGATCAAAAGTCAAATAAATCTGATTTTTCTTCCAGTGAGCGCTGATATTCCTCCCACTCCTCTTGGCTAAGCTCGGTTTGCTCAGGTTCGCAGTAAGGTTCATAATCAACAGGTGCAACCATAGGGTGTGGCCTGCCGCCTTCCTCAAAATAATAAATCACTTGCCGCTGAAGGTCTGCGTACATCCGCCGAAGCAAATTCTCTTTAGCTAATTGACCGCCAAGATAATGTTTTACGGTTACGGACGTATCGCTACGATTGGAGGCTAAAGACACTTCGCTCGGAGTATAACCGATCAGGTTCATATGCTCCGAAAATGTCCGCCGCAGATCGTGCATTGTCCAGTGGGGCCAATTACGGAAATCCTGCCTTCGTTTGAACCGCTCAAAGGGCTTTCTGAATGAGTCCTTTGTGTACCCTAGTACAAGTTCATTGGGGCTGCCTTGCTCACCCAGNAATNGATTTAGGANGCCTAANCTGGGAACATAATGCGGCTTTTGNTTCTTNTGGATGTCTCCGCGAAACTCAATAGTGTGCGAAGTGATGTCAGCCCATGTCAGTTTGAGGGCTTCGTTCTTTCGAGCGCCGGTTAAGAGGCAGAACAACACCACTCTGCCCACTGGGTCTTCGGACATATAGTAGGTGCCGTACACACTGCTAATCTCGTTGCTATTAAGGAAACGATTCCTTGGGCGGGCTTCTGCAAGAAGGCTCCTTCTACTCAGGTACTTGACCGGGTTTGGCTCTACTCCGTGAAAATTAAGTGCCGCCCTTAGGTTTCGCATGACTTTGTTACAGTATGCAGCGGACTTTGAGCCTAGTAGATCGTTGTACCGTTCGGCGACCATCTGTCCCGATAATTGCTTGGTGGGCAGGTTCTCCCAATCTGAAAGGCAGCTGTTAAACGTCACGCGATAGTCCCGCAGGGTGCTAGGGGCCAGTTTGTGCCGCTTTGCTGAAATGTAATCGCTAACCGCTTTTCCGATTGTTAGCGGCATTTCCTCCAATACATCGACTTCAAAGCGAATATCTAAACCTTGGGATGCCTTTAGTAGAAGGCTGCGGGCTTCCTGCCTCGCATCATCCAAAGGTAGGAGGTCCACCAGCCCAATCTTCTTACGCACCTTCTTTCGAGTGCCTTTGATCCTCGTTTCGCAAACAAAGGAAGCCCTGCCCTTCGCGGACACCTCGATCCCAAAGCCCGTCAGGCTNGTATCCCAAACGAAGAATCGATTTCCTGTTGCGTCTAGCTGAGCTAGCGTTCGCTGGGTAATCTTGGTTTGCATGACTTGCCATTAGTAGCCAATTGGTAGGCTAAAACATGGCATAGATCGGCACGAAGGCGAACCCACAAAAATATAACAGTCTGTTTTTCTTATTTAAATGGTGCCCGGGGGCGGAATCGAACCACCGACACGAGGATTTTCAATCATTCTGCGCTCTGGTCTTGCTGCTATCGGCCGGCACGGTTTGGGACAGGGTGAGACAGCCTAACGCCTGAAACCACAGGGAAAATCGGGGACACGCATGCGACATGCCGCCGCACCGGTTGTATCAGGTTGTCTCACCCGATTTCAGGCAATCCACCAGGTTTTGCAGTCCCGTGCAGTCCCGGTTCGGAAATGGGATGACCCGCCAATTTGCACTTCGCAAACAATGCGAGGAGCACTCAATGTCTACGAAAGCCAACAGCAAAACCAAAGACTTCACGGATCGTTTTATCCAGAACATCAAGCCTACAGGCAAGCGGTTTCAATACACTGACGGAAAATGCCCGGGCCTGAAAGCCCGTGTATCGCCATCCGGACGGATCACCTTTGCGGCCATGCTCCGCAACAAGGCAGGAAAATACACCACCTACACAATCGGCACTTATCCGGAGGTCTCGCTCAAGAGCGCCCGCGCCACAGCCAACGAACTCCGGAAGGAAGTGCAACTCTTGGGGTTGGAAAAACCATCCGCCCCTTCCGTCGCCAAGTTTGATGACATCACTCTGCGAGAACTCGTCGTCGAAGTGCAGCCCGTATTTGCCAAGAACCGGAAAAGCTGGCGGTCTCGTGGTGGCGCTGACTCGTCCGCCTACACACGAAACACCATCGAGCGAGTCTTCCAGCCGTTGCTCGACAGGCCTGTAGAGACATTGACTGCGGAGGATTTCGCTGTGGTAGCCAATGCCTACAAACCCGTTCGCCCCCTGAAAGGGAAAACGACTGCGAACGGTCAAGTATCCCGCGCGTTGTCTTACCTGTCGCCAGTGCTCGACTGGGCCGCGAATCGTGGCCGCAAGTTCGGCAAAATCGGAGCGGGTCGCCCCAAGCGCCTGAATGTGGCAGAGCTTCGCCGTATCCATGATCCTGCAAGCGACGACCCGACCATCAGGGGCAAGCGTGAACGCGTGTTGAATGCAGAAGAAATCGCGGCCATCGTCCCTCTGTTGCAATACCCGGCACCGGAGAAAATCCGCCGTCGAAATATACTGCCGAAGAACGACTTCGGACCTGCCGCCATGCGGTTTCTTTTGCTGACCTTGGCTCGACGCGAGGAGGTCGCCAATTCCCGCTGGCAGGATATCGACTTTCTGAATGGGGTCTGGGTCAAGCCCGAGGTAAAAGCCACTTCCGGTGAAAGCCGCAGCCAACGCCTGCCATTGTCGCAAGCCGCCTTGGACCTGCTCAAATCCCTACCCGGCCACCGTCCCCATGGCGGTGCCATTCAAGCACGACAACTCTTTGGTCATTAGTGATGCGAGACCGAAAAAGTCCAGCGCCAAGCCCGCAATTTCCGGCGCACGGGCAAACGAGGTGCTGCGCCTGCTGAAAGGCATGGCAAAGCATGACCCTGAAAAATGGTTCAGCCAGAAGGAAATTGCTGGGTTGGTCGGCGAACCATTCAACGAAATCCGCGACAATCAGGACACCTTCCGCCGCGCCATCAGCCGCACACTGGGCACACTGGAAAAGGCCGGGTCGGTTGAGAAAAACGGAGCTGCTTATCGGTATGCTTCAAGCGTCGAAGTGATCGAGGACGACGCGGGGGCTGATGCTCCGACCCTGCATTAACTGCGAGATCGGCCCCTGTAATTCGGCATACTGCCATCATTATGCGCCCCCGGTTTCGGGGGCGTTTTCATTTGGTGGTGCTGGATGCGTTCCACGAACAAATCGACAATCTCATTCCCGATGGTGTCCTGTGTCTTCGCCGTTAATTCCCCGAGTTCAACATCAACCAGCCGGTGGTTGCGGCAGTAGATGGCAAGCATCTTCAACAGTTGGCCGGTTTGCTTCCGCTTGTCGGCCAGTATGTCCATTTTTTTCGATTGCATGGGCAGTTTCCTATTTCCAATCCGAACAAGGAGATAGGGAAGGCGCACAACGGATAAAAACATGGTTTTTATCCACGCCACCCGCAGCGAACCCATGGCACTGTTTTCGTTTCGGCATTCGGTAAAGACATTCTCGGAAAAGCGAACGGTTGCATCCCGTGCGGCAAAGATGGGCCAAACAGCGGCCCATCTTCGTTACATCACCCGGCCCAAAGCAGCGCGTGTAGTGATGCAGGAACGGCTTACAGGCGGCACTTGTCCGAAGACTGCCACCCTCGCTGAAGAAGAGGCGAAGAGGCGCAAGGGGCGCGTTTGTGAGCGGTTTGTGATTGCCCTCCCTGTAGAAGCCTCACAGGAGCAGAGAGAGGTCCTGACACGGGCTTTTGCGGAGCGTCTGAGCAAAGGGATCGCTGGCTATGTCGCAGCCATTCACGACCAGCACGGAAACGACATTAACAATCCCCACGCACATCTCGTCTTCTTCGATGTGCAGCAGAAATCCGGCGGACGCGGCAGGCCCAAAAGCACGCTTGGTCTGGCACGCAAAAACGCCATTGAGAACACCGCGAAGATGTGGGCTGAACTTCACAACGGAATGATGCGCGGCTGGGACTTTGGCCCAGACTCCGAGATCAGCCATCTATCATTTGCAGACCGTGGCATCGACAGAGTTCCCACGATCCATGAAGGCGCAAGCTCCCGAGCCAGGCCTGAGACCAAGAAGGCAAGCAAAGAGCAATGGAAACATATCGACCAAGGCCGCACCCGGGCCGAGGCGAACGCCGTCATCCGAGAAATCAACCAGCTGAAAGAGGAACACGAAAATGCAAGAAACCTTCGATTGGGAGCAAGCAATGGAAACAACGAGGTGCAGCGCAATGGCAGCATCNCAGAACAGCGAAAACGCAGTGGCGGGAATATCGAAGCTGCTGCGAGAAATCGACCACCATTCAAGCAGACTGGCGAACCTGAACAAGGCCATCGACCAATTGGAAACTACACAAGGGCAGCAAATCACCCGCAGCCAAGCCCTACTCGACCGCGTCCAGGACGAAAATCGGGGATCCCCGCGCTTGCTCGCCTTGGGCTTCCTCGCCGTCTTCGCCGTGGGCGTCGCATTCGGCGCATTTATCGTGAGCTGATCATGTTGCGCGACACCCTGAAGGCGCGGCTTGTGCCGAATGAGAGGCAACGCCGCTTGCCCACGGAGGCACCCGAACCAGAACAACTTCGCGGACATCCCCCGAAAACGACTAAGCCCCGCCAAGGCGGGGCAGAGTGCAATCTTAAGTAGATCAGATTTTTTTGACTATCTCATCCAATGCGTTTTCGAGGATGCCGTTCATTTTTGCTATTGAAGCCTGCACGTGTTCGAAATCATCTTCATCGGTAGACGAATGCAATTCGAGCGCCTTGTGCTGAGTTATGGCGCAAATCGCTGCGGAAAGCTGCCCTGTCAGAAGAAGATCGTGCGTCATCGGATTTTTCCAGAATGGCTGCTTTGGTGAATTGGTGGAATGGGTCATGCTATTTATTCCTTTAGTGAAGGCGAGTTTTCGAAGATGCGGTAAGCTGACCGCAAGCGTCTGCGAACAAAACTTGCAGCAGAAAGGTGCGTATTCCTCCGGTTTCGGTCTTTGATAGCTCCATGCTTGCATCGAGCAACGCACTCGCATCTTCCAGTTTTCCCTCATCAATGAGATGGGAGAGCGCCAATTTGAGGTTTCGGACCTCGACGTCTGTTAGGTCGGTGGTGAAAGCCATTGTCATTCCTTGATTTCTAAATGTGGTGGGTTCCTAAAGCGGTGATCACGCCGCCAACGGAAAATCGGGATCAATGATTTGGTTGAGATCAGACATGCACCAGCGGGAAGAACCGCCGAGCTTGATCGGCTCAGGGAAGTCACCGCGCTGAATGTCACGGTAGATGCTTGCGCGAGACCGACACAGGGTCTCGCAAACGGTTTTGATGCTTACCAGTTTGTCGTTCAGGTTGATTTGGCTCTGCATGGTATTTCCTTTCAATTGATGTGTGAAAGCCATGTTGGCCAATTCGCAAGAATCCGAAGAGCCAATTTCATATTTTTTTTATCAAAAGGATGATGGAAATTAGTGAGCGCAATTCTTCTCCAAACCGTCTTTAGGCGGTTGAAGAGGCGTGGGAGCCAAATTGTTTTGCTTCGGAAGGTCAAAGCGCCTTTCGATTTCAGCTATTCACAGTGATCGAGGGGCGCATCTGACACTGATTGACCACCTTGGGCGATTAGCCCAAGGCGTAGGTTGTGCTCAAATATGCCCCGATAACCTCGGCGCACTGCAACCCATACACTTGGCAGAACCATTGCCTTAACGATAGCCCTGTGCCTTGAATAC
>JABSOU010000129.1 GCA_013215215.1 Cognatishimia sp. | reverse complement strand
TGACGATCACATTCTCGCGGCCACCGGTTTCCATGGATTTCAAGGTCATCAGCCGCGCGAATTCACGCGCTTCGTCGTAGAACTCGGAAAGATCCGCCAAAGTCTGGGTGCGCGCCTGATCCTTTTTGGATGGCTCAGGAATGCGTGCACCACCAAACAAAACGATCGTGCTTTCGATCCCCTGTTCATCCTGCAGCATTTCAGGTTTCAAGAGTTCCAGTTGCAAACGCACAGGCCGCAAAGCGTCCTGACACAGGAAATCATCATCCGCAAAGGCTAGGCGATAGGCGGGGTGGCGCGTCTGCGGCGTATCTGGCACGTGTTTGGCTGAGCTGCGGTCCGTATGGGCGTCGCGAAACGGGGTGCGGGGATCTGTGGTCATGAATGGGTCCTGCAACAAAATACTCTTCTTTGTGGTCAGGCTAGCCGCTGGCCGCATCCGTGACCAGCCACAACCGCGCGATGTCGCAAATCCTGCGATAAACGCCCGATTCGGCGGGTGACGCCGCCTTTGGCTTTCGCTATCAAGGCGCAACTTTATTTGATCGGAGCGACTCTCATGTCCAATGCACAGCTCGAAACTGCCATCGAAGCCGCCTGGGAGGCGCGCGACACCATCACGCCCGCAACCACTGGCGAGACCCGTGAAGCCATCGAAGACACTCTGAACGCGCTGGACGGTGGTCAGCTGCGTGTCGCAGAAAAGCTGGAAGATGGCAGCTGGCATGTGAACCAATGGGCCAAGAAAGCGGTTCTTCTGGGCTTCCGCATCAAAGACATGGAAGAGCAATCTGGTGGCCCTCAGGGCTCTGGCTGGTGGGACAAGGTCGACAGCAAATTCAAAGGCTGGGGCGAGAACCAATGGTCCGCAGCAGGCTTCCGCGCGGTGCCGAACGCGGTTGTACGCAAATCCGCCTTTATCGCGCCGGGCGTGGTTCTGATGCCGTCTTTCGTAAACCTCGGCGCCTATGTCGACGAAGGCACAATGGTCGACACTTGGGCGACTGTTGGCTCTTGTGCGCAGATCGGGAAGAACGTCCACCTCTCTGGCGGCGTTGGCATTGGCGGTGTTCTAGAACCCATGCAAGCAGGCCCAACCATCATTGAAGACAACTGCTTTATCGGCGCTCGCTCTGAGGTGGTCGAAGGTTGTATCGTCCGCGAAGGGTCTGTTCTGGGTATGGGCGTCTTTATTGGTCAGTCCACTAAGATCGTGGATCGTGAGACCGGCGAAGTCATGTATGGCGAAGTGCCGCCTTATTCGGTGGTCGTTGCAGGCTCCATGCCTTCTAAGAACGGCATTAACCTCTACTGCGCAGTGATCGTGAAGCGCGTGGACGAAAAGACCCGCTCTAAGACCGGTATCAACGAGTTGCTGCGCGACTAAGCGCTGCGCAAATCGTCAATCGGATAGGACGCGCCCCAGACCTCGGGCGCGTCTTTTTTCATTTTAGAGATCTCGCAGTGGGTCAGGTAGCTGAGCGCCGCGTCTCGGTTGCCATTGTGTTTGATGAGTGCCTTGTTCCAGAGCCTGAGGGTTGATTTCGCAGACCACGGCAGATCCGCGCCCGCCAGCCACTTGCGCAACTCGCAGGGCAAGCGGTCAAACTCTGCCATAGGCTGGGCAGAGCGACGGTTTTTGCGGAGGCTGGTGCGGAGGTTCTTGGTCATCAAACTCTGTCGATTTGTGCTGGATGATATATGTAATGTCATAACATATCTGCGCAAGTCCATTTCCGGGTCGCTTGACATTTCCACGCGCCGCGCACAAAGCAGACTTATGGAAAAGCCACGCAAAAAACCCTCTCGTCAGCAGGCGTTCACGCTTTTGGTTCAGGTCGGTCGCAAGGATGGCGACGGTCTGCCGGATGGCGCGACCGGAGGTGCTTTGATGATCTATGCGTCCGGCGTGGATGAGGCTGAGGCCGTGCGTGAAACCGTTGCGATCCTCAAGCAGGCTGATCTGGCGCCTTTGGATGTGACCGGCTATGGCACATTGGCCGAGCGCGAAGCGCAGGGGCATGAGATCCACGATGACGAGCGCGCGTTGATGCAGCGCGCTTTGGATGAAAACTCCGTGGTCGTGGCCCAGATGACGCCGTTCTTTAACGGTGAAGAAAGCACTTCGGACCAGGTCGAGCACTAGGGGCGCTGCCCCTCCGGGTGCCGCCCGTTCGACCCTCAAAAGCTCCTCGAGCTTTTGCGAGACGGGTCTCACCCCGAGATATTTTGGGCAAGAGAAAGCGCGAACGGCCTGTTTGCCCTTTCTTTCAAAGCGCGATACGCAGTGGCAAAGCATATGAGGCGCTACATGACACAGATTGATCCCGCAGAGCTTACGGCCAACCTAATTCGTTGCCCCTCGGTGACGCCCGAAGAGGGCGGCGCTTTGGTTTTGCT
The DNA here is from genome assembly GCA_013215215.1 of Cognatishimia sp. Taxonomy (GTDB): domain Bacteria; phylum Pseudomonadota; class Alphaproteobacteria; order Rhodobacterales; family Rhodobacteraceae; genus Cognatishimia. The sequence continues at coordinate 5,940 of JABSOU010000129.1, read as the reverse complement.
TGGCGACATGCTGTCGGAGGCGGGCTTTGAGGTCACGCGCACGGATCGCGGCGAGGTCAGCAATCTGGTCGCGCGGTGGGGTGAGAAAGCCCATACGAAGACCTTTGGGTTCAACGGCCATACAGATGTGGTGCCTGTGGGTGATGAGGCCGCTTGGACGGTCGATCCTTTTGGAGCGGAAATCAAAGACGGAATTATGTACGGGCGTGGTGCCACGGATATGAAATCAGGTGTTGCGGCCTTTGTGGCGGCTGCGATTGATCTAGTGCAGGACGCGCCGCCGGATGGTGCGATCCTGATCACGGTGACAGGCGACGAAGAAGGCCCTGCCTTGCATGGCACAACAGCTATTCTGGATCATATGACCGAGGCAGGCGAGAAGATGTCCGTCTGTCTGGTTGGCGAGCCGACCTGCCCGGAGACTATGGGCGATATGATCAAAATCGGCCGTCGCGGCTCGATGACGGCTTGGTTTACCTATCGCGGCAAGCAAGGCCATTCCGCCTATCCGCATCGCGCGCGCAATCCGCTGCCGGCGATGGCGAAACTGATGGATCTGATGGCCTCGAACTCTTTGGATGACGGAACCGAGCATTTTGATGCGTCTACTGTCGCAGTGGTAACCATGGACACCGGCAATGAGGCGACCAATGTTATCCCGGCGGAATGTTCGTCGGCCGTCAACATCCGTTTCAACGACGCACATTCTGGCGAAAGCCTGACCGAGTGGATGCAGTCCTTGGTCCAGAAAGTGACAGACGAGACTGGGATCCTGATCGAGATGGCGGTTAAGATCTCGGGCGAGAGCTTCATAACGCCTCCAGGCGCTTTGTCTGACCTTGTAAGCCGCGCGGTTGAGGCTGAGACCGGTTTGGTACCTGAGTTGTCCACGACCGGTGGCACCTCAGATGCGCGGTTCATCAAGAACCACTGCCCTGTTGTGGAATTTGGCCTTGTGGGCAAGACCATGCATCAGGTCGACGAAAATGTGCCGGTGGAGCAAATCCACCAGCTCAAAGCGATCTATAGCCGCATCCTCAAGGATTATTTCGCGTGAGCCTTTTGATTGAGCGCAGCGATGATTTAGTGGCCTGTCTGGCGCTGCGCCATGAGGTTTTCGTCGTCGAGCAGAATGTATCCCTAAAAGAAGAGCAGGACGGGCTCGACCCAGACGCTGTGCATTTTCTGGCCAGTATGGACGGCGTGCCCGTTGGGACTTGCCGGATTTTGATCAAAGGGAACACAGGCAAAATCGGCCGTATCTGCGTTGTGAAATCCGCCCGCGGCACAGGATGCGGCGCAAGCCTCGTGCGCTCCTCTATTGCTTACCTTTCGACGGTTTCAGGCGTCACACGCGCTATGCTTGGCGCGCAAGAACATGCGATTGGGTTTTACGAGCGCCTTGGGTTCACAGCCTTTGGTCCCAGCTACATGGACGCAGGCATTCCCCATCGCGACATGGAGCGATCCCTATGAAGCCAACGCTGGTCATTATGGTGAAAGAACCGCATCCGGGCCGTGTGAAAACCCGTCTGGGGCGCGATATCGGCCTGACGGCCTCTGCCTGGTGGTTCCGCCATCAGGTCGCAGGTTTGCTACGGCGCATCGAGGATCCACGGTGGGAAACTGTCTTGGCGGTTGCGCCTGATGTCGAAGGGATGACCAGTCGCGTTTGGCCAGAACATCTGCCGCGTGTACCGCAAGGCTCTGGCAATCTGGGCGATCGCATGGCACGCGTGTTTCGCACCATGCCCAAAGGGCCTGTTTGCATCATAGGCGCGGATATTCCGGGCATTACCCGCGCGCGGGTGGGCGAGGCTTTTAAGGCGCTGGGCAATCATGATGCGGTCTTTGGACCTGCACCCGACGGTGGCTATTGGCTAGTCGGCCTGAAACGACAGCGTCCTGTACCACCGCGTCTGTTTGAGGGCGTGCGCTGGTCAACGGATACTGCTTTGGCCGACAGCGCCGCCACAATGAAAGGCCTGTCGATTGCCCATGTAGCAACGCTTCAGGACGTGGACACCTTGGCGGATCTCAAGTCACTTTCTCGGTGACGCTCCATCCCAGCCATGATAGGCGGCAGATATGCAGATGCCGACAAAAGAAGAGGTCCTTGAGTGGATCTCTGACAATCCGACCCTCACCAGCAAACGTGACATCGCCAAAGCCTTTGGCATCAAAGGCGCTGCGCGGATCGATCTGAAACGCCTGTTGCGAGAGCTGGAGGCCGAAGGCCATCTGCAGAAACGCAACAAGACCTACCGCGATCCCGAAAAGCTGCCGCCTGTGAGCGTGCTGCAGGTGTCCGAGGTTGATAGCGACGGTGATCTCTTTGCCCGCCCGATGGAATGGCAGGGCGAAGGCGCTGAGCCGCGCATCCTGATGATGCTGAAGCCCAGCGATCCTGCGCTGGGCCCGGGCGACCGGCTTTTGGCACGCCTAACTGAAGTCTCGGGCGAAGACTACGCCTACGAAGGCCGCCTTATCCGCCGCATCGGCACCAATCCACGTCGGGTTTTGGGCGTCTTCCGCAAAACGTCAGAAGGCGGACGGATCCTGCCTATCGACAAGGGCGACGACAAACAGTGGCAAGTGCCCGAGGGTGCTGTGAATGGCGCCAAAGATGGCGAGTTGGTTGAGGCAGAGCAGGCGGGGCCCAAATCCCGCATGGGCTTGCCCCGCGCGCGGATCGTCAACCGGCTCGGAGATCCCACCGCGCCCAAAGCAGTCTCGCTGATTGCGATCCACCAACATGGCATTCCCGATGATTTCCCAGATGAGGTCGTGTCTGAGGCGGACGCGGCTAAGCCCGCAGGCCTCGGAGATCGCACGGATTTGCGCGAGATGCCTCTGGTCACCATCGACCCTGCAGATGCGCGCGATCACGACGATGCCTGCTGGGCCGAGGCCGATGATGATCCCAAAAACCCGGGCGGCCATATCGTCTGGGTCGCGATTGCTGATGTGGCCCATTACGTGACGCCCGGTTCAGCGCTGGATCGCGAGGCAAAGAAGCGCGGGAACACCAGCTATTTTCCGGATCGCGTTGTGCCCATGTTGCCGGATCGCCTGTCGGGAGACCTCTGCTCGCTGCACGAAGGCGTGCCGCGCGCCTGTATGGCCGTGCGGATGAAACTTGACGCCAAGGGCCATAAGATCTCGCATCGGTTCATGCGGGCCATGATGAAATCCGTGGCTTCGCTGAACTACGAGGAAGTGCAAGAGGCGCAAGACGGCAATCCGAACGCGCGCTGCGCCGCCTTGATGGACGATGTGATCGCGCCCCTTTATGCGGCCTATGAAGCGACGAAAATAGCGCGCGCCGAACGTCAACCGCTGGAGCTGGATCTGCCAGAACGCAAGGTCGTGTTGACCGACGAAGGCGACGTTGCGTCCGTTAATTTCCGAGACCGTCTGGACGCCCACCGCCTGATTGAGGAATTCATGATCCTCGCCAATGTCGCGGCTGCCGAGACCCTGATCGCGAAAGGCGCACCGCAACTGTTCCGGGTTCACGAGGAGCCTGCGCCTGAGAAACTCGACAGCTTGCGCGAGGTGGCGCGGGCCTCTGGATTCAATCTGGCCAAAGGGCAGGTTTTGAAAACCGCGCATCTCAATCGCCTGTTGAACGAGGCGGCGGGATCGGATGAGGCCGAACTCATCAATATGTCGACGCTTCGGTCAATGACGCAGGCTTACTATTCCCCGCAGAATTTCGGTCACTTCGGCCTCTCGCTGCAATCTTATGCGCATTTCACTTCGCCCATTCGCCGCTATGCAGACCTGATCGTACACCGTGCTCTGGTCGGCTCGCATGGCTGGGGCGAGGACGGTCTGTCGCCGCAGGATATCGAAAACCTGGAAAAGACCGCGAGTCATATCTCAGAAACCGAGCGCCGCTCGATGCTGGCAGAACGCGACACAACAGACCGCTACCTCGCCGCCTATCTGAGCGAGCGGTTGGGCAATGAATTCACCGGCAAGATCGCGGGCATTGCTAAATTCGGCGTCTTTGTCAGGCTCGATGAAACCGGTGCCGACGGCTTGGTGCCCATGCGCGAACTTGGCCGCGAGTACTTTAACTTTGACAAAGACAGCAACACGCTCATTGGCTCGGAAACCGGGCAGGTGATCCACCTGGGCCAACGTGTTGTCGTGCGTCTGGCAGAGGCCGCGCCAGTCACCGGTGGCGTGGTTCTGGACCTGCTAGAGATCGATGGCAAAAAACCAAGCCAGGGTCCCAAACGCGGCCGCGGCCGCCCGGTGAAACGCAAGGCAAGCTCGCACAAAAAGCGCGCCGCCAAAACAGCCCGCAAAGTCTCGCGGAAACGTCGCGGGTAGGGGCCTTGCCCCCTGAGCTGAATTTACGCGTAAATTCAGCCCATTCCCCCAGAGTACTTAACGCAAGATGAAACCCTGCTTTTCATCTTGCCAAAAATACTCAAATCCAAAGCGCGAAATTCAAAGCTACCCTCAAGGCTCTTGCCAGAAACTGTCAGGGGTGCGCAGTATTGACGTCCTATGTCCAGAACCACGCGCCTTTTTCAATTGATGCAAGCTCTTCGCAGCCTTCCAAGCCCTGCAACGGCGCAGGGGTTGGCGGACGAGATGGGCGTATCGATCCGCACGATCTATCGCGACATCGACAGCCTACGCGGGCTTGGTGCCGTGATCGATGGCGAGGCCGGGTTTGGCTATACTCTGATCGAAGATGCCGCTCTGCCGCCTTTGGGGTTTGAACCCGAAGAACTCGAGGCTCTGGTCCTCGGGCTGCGCGAGGTCATGGTGGTCGGTGACCCGGCCTTAGCGCAGGCGGCAAATGCGGCTTTGGCCAAGCTCAAGGCGCGGCTCCCTTCGGCGCAGGCCAATCGCTTGCAGCACGCAGTTTTGACGGCGCAACGCTGGGAGCGCCCGCCGGAACCCGGCATTGATGCCAGTGTTCTGCGCAAAGCAGTCTGGGACGAGCGGCGCATTCATTTCGCCTATAGCGATGCCGAGGGGGCGAAGACTCGCCGAGAGGTGGATCCGCTGAGCATCGTCTACATGCAAATGAGCTCCTGTCTTTTCGCGTGGTGCCATTTACGCAAGGATTACAGGGTCTTCCGCTTGGATCGCATGCAGGATCTCGAGGTCATGGAGGCGTCCTTCCGCCCCAACAGGGTGCGTATGCTGCGGGAATACCTCGAAATTCTGCGGCAGCAAGGCGCTGAGCACTGACTCAATTGGATAGAATTCTTTCTACTTTCAGCTATCCGGAGTAGACTGGGGTCAATAAGTCTCAGGTGAACCTGAATGAGGCGAGCAATGCGTAGCAAGTTTCTATGTATGGCAGCATTGGCTGCTATGATCGGAGTTCCGGCGCTTTCAGAAGCGCCGACGACCTCTTTGCGCCCGGTCGCACGGGTTGACCTGACCGAGGTCAAGCTGACGTCCGCTTCGTTTTTGCCCAGCTCAAAACGCCCTATGCTGCGCCCGGGTCTGCAGCGTATTGCAGCCGGCGATACCAAGCAGATCAGCGAAGTGCGCTTTCAGGGCTGGATCAAACGGTTCAAGAATCGAGCGAAACGCAACGGTATTTCCCAAGCCACGCTGGATCGCGCGTTCAAAGGCGTGCGCTACAACGCTTATGTGATCGACAAGGATCGCAATCAGAACGAATTTACCAAGACTGTTTGGGAATATCTCGATAGCGCGGCCTCTGACACGCGGATCAAAAACGGCAAAGCCGCGCTGCGCGACCATCGCCAAAAGCTTGATGCGATCGAGCGCAAATATGGTGTCGAGAAAGAAGTCGTCGTCGCGGTCTGGGGCCTTGAGAGCGCCTATGGCACCTTCAAGGGCGATATCCCCGTGATCGAAGCCCTTGCGACGCTGGCCTTTGATGGACGGCGCGGTAAGTTCTTTGAAGCGCAACTGCTGGCCGCACTAGAGATCCTG
>JABSOU010000128.1 GCA_013215215.1 Cognatishimia sp. | reverse complement strand
CCTGTGAGTCGTCCACAGGCCATCCACAGGCGCTGCTGAAATTAGTCGCGCTTATTGGCCTCTTGCCAGGCGCGCGGGTCGTAGAGGAATTTCTCGACTTCGGCCAGCGTTTCCTCTGGGAATGCGCTCTGCGCGCGGGCCTCGGCCAGCACGTCCCACCATGTGCAAAGGTAATGCAGCTCTACGCCGTGATCGCCGAGGATTTTCACGGTCTCGGGGAAGATGTCGTAGTAGAAAATCACCGCTGTGTGGCCGCAGGACGCGCCGGTTTCGCGGATCGCGTCCACGAAAGACAGTTTAGAGCCGCCGTCGGTGGTGAGGTCTTCGACCAGAAGGACTTTATCGTCCTCAGTCATCACGCCTTCGATGCGGGCGTTGCGGCCATAGCCTTTGGGCTTTTTGCGCACATAGGTCATGGGCAGGGCGAGGCGTTCGGCCACGAATGCCGAGAACGGGATACCTGCGGTTTCGCCACCTGCGATATTGGTGAAGGCCTCAAAGCCTGCGTTGCGCATGACGGTGACGGACATGAAATCCATTAGAGTGCTGCGAATGCGCGGGTAAGAGATGAGCTTGCGGCAGTCGATATAGCTTGGGGACGGCAAGCCAGAGGCGAGGATATAAGGCTCGTCGGTTTTGAAGTTCACCGCCTTGATCTCAAGCAGCATGCGCGCAGTAAGGCGGGCGATTTCCTTTTGATCGGGGAAGCTGGTTGGGATCATGGTGTTCGGTCCTTTAGCGAAGCGTTTGTGGAGGAGGCCTGCGCCTCCGGCGGGGATATTTGTGGCAAGAGAAAGTCAGGTGACGTCCCAATAGACCGGGAAGCCCGGGTCAAAGACGGTGACGGGGCCGTCGCCGCCGTGGATCTTGTCGGGGAACTTGGTGGCGGTCTCTGATTTCGTCAGGGTGAGCGTGCCGCTGTTGACGGGCAGGCCGTAGAAGGCGGGGCCATTCAGCGAGGCAAAGCCTTCGAGTTTGTCGAGCGCGCCGTCTTCCTCAAAGACATGGGCGAGGAGCGCCATGGTGTTGGTCGCGGTGAAGCAGCCTGCGCAGCCGCAGCCGGTCTCTTTGGCGGCGTCGACGTGGGGCGCGGAATCTGTGCCAAGGAAGAAGCGTTTGTCGCCAGAGGTGGCGGCGGCGCGTAGGGCGATGCGGTGCTCTTCGCGTTTGGCGACGGGCAGGCAGTAGTAATGCGGTTTGATCCCGCCCACGAGGATGTGGTTGCGGTTGATAATCAGATGATGCGTGGTGATCGTCGCGCCGAGGTTTTTGTCGCTGGACTTGACGTAATCCGCCGCTGTCGAGGTGGTAATATGTTCCATCACGACCTTAAGGTCAGGGTTTTCGCGGCGGATTGGGTCGAGGACTTCGTCGATAAAGACGGCTTCGCGGTCAAAGATATCGACGTGATTGTGTGTGACTTCGCCGTGGGTGCAGAGAGGCAGTCCGATCTCGGCCATTTTCGCGAGCACCGGTTTGACTTTTTCGAAGTTTGTGACGCCTGAGGCGGAGTTTGTTGTCGCGCCTGCGGGATAAAGTTTGACCGCTTTGACAAGGCCAGAGGCATGGGCGGCGGCGACGTCTTCGGGATCTGTGTCCTCGGTCAGGTAGAGTGTCATCAGCGGCTCAAAGGACATATCCTCGGGCAATGCGGCCAGAATGCGGTCGCGGTAGGCGGCGGCCTGGTCTCCGCGCACCACGGGCGGGACGAGGTTGGGCATGATGATCGCGCGGGCGAAATGGCGGGCGGTTTCAGGAAGAACAGCTTCCAGCATTGCGCCATCGCGCAGGTGCAGGTGCCAGTCGTCTGGGCGGGCGATCGTCAGGCTTTGGGTCATGCCTTGGCAATTACACAAAGAGCGCCCGAGCGGAAAGAGGGTTTGGCGAGAAAAGCGCGCCTAAATCAGCGGCGCGCTTTCTTGGGTCAGAAAATGCCCTGACAGACGATCATAATTGCGCCGGAAATCACCACATATCCCCATCGATCAGGATCGCTGCGCCGGATTTCTGCGAAAAGGCGTCCTGTGCCATGACCATGCCTGCTGCTGCGAGGATGGCAACGACCGCGGTGGCGAGCGCTTCGATCTGGGCGGTCATGCCGATCACAAGCGCCAAGAGGAAAAGCCCGATTACTTGGAGCCCCATGGCCATCCACGGCATTTGCTCGGGTGGCTCGGGCGAGATGCGTGAGCCGATGGCCCAGGTCTTGCCGAACATGAAGGGGCTAAAGATCGCCCATCCGGCAAAAAAGGCGGCGATGGTGCCGACGAGGATGGCTGTCCAGTTGAGAGCTTCGGTTTCCAAAGTGGGCTCCTATGCCGCCAATTCATCCAAAGCAGCGAGGATCGCGCCCCAGCCCGCTTGGTGATTGTCGCGCTTTTCTTCGTCATAAAACGTCTGGTGCGTCAGGGTCACCCGTGTGCCTTCGGCGACGGGCTCGAAATCCAGCGTGACTTCGCTTTCGGCTGGCGACCATGCGCTTTCCCATGAAAAGATAATCTGAGAATGCGGATCGATCTTTTTGTAAACGCCGCCATGGGGCATGTCGTCGGTGGCATCTCGCATGATCAGGTCAAATCGACCCCCTTCGCGGGCATCGACCTTGGCAGAAGGCAGGGACATATTCGGCCCCGGCAGCATGAATTTCTTGAGCATTTCCGGGTCAAGCCACGCCTGAAAGAGTTTCTCGGCAGGGGCTTTGATCACGCGGTGAATTGACAGGTTTAGGTCCGTGCGTATCTCAGTCGTCGTCATTGGCAGTCTCCTCGTTAAAAATATCCTCAAGCGCCTCTAACCTGAGGGCCCAGATGGATCGCAACTCGGCGAACCAAAGGTCGATCTGGCGCAAGGGCGCCATGTTCAGCTCGATTATATGTTCCCGCCATTCGGTGCGGCGCGTCACAAGGCCCGCGCGTTCCAGCACTTTGATGTGCTTGGAGACCGCGTTGAGGCTCATGTCGAAGTGCTTGGCCAAGGCGGTCACGCGTCCGGCCCCATTCTGAGCGAGCAGCGTCAGGATGGCGCGACGGGTGGGGTCGCTTGCGGCTTTCAGAACCTCTGAGAGCTGGGGATCGTCCTTTCGTTCAACCATATGGGTGAATAACATTGCGTGAGATATCAGTCAACCATTAGGTGGAATGAATGATGGTGCGCATATGGGGAAGGGGAAATGTGAGGGATTACAGGATGATCGGAGAGATTTGGGCGAGCTTTATGCGGTTACCGATGTGGGTGAAGCTCTGGATGGTTCTTTGGCTGGTGCCGGTGAATTTAGTGTCTTTGGGGTTCTGGGGGCAGGTGGATCCGGTGTCAGGCATCACTGTCGCGCTTTTGGCCAATCTGGGCATGGCGTTTAACCTGCCGATCATGATGCGCGACAGGGGGATGGGCAAAGCGATGGCGCTGCCGCATCTGGTGCTCTGGACGCCTTTGGTGATTTTGATTGCTCTGGGGTTTTCGACAGACGGTGGCGCTTCGGGCTATCGCAGCTATCTCGCCATTCTCTTGGCGACCAACCTTGTGTCGCTGGCCTTTGACTACAAAGACGCATGGGCCTGGTGGCGCGGAGATCGCGGCATCGCATAAAAAAACCCGGCTCGGTGGCCGGGTTCTTCGCATTCTATTTAAAGCCGTTTACTTCGGCAGAGGGCCAACCATCATGGTCATCTGACGGCCTTCCATCTTGGGCATGTTTTCGACTTTGCCCAATTCCTTGATGTCCTCGGCCACGCGCTCCAGCAGTTCACGACCCAGGTTCTGGTGCGCCATTTCACGGCCACGGAAGCGAAGCGTCACTTTGACTTTGTCGCCTTTTTCCAGGAACTTCACCACGTTGCGCATTTTGACGTCATAGTCATGCGTATCGGTGTTCGGGCGGAACTTAACTTCTTTGACCTGAATAACGGTCTGTTTCTTCCGCGCCTCGGATTCACGCTTTTGCTGTTCGTATTTGAACTTACCATAGTCCATGATCTTGCAGACCGGCGGATTGGCGTTGGGCGAGATTTCAACGAGGTCGAGCTCGGCGTCAGCGGCCATTTGCATGGCTTTCGCGGGGTGGACCACCCCAACATTGTCACCATCTGCGCCAATCAGGCGGATTTCAGGGGCTCGGATTGCGTCGTTGACTCGGGGGCCAGTGTCGCGCTGTGGAGGCGCATTATGGGGTCTGCGGGCTATGGTTTTGATCCTTTTATGGTTTAACCGATTTGAGGCCGTAAGCTATATGCGCAGGCAGGGTGTTTCAAGCGCCTAAATCACAGTTGATGCGTTAAATTTCCGGAGTTTCCCCCTATTTCTTTGGCCCCAATGCGCGTCTCTTGAGGGCAATCCAAGCGCTGCTTGCACGCGCTGCGAAATAGGAAAGGATGTCTTATGAAATATATTGTTGGAATTGGGGTCGCGGCTTTGGTTGTTGTTGCGGGTTATCTTGCTCTGTCCACGCAGGAAGACGCTGAGGAAACCATGACAATGCCAGTGACCACAACGGTGGAAGAAGCCGAGCCGGTGGTGACCGAAGAGGTTCAAGAGGTCGTCGAAACCGTGACCGAGCAAGCGCAAAGCGCTGTTGAAACCGTTCAAGAGCAAGCGGAAACCGTTGTTGAACAAGCTACGCAGGCCGCCAATGAAGCGGCGGAACCTGCGGAAGGCGCGGTAGAAGAAGCTGTCGAAAATGCTGTAGGCAATGTGGTGAACAGCCTTTCCGGCAACTGACCCGAGGTGCCTCAAATGAAAAAGGCCGCCCAGTTTGAGGCGGCCTTTTTTGTAAGTATCGCAATTGCTTAGTCGAGGAAGGCTTTTTCCACGACGTAGTGTGCTGGCTTAGAATTCGCGCCTTCTTCAAGGCCGTAGGTGTTCTCAAACAGATCCTTGAGTTCCAAGTTGAACGCGAGGTTGCCGCAGATCATGGCGCGGTCTGTCTCTGGGTTAAGAGGCTCTACACCCAGATCCGCGAAGGCTTCGCCTGATTTCATCAGGTCGGTGATGCGGCCCATTTTGGCGCTCTCTTCGCGGGTGGTGGTTGGGTAGTATTTGATCTTTTTCCAGAAACCCTCGCCGATCACTTCGTTCAGAAGCTCGTCGTCCTTGAGGCTTTCGATGAGTTCGCGCCCATAGGTCAGTTCGTCCGCTTCGCGGCAGGTGTGCGTGATGATGACTTCGTCGAATTTCTCGTAGGTTTCAGGCTCGCGCAGCAGGGACGCGAAAGGCGCGAAGCCGGTGCCGGTGGCAAAGAACCAGATGCGTTTGCCAGGGATCAGCGCGTCATGCACAAGGGTGCCCACAGGCTTTGGACGCAGGATGATGTCGTCGCCCGGCTGAATGTGCTGCAGCTTAGAGGTCAGCGGGCCGTCCTGAACCTTGATCGAATAGAACTCCATCTCTTCACCCCAGCTCGGGGAGGCGATGGAATAGGCGCGTAGCAGAGGTTTTTGTTTGCCGGTTTCAGGATGCGGGTCGCCCATGAGGCCGATCATCACGAACTCACCAGAGCGGAAACGCAGGCTGGCCGGGCGCTCGACCTTGAAGGAAAACAGACGGTCGGTCCAATGTTTCACCTCAAGCACTTTTTGCGCGTCAGGCAGAACAGGTTTCTTTGGGGCCTCGGTGGCGGTCTCTTGTGTCACTGCGGTTTGCTCGTTCATCATAAAATAAGGGCGGTCTCGTCGCCCTTCCTCTATCAGGTCTATGCGGTGTGTGAAGCGGGAAAAGCGTCATATCTGCTATGCAGATCGCAATTCCCGCGTCTTAGTCAGTCAGCGGCTTTGGCGCGCAGACGGTTCTGGTAGTCGTGCTCTTGCCAGTTGGCGCGGAAGAGCCACTGGTCTTCGGGCTGGCGTTGGGCGAGCTCATCTGAAATTTCAACTTCATCAAAGCCTGAGCGGCGGGCCATGGCATATTGATCGGCGATCACATGGCCACGAGCGCGCAGACGGCCCTGAAAACCCTTCAGGCGCAGTTGGCGCGCGATGGTAAAGCCACGGCCATCTGCGGCGGAAGGGAAATCCACGCGGATCACTTCGGCTTTCAGATGTGCGTCCAGATCGGACAGCTCAGCGTCTGAGGGCACGTCCAGCGCAGCCACGGAATTGGCAGCCTCGCCCAAGGCCACGAAGGCCACATTCAGGTCATCGGCCCCAAAGCCTTTGTCAGTGATTACAACACTCATGCGTCTACTCCTGTGCGCACCATGGAGCCATCTTGGCCGACATGGATGCCGCATTCGGTTTTTGCTTGCCCGCGCCAACGGCCCGAACGGGGATCTTCGCCTTCTTTCACTGGGCTTGTGCAGGGCGCACAGCCAATAGACGGATATCCCCGCGCAATCATCGGGTGTTTGGGCAGGCGGTTTTCTTCCATATAGGCGCGCACGTCTTCAGGCGCCCAGAGAGCCAGCGGATTGACTTTGATCCGACCGGTGAACTCTTCGACCTCAAAGAACTCAAGCGCGGCGCGGGTGCCGGCTTGAAAGCGTTTGCGGCCTGTGATCCAGCCATCATACTCACGCAACGCTTTTTGCAGCGGGCGCGTTTTGCGCAACGCACAGCAGGCGTCCGTGTCGCGTTGATGTAGCGTGCGGTAGGGATCCTCGGCCGCCAGCGTCTTATCGCTCGCGGTGATGATCTTGAGGTTCGTCAGATGCAGGCGCTCGGCCAGTTCCTGTTGATAGACCAGCGTTTCGGTGAAGAGAAACTGCGTGTCCACAAAGAGCACAGGCACATTGCGATCCACCATGGCCACAAGGTGCAAAAGCGCGACGCTTTCTGCGCCAAACGAGCTGACCATTGCCACATCGCCAGCCACCTTGTCGCGCAAAGCCGCCTCAAGCACCGCTGTTGCGGAATGGTACTTGTAGCGCGCATTCAGCGCGTCGACCTTTTCCTGTAACGGATCAGGCCCAGCCGCCGCGCCGAAACGCAGCGGGGTGATGTCGGAAGTCTGGTCCATTCTTATGCCGCAGCTTGCGCCTCTGGATAGATATACGGTTTGAACACCGCCAGACCGAGGCGACGATAGGTTTGAAGGAAGGTCTCTTCCGGACCTTCGCGCAGCTCAAGATAGGCCATCACGATACGCTCGACCGCAGGTACGATCTCGTCATAGGCAAAGCCCGGACCCACGCGACCGCCGACTTCGGCGGTGTTTGTTGCATCACCACCCAGCGTGATCTGATAGTTTTCCACGCCCGCGCGGTCCAGTCCAAGGATGCCGATGTGGCCTACGTGGTGGTGACCACAGGCGTTGATGCAGCCCGAGATCTTGATTTGCAGGTGGCCGATGTCATGCTCGAGCTTCAGCTCTTCAAAGCGCGCGGAGATGCCCTGCGCCACAGGGATCGAGCGCGCGGTCGCGAGCGCACAATAGTCCATGCCGGGGCAGGCGATGATGTCAGAGATCAGGCCGATGTTCGCTGTGTGCAGATCATGCGCCTTGAGCTCTTCGTAAACGGCTGGCAGATCGGCTTTATGCACGTTTGGCAGGATCACGTTCTGCTCATGGGAAATGCGCAGCTCGTCATGGCCGTATTTGCGCGCAATATCCGCCATTGCGCGCATCTGAGCAGCGGTTGCGTCGCCCGGGGTTTCGCCGTGTTTCTTCAGCGAGATTGTCACGATCGCGTAATCCGCTTGCTTATGCGCGGTCAGGTTGGTGTCGGCCCAGCTGCGGAACATCGCGTCATCGCCATAGGCCGCGTCGTAAGCGTCGGTTGGTACGTTGCGATAAGCCGGTGCTGCGAAATGGGTTTTGATCTCGTTGAAGAGTTCAACGTCAAAGCCTTGGAACGTCGGGCGGATCGCTTTGTAGCGTTCTTCCACGCGCTCGCGGATCTCTTCGATGCCATGCTCATGCACGGTGATCTTGATACGCGCTTTGTATTTGTTGTCGCGGCGACCCAAGAGGTTCCACACAGAAACAGTCGCCTCAAGATAGGACAAGAGGTCCTCTTGGCTGACCCAGTCTTTCAGGACTTTGCCGATCATCGGCGTCCGGCCAAGGCCGCCGCCCACGATGATCTGATAGCCCAACTCGCCTGCGTCGTTGTTCACGAGGTACACGCCAATGTCATGCGCCTTAACCACCGCGCGGTCATTTTCACGTGCGCCAGAGACGGCGATTTTGAACTTGCGGGGCAGGGCCTGGAATTCGGGGTGGTCGGTCGACCACTGACGGATCAGCTCGGCCACAGGACGTGGGTCGGCGATCTCATCGGCCGCAGAGCCTGCGAAATGGTCTGCGGTCACGTTGCGGATCGTATTGCCCGAGGTTTGGATCGCATGCATGCTGACTTCGCCCAGAGCGTCCAGCATATCAGGCACATCTTTCAGCTTTGGCCAGTTGTACTGAATGTTCTGACGCGTGGTGAAGTGGCCGTAACCCTTGTCCCACTTTTCCGCCAGCAGAGCCAAAGTGTCCATCTGCGCGCCGTTCAGCGTGCCATACGGGATCGCGACACGAAGCATATAGGCGTGCAGCTGCAGATAGAGGCCATTCATCAGACGCAGCGGACGGAATTCGTCCTCGGTCAGCGAACCATCAATGCGGCGTTCCACCTGTGCGCGGAACTGTTTGTTGCGCTCGGCCAGGAAGGCTTTGTCAAAGTCGTTATACTGATA
>JABSOU010000127.1 GCA_013215215.1 Cognatishimia sp. | reverse complement strand
CCGCGTGTGACCTCTCCGTCCATCGAGACACCTACGTCCGCAGTAGAAACACCGCGCCCGGCTGCGCAACAGCGCATGGACACGGCAAAAGCCGACCTGCCCGGAGCTCCTTTGGATGCGCGCTTTACGTTTGACAGCTTTGTTGTGGGCAAGCCGAACGAGCTGGCCAATGCCGCCGCGCGCCGTGTCGCCGAAGGTGGACCGGTTAGCTTCAACCCACTGTTCCTCTATGGCGGCGTTGGCCTTGGAAAGACCCACCTGATGCACGCGATTGCCTGGGAGCTGCAAAACCGTCGCCCAGACCTGAACGTTCTGTACCTGTCTGCCGAACAATTCATGTATCGCTTTGTTCAGGCCCTGCGTGATCGCAAGATGATGGACTTTAAAGAGCTATTTCGTTCCGTCGACGTTCTGATGGTCGACGATGTGCAGTTCATCGCGGGCAAAGATTCCACCCAAGAAGAATTCTTCCACACGTTCAACGCTCTAGTGGATCAGAATAAACAGATCATTATCTCTGCCGACCGCGCCCCTGGCGAAATCAAGGGCATGGAGGATCGCATTCGCTCGCGTCTGCAATGTGGGCTGGTGGTGGATCTGCACCCTACGGACTATGAGCTGCGTCTGGGCATTCTGCAGAGCAAAGTAGAGCAGTACCGTAGCCAATACCCAGATCTGGTGCTGGCCGATGGCGTGCTGGAATTCCTTGCGCATCGCATTTCCACCAATGTTCGCGTTCTTGAAGGCGCTCTGACCCGTCTGTTTGCCTTCGCCTCCCTCGTGGGTCGCGAAATTACGATGGAACTGACGCAGGATTGTCTGTCCGACGTCTTGCGCGCCTCTGAACGCAAAATCAGCGTCGAGGAAATCCAACGCCGCGTGGCTGAACACTACAACATCCGCCTGTCCGACATGATCGGCCCCAAACGTCTGCGCAACTTTGCGCGTCCACGTCAGGTCGCCATGTTCCTGTGCAAACAGCTGACCAGCCGCTCCCTGCCAGAAATCGGGCGCCGGTTTGGCGGACGGGATCACACCACCGTCATGCATGGTGTGCGCCGTATCGAAGAGCTGCGTAGCTCGGACGGTCAAATCGCCGAAGATCTGGAACTACTCCGCCGCGCCTTAGAAGCATAAAGGCGGGGCACTCCCGACCTTACAGCGGGCTTTTGGGCCCGCTTTTTCTTTGGGTGCTTGACGGCCCCGTAAATACAGCCGAAAAAACCAAAAAGAGCTTGAGCCTAAGGGTGAAAAGGCTAGTCTGTCACCCCCGGCTACTTCGGAGGACGAAGGGATGAAAATCAGCATTGAACGTGGCACCCTGCTTAAGGCCGTGTCTCAGGCGCAATCGGTGGTCGAACGCCGCAACACCATCCCGATCCTGGCCAATGTGCTGATCGAAGCGGATGGCGCAAATGTATCGTTCCGGGCAACCGACCTTGATATCGAAGTGGTCGACAAAGCGGCCGCCATGGTTGAACGGGCTGGTGCAACGACTGTTTCTGCGAGCACGCTGCATGAGATCGTACGCAAGCTGCCAGATGGCGCGCTGGTGACATTGTCTGATGACGGGACCGCTGGACGACTGACTGTCGAAGCGGGCCGGTCGAACTTCTCTTTGGCGACCCTGCCAAAAGAGGATTTCCCAGTCATGGCGACCTCGGAATATGCCTGCAACTTCACGGCTAAGGCCGCGAATCTGCGTCGGTTGTTTGATAAGTCGAAGTTCGCGATTTCGACGGAAGAAACCCGCTATTATCTGAACGGCGTCTATATGCATGTTTCGGACGCGGATGGTGGTCAGGTGTTGCGCTGTGTTGCGACCGACGGTCACCGTCTAGCGCGGATTGATTCCGATCTTCCTGATGGCGCGAGCGATATGCCGGGCGTGATTGTCCCGCGCAAAACCGTTGGCGAGCTGCGCAAGCTGTTGGATGACGACGATATGGATATCGCGGTAAGCGTCAGTGACACGAAGGTGCGCTTTGCAACGCCAGATATTACGCTGACGTCCAAAGTGATCGACGGCACCTTCCCTGACTACACACGGGTTATTCCGGCGGGCAACACACGTCGTCTGGAAGTGGATGCGGCGGAATTCGCGCAGGCTGTGGATCGCGTGGCCACTGTTTCCTCGGAACGCTCTCGCGCCGTGAAACTGGCACTGGATGAGGACCGCTTGGTTCTGTCAGTAAACGCGCCTGATTCTGGTGCTGCGGAAGAAGAGCTGGCAGTTGCCTATGGCGATGAGCGCCTAGAGATCGGCTTTAACGCGAAATACCTGCTGGAGATTGCCAGCCAAGTGGATCGCGAGAACGCTGTCTTTATGTTCAACTCCGCAGGTGATCCGACATTGATGCGTGAAGGCAATGACACCACGGCCGTTTACGTCGTCATGCCGATGCGCGTGTGAGGCAGGGCGGAATTTTCCAAAAATTCCGCGACGTTTTCTTTGAAAGAAAACGAGGCCGGTCATGACACAGCTTGCGCTGACTCATCTGAAACTCAGCCATTTTCGCAGCCATAAGGCCAGCGAGATATCCTGTGACGCGCGCCCTGTCGCNATCTATGGCCCCAATGGCGCTGGCAAAACCAATATCCTAGAGGCCGTCTCGCTGTTTTCTCCCGGTCGCGGTATTCGGCGCGCCTCTGCGCAAGAGATGACGCGCCGTCCCGAGACTTTGGGATGGAAACTCAGCGGTATTCTGACGTCATCTGAAGGCACTCATGAAATTGAGACCTGGTCCGAAAGTGGTGCGGCCCGTCAGGTTAAAATCAACGACAAAACGGCCCCACAGACCAAGCTCGGCGCGCTGTGCCGTGTGATCTGGCTTATCCCTGCAATGGACCGTTTGTGGATCGAAGGCACCGAAGGACGACGGCGGTTTTTGGACCGAACCGCTTTGTCCTTTTTTCCTGACCATGCCGAAGCGTCGCTGACCTATGAAAAGACCATGCGGGAACGCAATCGGCTTTTGAAAGAACAGATTCGCGACGCGCATTGGTACAAAGCGCTCGAGGATCAGATGGCGAAATGCGCCGCTCAGATACATGCCAATCGCCAAGCCACGATCGCGCAACTCACTGAGGCGCAAAGGAAAAACTCGACCGCCTTCCCCATCGCCTATCTGGACCTGCAACAAAGCGAAGGCGAGAGCCCGACCTCCGAGGAGGCCTTTCGCGAGGCATTCGCCGAGAGCCGCAATCGGGATCTCATCGCCGGTCGTACCTTGGTTGGCCCGCATCGCTCTGACCTCTCCGCGACCTATATCGCCAAGAATATTCCCGCATCAGACTGCTCGACAGGCGAGCAAAAGGCACTCCTGATCTCATTGATCCTCGCCAACGCGCGTGCCCTTTCTGACACGCTTGGCACGCCGCCGATCCTGCTCTTGGACGAAGTGGCCGCCCATCTAGACGCGGATCGGCGCGCGGCGCTTTATGATGAGCTGATTGCCTTAAAGACTCAGGCTTGGATGACCGGCACCGAAGACCACTTGTTTGATGCGCTTGGAGACCGGGCGCAGTATCTGACGGTGTCTGAGGACGCCGGAATTTCCGCCCTGTCAAAGGCCTGATTTCATCTTGCCCAAAATACTCAAAATCCGGCGTTCGCGACGGCCACGACGCTGCGGGGAATCCGCCCAAAAAAACACGTCAATTGCGTGACACTCCCCGCCAAAAAGGCTATAAAATGGGCAAGAAATAAGGGATCTCATCACATGAGCGACGACGCGCAGAACCCCGAGCAATATGGCGCGGATTCTATTAAAGTTCTCAAAGGCTTAGAGGCAGTTCGCAAACGCCCAGGCATGTATATCGGTGACACCGACGACGGCTCGGGTCTGCACCATATGGTCTATGAGGTCGTGGACAACGGCATCGACGAGGCTCTGGCCGGTCACGCCGACTATGTGACCGTGAAAATTCACGCCGACAGTTCGATTTCTGTCAGCGACAATGGGCGTGGTATTCCAGTCGACATCCACCCCGAAGAAGGCGTCTCAGCGGCCGAGGTCATCATGACCCAGCTGCACGCGGGCGGTAAGTTTGACAGCAACTCCTACAAGGTCTCCGGCGGTCTGCATGGCGTGGGTGTGTCTGTTGTGAATGCGCTGTCGGATTGGTTGGAACTGCGTGTCTGGCGCAATGGCAAAGAACATATCGCACGGTTTGAGCGCGGCGAAACAGCGAAGCACCTCGAGGTTGTCGGCGACGCTGGCGATCACACCGGTACCGAAGTGCGGTTCCTGGCTTCGACAGACACATTCAGCAACCTCGAGTACTCGTTTGAGACGCTGGAAAAGCGCCTGCGCGAGCTGGCCTTCCTGAATTCCGGCGTCCGCATCATCCTTGAGGATGAACGCCCTGCAGAGCCTCTGAAAACTGAGCTCTTCTACGACGGTGGCGTCAAAGAATTCGTCAAATATCTCGACCGCTCCAAAACCGCGATGATGCCCGAGCCGATCTATGTGCGCGGCGAAAAGGACGACATCGGCGTCGAAGTCGCCATGTGGTGGAACGATAGCTACCACGAGAACGTGCTGCCCTTTACCAACAACATCCCACAGCGGGATGGCGGCACCCATATCGCGGGCTTTCGTGGCGCGCTGACCCGGACCCTGACGAAATACGCGCAGGAAAGCGGCATCGCGAAGAAGGAAAAAATCAGCTTTACCGGCGATGACGCCCGCGAAGGCCTGACCTGCGTGCTCTCGGTGAAGGTGCCTGACCCCAAGTTCAGCTCCCAGACCAAAGACAAGCTTGTCTCCTCTGAGGTGCGTCCGGCCGTCGAAGGCCTGATGAACGAGAAGCTGACCGAGTGGTTTGAGGAAAATCCGAACGAGGCCAAACTGATCGTCTCTAAGATCATCGAGGCCGCTATGGCGCGGGAAGCCGCGCGTAAAGCGCGCGAACTGACACGCCGCAAAACCGCGCTGGATGTGAACTTCCTTGCCGGTAAGCTTAAGGATTGTTCCGAAAAAGATCCGTCCAAGACAGAAGTCTTCCTGGTGGAGGGGGATTCTGCGGGTGGCTCGGCCCAAACCGGTCGAGACCGGGGTACGCAGGCCGTTCTGCCGTTGCGCGGCAAGATCCTGAACGTCGAGCGGGCGCGGTTTGACCGCATGCTCTCGTCTCAGGAAATCGGCAACCTTGTGATGGCGCTTGGCACGGGCATCGGACGCGATGAATTCGACGCCAGCAAGCTGCGTTACCACAAGATCGTCATCATGACCGATGCGGATGTTGACGGCGCGCATATTCGGACGCTCTTGCTGACCTTCTTCTATCGCCAGATGCCAGAGCTGATTGAACGCGGGCATCTCTATATCGCGCAGCCACCACTTTACAAAGTGAGCCGTGGTAAGTCCGAAGTTTACCTCAAGGACCAAGCCGCGCTGGATGACTATCTGGTAGAACAGGGCGTCGAAGGCGCGATCCTCAAGCTGGGATCGGGTGCGGATATGGTGGGTGCGGACCTCGCCCGCGTTGTGACCGAGGCACGTCAGCTTAAGCGCGTGCTCGATGCTTTCCCAACCCATTACCCACGCCACATTCTGGAACAAGCCGCCGTCGCAGGTGCCTTTGTGCCGGGCGCGGTGGATGCAGATCTGCAAGGCGTGGCCGATAAGGTCGCCAAACGTCTGGACCAGATCGCATTGGAATACGAACGCGGCTGGCAGGGTCGGATCACACAGGATCACGGCATTCGCCTCGCCCGCATTCTGCGGGGCGTCGAGGAAGTCCGGACGCTCGATGGTCCAATGCTACGTTCCGGCGAGGCCCGCAAGACCGGTAGCTTTACCGAGAGCCTACAAGAGGTTTACGGCGTCGCCGCCACTTTGGTGCGCAAAGACCGCACACAGGTCATTCACGGACCGCTGGATCTCTTGCAAGCGATCCTCACCGAGGGGGAGCGCGGCCTAACACTGCAGCGCTATAAGGGTCTGGGCGAAATGAACCCGGATCAGCTGTGGGAAACCACGCTCGATCCGGATGCGCGCACGCTCTTGCAGGTCAAGGTCGAGGATATGGCCGAGGCCGATGATCTCTTTACCAAGCTGATGGGCGATGTGGTGGAGCCGCGGCGCGAATTCATCCAGAAAAACGCGCTAAGTGTCGAGAACTTGGATTTCTAGAAATGGGCCCCATATTGGGGCCCTATTCCATTTCCAACGTGAGCGCCAAAGCTGTGCAAGCCATTCGTTTTTTCTGCTCGGTCTTCTTTCCGCTGCTTTTGATTTTTCTCGCGTGGGGCTTTGCCGACTACGCGTTTTCACGTGGCACACGCATTTTCGGCTCCGATGAAATTTATTCCCGTCTGTGGCACGAGAATGCGTTGTTCTCGAATGCCGCGATCTATGGCCATATGATTGCCGGTGCAGTGATCACAGCGGCTGCACCGCTACAATTGATCCCTGTGATCCGCAAATATGTGCCTTTGGTGCACAAAGTTCTCGGCTATCTCATCGCGACACTTTCGCTTTTGGCAGCTATCGGAGGCCTCTTCTACATCGTCAGAAATGGAACGATTGGTGGCACGGTGATGAATTGGGGCTTTGGCCTCTATGGCGTTCTAATGTTGGTTGCTGCGGCTCAAACCTTGCGATTTGCCAGATCTCGCGATCCGCGTCACTTTCAATGGGGGGCTCGTTTGGTGGTCCTGGCTCTGGGATCCTGGATTTACCGCGTGCACTACACGCTTTGGCAGACCTTCATGGGCGGCGCCTATTCGCAATACGACTTCCAGGGTGCGTTTGATCTGGTGCAAACCGTCGCGTTTTATTTGCCTTACCTGCTGCTGCTAGAGCTGTGGTTTTGGCTGCATTCAGAACCACCTACCTTTAGTGCGGGATCGAAATCCAAAGCGACTTCTTAAGAACATGGCTCCCTGGCGCTTTCAGCATCCGTCTCTGCAAAAACCAGAAACATAAAATCAAGTTCCGAGATATGACTTAATACCGCGCGAAGGGCGCGCAATCGCGCAATCCGACTCTCGAAAACGACGAGAAACTCTTTGTCTCTGTCTCCACATCGCTTAATTTCCACAAAGGTTCCGTCCTCTACCTTTTGCTCCATACCTTTCAGGAAGTGATCGATCACGAACTGATGGTCAAATGGCTCACCTTTTGACGCGAGCGACTCCCATTGCACATCGCATCCGTAGTACTTTCCAGATGGGGCTACCAACTCGTTTAGAGTCACATGCGCATCGCGGGCCACCCAAGATCGTCCAGTAGAGTTTTTACTTTGATGTCGCGCGACGTCCTCAGAGAGCTGTGGCAAGCCCTCATGCGCAACCTTATTTCCGAGCAAGACTGGTGCAGCACAACGTTCAAAGAACATCTCAATCATGCGAGCTGCATGTTTCTTTCCGTCACCCCCGTAAAGGGGATTTGCGAAGAGCCCAAAGGCTATGACCAATGTTGCAAGTGATTGCCTTATCAAGCGTTTCACTCTCCAGGCTGGCGACCCAAGGCCACCACATTGTCGCCCTCGGGCGCCAGTTCCTCAAAATCAAAGTTGTCGAGCTTATGCGCCCGCTTGCTGGCCCGAGAGCTCGCCGTAAGGATCCCAGCCACATCCTCGCCTGCTTGCCGCAAATGCGTTTCCAGTTTGCCGGCCCGCTCGCCGACGATCTCCACGTCGCGATGCAGGTTCTTGAGTGCTTTACGGATCTCCCCCGCCTGTTCGCGCATCCGCGCGTCCTTGAGGATCGCTCGCATGGTATTGAGCGTCGCCATACAGGTGGTCGGCGAGACGATCCAGACCCGTGCCTCAAAGCCTTCGCGGACAAGGTCCGGAAATTTGGAATGCAGCTCGGCATAGATCGCCTCAGACGGCAAGAACATCAGCGCGCCGTCGGCGGTCTCGCCTTCGAGGATGTATTTCTCAGAGATATCTTTGATATGTTTGCGCACAGAGGTTTTGAACATCTGAATGCCAGCCTTCAATTCAGCCTCAGATGTGGACGCCAGCATCGCCTCATAGGCCTCAAGCGGGAACTTACTGTCGATCACAATCGGTCCCGGAGGGTTCGGCAAATGGATCAAACAGTCCGCGCGTTTGCCGTTGCTGAGGGTCACCTGCAAAGCATAGCTGTCCGTGGGAAGCGCCTTGCCAACGATGTCGTTGAGCTGGATCTCTCCAAAAGCGCCACGGGTCTGTTTGTTGCTGAGAATATCTTGCAGGCTCAGCACGTCGCCTGAGAGCTTGGTGATGTTTTCTTGCGCTTTATCGATGGTCGAGAGCCGCTCTTGCAACTGCGTCAGCGAGGTCGCCGTTTGCTTCGCGTTTCCCATCAGACTTTGATTTAGTTTTTCCTGCAGGTCCGCGAGCGACTGATTGGTGCGCAGCTGCATATTCGCGAGATTTTCCTGCAGTTTTAGCTGCTGGGCCCCAAGATTATCGGCCATCTGCTGTTGCATCTTGGCAAGGTTCTCGCTCGTGCCGCGCTGCACTTTGGCGAGGTTCTCGTGCATATTTATCTGCACCTCGCCAAGACGTTGCTCAACCAGCGTTCCAATCTGCCCCTGAGACTGCGCCAGCGTCGCCATATTGCCATCAAGCTGCGCTTGACCGGTGGCCAGTTGATCCACACGCTGCGCCATCATGGCGACTTGATCGGCGGACCGGGA
>JABSOU010000126.1 GCA_013215215.1 Cognatishimia sp. | reverse complement strand
TTTGCAAACGCGCTTAAGTGACTCGCGGCAACGATAACTTGTCTGGCTCGACATGATATAAGGCGCACCACAGCAGCCGCACGTTAGCAGGCCCGACAGGAGATACTTGTTGCGATGCGCCGCACGTGCCGCCCTCGGATTTGCCGCCGCGCGGCGCGCAAGCTCTGTTTGCACTGCATCCCATAGCGATTGATCAATGATCCGCAGCTCTGGGATATCGTTCTCAACGGTTTCTTCGGGGGTTTGTCTGATACGACGCGCGCCAGTCTCAGGGTGATAAGTATGTGTATTTTTACAAACGCTTGCGATGCAGATGTATAGGCGATTGCGCAGGATACCCTCTTGGCGAACAGCATTTCCTCGAATTGTCGTTGCGTCCCACGTTCCACCGTTTGGCGCAGGCATACGATCGGCATTCAAACCAAGTGCAATCGCATGTGGTGATTTTCCAAACGCAAATTCTGAGAATATACGACGCACCACGTTTGCCTGTTCTTCTTCAATGGCACGGTTGAGACCTTCCTCACTTTCAATTCGCTTGTAGCCATAGCACAGTGCATGAATACGTCCGCGTCGAACGGAGCCTTGGATACCGCGCTTAGTGTGATCCGAGATCTTCTGGCTAAACATCTGCGCGCCAAAGCCTGCGAATAGAACCGTCATGAACTCTTGCGGCCCCTCCTGTATAGAAAAGAGGTCAATTTTTTGAAACGTCAGCAAGTCATAAGTGCTCAGCGCGTCTTTGACTTTACGCGTCAGGCGATCAATGGCTTCAACAACAACTACGTCAAAGGCCTGCTGACTGGCAGCGGCTTTCAACGCCTGGAACCCTGGACGTTGCATATTCTTACCCGACATCTCTCTATCGGTATAAATCTGAACAACCTCCCAGCCTTCTCGCTGGCAATGACGTTTAGCCATTGCAATCTGATCTTCGATTGAAGTCGCCTTTTGAAGAACGGAGCTGTAACGAGCGTAGATGGCAACGCGCTTGGTCATTTAAGAACGCCTTTCTGGTTGGCTAGGGGCAGATAGCGAAGTGCGAAAAGGCTTCTACCTGAGGCGGAAAGGGGAACTGAACGAACATAAACTTGATCGCCATTTACTCCGATTACGGCCGAAAGCGGACATTCAGCAAGTGGACCTAAATTAAAGCCTTCTAACGCCCCTAATGAAGAAGGGGCCCAAACTCTTGGCTTCATCAATAGCCTCATAGCCGACTAAATTAGTAAGATTGACAATTCCGACTAAATAAATCAACTTGCATCCAGCAACGAAGCAGCGCCTAGAATCGAGGCCCTTTAATGGCTCGCGCCCCTGTCAACGATGCCGATAAAACGCTCGGGTTTGACCGAGATGATCGTATGTATTGTGCCTGTCAAACTGGCCTGCATGACGACGTAAGCGAGTATTGCTCACTGATAGAAAGCGCAGACCGCTGTTTCTCAGCCACTTACACACGAGACTTTACGGCGACCCGCATTGTGTGCGCGCGCCAAAGCTGAGGGACTTTCCAAGATGAAAACCGTAACCTTTTTGTCTGGCATCGCATTGCTGGCTACAACCACGTCGTCGTTTGCGGCTGGCCATGCAAGCAAAACTGACGTTCTGACGAACTACGCAAACATTGCCGAAGCAAAATATGCAGATAGCCTGACCACGGCCAAAGCACTGCAGGATGCTGTGAACGCACTTGTCGCAGCCCCGTCTGCTGAAAACCTGCAAGCGGCGAAATCCGCATGGCTCGCGTCGCGCGTGCCCTATCAACAGACCGAAGTCTATCGCTTTGGCAATACCATCGTCGATGACTGGGAAGGCAAAGTGAATGCATGGCCGCTGGACGAGGGTCTGATCGACTATGTGGACGCCTCCTATGGCGGCGCGACAGACGAAAACGCGGCAGCCGTTCTAAACGTGATCGCGAACCCAATGTTCGAGCTGGGCGGTACAACTGTTGACGCTACTGTCATCACACCAGACCTGCTGGAAAACACTCTACAAGAAGCAGACGGCGTCGAAGCCAACGTTGCAACCGGCTATCACGCAATTGAATTCCTGCTGTGGGGCCAAGACCTGAACGGCCACGAAGCGGGCGCTGGTGCGCGTCCTTGGACGGATTATGCAGCGGGCGATGCCTGCACCGGCGGCAATTGTGATCGTCGCGGTGCCTATCTTGTTGCTGCAACCGATCTGTTGGTGTCCGACCTTATGTGGATCACCGCACAATGGTCCGAGGGCGGTGACGCGCGCGCCGCGGTATTTGCCAACGAAGATGCAGGCATTTCCGCGATGCTGACCGGTATGGGCTCTCTTTCTTACGGTGAAACCGCAGGCGAACGTATGCGCCTTGGCGTAATGCTGAACGATCCCGAAGAAGAGCACAGCTGCTTCTCGGACAACACGCATAACGACCACTACTACGACGGTCTTGGTGTCCAGAACGTCTACCTCGGCTCTTACACACGTATCGACGGATCCGTTGTGTCTGGTGCGTCTTTGTCCGATCTGGTTGCCCATGACGACGCCGCTCTGGACATCGAGATGAAGACCAAACTGGCCGACACCATGAAAGCCCTTGGCGCTATCAAACACCAGGCCGAAGCGGGCTTTGCCTATGACCAAATGCTGGAACGCGGCAACTCAAACGGCGAAGCGCTCATCATGGGTGGCGTGAATGGTCTGATCGATCAAACACGTTCCATCGAGCGCGTTGTTGCGGCGCTTGGCGTAGACGCCATTGAGTTTGAAGGCTCTGACTCTCTGGACAATCCGTCTGCTGTGTTTGAATAAACCGCATTCATAACACTGGATCGGGGCGCTTTGGCGGCCCGGTCCGATTTGAGGATAGCTAAATGAAACCCATTCTGTTGGCCACCGCCCTGATAGCGGTTTCTGGCCTGGCCATAGCAGGCCCGATGGATGAGCCACATCTCAATATTGTTCCACGCACCTCGGTCGAACTGGCGCGAATTGCGGCTGTGACACGTCTCACGCAGGACTTCAAAAAACCGCAGAAATTTGAAGAAAACAGCGCGGGCGCGGCCACTGTTCGGGTTCGCAAAGACGCCAATGCGTTCTCAGACCCGTCCGCAAATATCTCTTTTGACAAAGAGCTGGATTTCAAAATTGGCAATGGGCTGTTTCGCAAACTCTGGGCAAGCTCGCCGTCTTCGACTTTGGCGTCTGATGGTCTTGGCCCGCTTTTTAATGCGCGATCCTGTCAGCGATGCCACATCAAGGATGGGCGCGGGCATCCACCTGAAAACAACGACGACATCGCCGTGTCGATGTTCCTCAGGATCTCTATTCCCGGCGGGCCAGAGAACCGGATTGCCGAAATCGAAGACTACCTGGCCACGGCGCCCGATCCGAACTACGGGATCCAGATGCAGGACGCAACAGTTGCGGGACATCCCAGCGAATACCGTCTGCAAATTGAATACGAAGAGATAGAGGTTGCCTTAGCGGGCGGCGAAACCGCCTTTCTGCGCGCACCCACCTATACGGCCGCCGATCTGGGCTATGGCCCTTTGCATCCCGAGGCGATGCTCAGCCCGCGTGTGACGCCTCAGATGATCGGCCTTGGTCTGCTCGAGGCAATTCCTGCCGCTGATATTCTGGCTAAGGCGGATCCCGACGATGCCAATGGCGACGGGATTTCCGGTCGCGCCAATGTGGTGTGGTCGGTTGAACATGACATGCCAATGCTGGGGCGTTTTGGCCTTAAGGCCGGCAGCCCGTCCATCCGTGAACAATCCGCAGGAGCGTTCTCTGGCGATATCGGCATGTCCACGCCTCTGTTCCCCGATCCTTGGGGGGACTGCACCGACCTTCAAACCAACTGCGTGAGCGCACCGCATGGGGACAAGGACGAACGCGGGTTTGAAATCGATGACGAAAGTCTGGATTTGGTAACTTTCTACAGCCGCAACCTTGGCGTGCCTGGGCGGCGGGATGTGGGCGACCCAGAGGTCTTGCGCGGCAAGCAGGTCTTCTACGAGACCGGCTGCACAGGCTGTCACCAACCCAATTTTGTGACCCATCGCCTCGCTGATCAGCCAGAACAGAGCTTTCAGTTAATCTGGCCCTATACCGACATGTTGCTGCACGACATGGGACCTGGCCTGGCCGACAATCGGCCCGAAGCGCGGGCGACTGGGCAAGAATGGCGCACCCCGCCGCTTTGGGGGATTGGCCTGACCGAACAGGTCTCGGGCCACACATATTTCCTGCACGATGGCCGAGCGCGCAACCTTCTGGAAGCCATCCTTTGGCATGGCGGAGAGGCGCAGACCCAGCGGGATGCCGTGATCGGGATGCCTGTGGATGACCGCCAAGCCTTGATCCGATTTTTGGAGAGCCTGTGATGTTGAAACGACTGGTCTTTGGCGCAGTGTTTTTGGCTCAGCCGGTGATGGCCGAGCAACTGTTGGTGAACGATGCGCTGGATGCCCATATTCTGCCGCGCTACGAGGTTTTGGCGGAAAGCACAGCGCATCTGCACGATGCGGCGCAAACCTCTTGCGCGTCCAACGCGCCCGACCTACGCCAGGCTTTTGGTCAAGCCTTTGACGGCTGGGTAGGCGTCAGCCATATCCGCACCGGCCCCAGCGAAGAGAATGAGCGCGCTTTTGCGATTGCCTTTTGGCCAGACACCAAGGGGTTCACTCCGAAATCACTGGCAACTCTGATCCGCGATCAGGACCCTGTTGTGCAGGATCCGGTAGAGTTCAAAACGCTCTCTATCGCTGCACGTGGTCTCTATGCACTAGAGTTTCTGCTCTATGATCCGGCCTTTGTTTCAGAGGCCAAAGAAGGCTATCACTGCGACTTGGTCAAAGCGATCACAACAGAGATCGCGCGCAATGCGTCTGAAATCCGAAATGCTTGGCAGAGCTACCAGGCCAAATTGCGTGAGCCTTCTCCTGACGGCCCGTATCGGGATGAAACCGAGGCGCTGCGCGAAGTTTATAAGGCACTTGGCACCGGCCTGCAGTTCACCGCAGACGCGCGGCTTGGGCGACCTCTGGGCACGTTTGAACGCCCGCGCCCAAAGCGCGCTGAGGCACGGCGGTCTCAGAGATCTCTGCGGCATGTAGAGGTTTCGCTTCAGTCGACCTATGAGCTCGCTCTGATCCTATCGCAAACCGAACTGGATATTCGGCAGTCGCTGCGCCTTGCCTTTGATCGCGCTTTCGAGCTTGCCGCAGCCCTGGAAGACTCCGATTTTTCCGGTGTCGCTGATCCAATGGCCCGGTTCCGCGTTGAGGTCCTTCAACAATCCATCCTCCGCATCATGGATATTCTCACGCTAGAGCTCGCGCCCGCATTGGGCGTGAACCCTGGCTTTAATGCGTTGGACGGAGACTGAGCATGACAACGCGGCGCGCGGTTCTGAAGGGCATCATGGCAAGCGGGCTTCTGGCCCGCGCAAGCTGGGCGGACGCAGGCGCGCCGAAATACCTGAGCGCCGGGCGAAGGCCAAACGGGTCCTATGCGGTCTATGGCCTCTCGGCTCATGGCTCGATCCAATTTGAAATCCCACTACCCGGACGCGGACATGCTGCCGCGGCGCACCCGACGGCGCCCATGGCCGTCGGTTTTGCCCGCCGCCCCGGCCAATTCGCCTTGGTACTGGATTGTCTGATGGGCTCTGTGCGGCAATGGCTTGCGGCCCCGAAAGATCGCCATTTCTATGGCCACGGAGCCTTTTCTGCGGATGGGTCTTTGTTGTTCACCACAGAGAATGACTTTGAAAATGCTGAAGGCCGCATTGGTGTGTGGGACGTCTTCAACGGCTTCCGCCGCATCGCAGAGTTTTCCTCTGGCGGCGTAGGGCCGCATGACATCCGTTTGATGCCTGACGGCGCGGCGCTTGTGGTCGCCAATGGTGGCATTGAAACACACCCCGACAGCGGCAGAGCCAAGCTGAACATCCCGACCATGGAGCCGAACCTAAGCTATGTGTCTCTGTCAGGCGATCTGCGCGAAACCGAGGCTTTGCCAAAGGAACTGCGGAAAAATTCGCTTCGTCACCTTGCTGTAAACAGCGCTGGCCATGTTGCGATTGGAGCGCAATGGCAAGGCGATCCCAAAAAAGATGTGCCGCTGGTGTTCACGCATAAAATGGGCGGTGCTCTCCATGCCATTGAGGCATCGATGAACGCCCAATCGGGCTTTGAAGGATATGTCGGCAGCGTTGTCTTTGATGCAACGGGGCAGGCCATCGCCGCAACCTCTCCGCGGGGGGATCGCTTTGCGATTTACGATTTGGCGGATGGGTCGCACAAGGCGTTTCAAACGCCAGATGTCTGTGGCGTCGCTGCCTCTGAACAAGGCGTCGTTGCGTCTACGGGTCAAGGGGTATTTCTGGCTGCAAAGACCAGTGGTGCACAAGAGCTATCCTCTGCGCCGGTTCAGTGGGACAATCACCTGATCCGCCTGTAGAGCAGCTTGGTCGAGTCTTCTGAAGTTAAACAATCACCATCGGCCGCCCATCAATGATGCGCACATCAGCTTCGGTCTGAAAAACATCCGACACGTTTTGTGCGGTCAGCACCTCTTTCGGCGTGCCTTGTGCCACGACTTGCCCGTCTCGCATCATGACCAATTGGTCGGCATATCGTGCGGCGTAGTTCAGGTCGTGCAGGACGACGATAATGGTTTTGCCTTGATCCGCACAAAGGTCGTGCAGCAGGGGCATCAGGTGGCGAGAGGCCGCGATGTCGAGGTTGTTCAGCGGCTCATCCAAGAGGATGTAATCCGTGTTTTGGGCAAAGGTCATGGCAATGAAAGCGCGTTGTTTTTGGCCACCGGACAAGTCGTCCAAATAGCGATCTGCCAATTCCGTCAGGTCGAACCGATCAATGGCAGTCTCTATCGTGGCCAGATCATCTGCCGTCGCACGGCCGCGATGATGTGGATAGCGGCCAAAACTGACCAAGTCCCTCACGGTCAGGCGGGCGCCCATCGTATTGTCCTGCGTCAGGATCGACAGGCGCAACGCCAAGTCGCGATCATCGCAGTCGCCGATGGTTAGGTCGTCGACGGTGATCTGGCCGCTCTGCGCTTTGTTAATGCGCGCGATGAGGCTCAGGAGCGTGGACTTCCCTGCGCCGTTGGGTCCAACCAGAGCCGTCACGACCCCCTGTGTAATCTCCAGATTGATGTCTGACAGGATGGTGGTGCCTGAGACGGCATAGGACGTGTTCTGCACTCGGATCATCGTCTGATCCCCTTCAGCAAAAAGATAAGAAAGACGCAGCCACCGACGAAATCGATGACAACAGACAGGGGTGTGGTTAGCGCAAAGACGCGCTCCATCAGCAGCTGGCCTCCGACTAGGGTGATCGCCCCCACAAGCGCAGACGAGATCAGCAGCACAGAGTGATGCGGCGTCGGCGTCACCAGTCGTGCGACGCTGACAACGATCAGCCCCAGAAAGACGACAGGTCCGACCAGCGCGGTTGAGACTGACACGAAGATCGCGATCAAACAGAGGATCCAGAACGTTGCCCGGCGTGGATCCTCGCCAAGGTTGACGGCCTGCGCGTAGCCCAGGCTGATGACATCCAACCTATGTCGCATGCGCCAGACTACGACGACTGTCGCAACCAGAACGGCCATGGCGATCCACAATAGATCCGTCTCAATGCGGTTGAAACGCGCATAGGAATTGGCCGCAATGACCGCATATTCATTCGGGTCGATGATACGCTGGAAAAAGGAGGTGATGGAGCGGAACAAGGTCGCAAAGATCACGCCGGTCAAAATCAGCCGCATCACATCATTCTGTGCCGCCCCCAAAAGCGTGGAAAACAGCGCCAGCGACGCCACGATCATGACCGCCATCGTGACCGCAAAGACAGTCATTTCCGGCAAGACCGAGAAAGTCGCGCCCCCGAGGAAATAGACCGCGCAGGTCAGCAGCAACACATAAAGCGCGTCAAACCCCATTATAGAGGGTGCAATGATCTGATTGCCAGACACCGTTTGGAACAAGAGCGTCGAGGTCGAGACGGCCAGGGCAACGACGATCAAAGACAAAAGCTTGCTGCCGCGGAACATTAGAATGAAATCCCAGTTCCCCCTTTGCTCCAACGGTCATGAACAAGAGCGCGCAGACGACCAAAAAAAGCGCCAGAACCACAAGGCGTTTGGTCATATCAGGCGCGCCTACCGTAGAGGAGCCAGAGGAAGACAAAGGCTCCGACGATGCCCATGATTGTGCCGACGGGCACTTCAAAGGGAAAGCGTACGAGGCGCCCCGTGATATCGGACAGTAAGACAAGCGTCGCGCCGAAGAGCGCGACCGTTGGCAAGGTTTGGCGCAGGTTGTCTCCGAACAGCCGCGACACGATATTTGGCACGACCAGCCCGACAAATGGGATCATTCCGGGGGTTGTCACGATCAGCGCCGTGACCACTGAAATTGCGATCAAGCCAAGCAGCATGACCTGCTCGTAATTCAGCCCCAGATTGACGCTTCTGTCCCGCCCGAGCCCAACGATGGCAAATTGATCCGCCGCGAAATAGGCCAGCAGGGCAGTCAGGGCTGCGATCCAAATGATCTCGTATCGGCCCTTTAGAACGCCCGAGAACTCTCCGTTCGTCCAGATGTCCAGATATTGCAGCAGATCCGCTTGATAGGCGAAATAGGTCACACCAGCGCCAATCACGCCGCCATAGATGATGCCGACCAGAGGCACATATAAAGGTTGGCTTGGTGGTAGGCGGCGGACGATGGCCAGAAAGCCAATGGTGCAGATGAGGGCTGTCAGGGACGCTAGCATCATCTTGACCAGCAAAGGCGCTGCAGGAAGCACAATCGAGACCCAGAGAATGCCGAGGGCTGCGCCGCTCCCGGTGCCTGAGGTCATGGGCTCCACGAAACGATTGCGCACCATCATTTGCATGATTGCGCCGACGATCGCCAGCGACGCGCCAGAAATCAGCACGGCTGCGGTGCGCGGAAATCTTGAGATCGCCAAAAGCGAAAAGGCTTCGCGATCTCTCAAAATATCCATTGGCGCCATGTCGATGACGCCAATGAAAAGAGACCAGATCGACAAGCCGCACAGGCCAATCAAACCGATAAGCTGTGCGGACGTGTTCATGTTTTAGCTCGCAGGGAAGGCGGCCAGGAATTTATCAAGGCTCAGCATCAAGGACTGAATGCCGGTGCCTGCGACATAGACGGGCGCTGAGTCCAGATAGACAACATTGCCGTTCTTCCAGGCGTTGGTTTCATGCACCAGCGCGTTGTCCAGCGTGGTCTGCGCATTCGCGCCGTCGCGGCCAATCGCAGCCAAACGGTCGATGACGACCAGAATGTCTGGGTTCGCATTGCGGATGAACTCAAAGCTGATCGCTTCGCCATGGGTGGCTTCTGCCACGTTTTCAACGGCTTCTGGCAGGCCAAGGTTTGCGTGCAGCCAGCCAAAACGGCTGTCTTTGCCATAAGCAGAGACTTTGGGGCCATTGGTCATGATCACCAGAGCCTTGCCTTTGCCGTCAATGGCCTCCTTCGCGGCATCCAGTTTCGCCTCGAACTCTGCTTTCAGCTCTGCGGCTTTGTCTTCTTTGCCAAAGATCTCCCCATAGGCCGCCAGATGCGCCAGGCTGGTTGCGACCATGTCCCCGTCGACAGTCATATCG
>JABSOU010000013.1:5006-5466 GCA_013215215.1 Cognatishimia sp. | reverse complement strand
AAAGGAAGATCTTCTTGAGCGTTCATGAGCTGCAACGTGGTACCTCTCGATACTACGGTGCAGGCTGATGAACCGTACGCCCAAACACAACTGAGACAACCCGCGGGGTCTCACCCTTCAAGTATTGGCTGAAGGTGGCCGTAAGCGCAGGTTCATCAACGACGAACATTATTCCAGTTGTAGCTCCAAAAGCCAACCTAGTGCCTCTTAACATAATGGACCTTACGCGGTTAAACGCGAATGTCCGCTTTGCAGACGGAACTAGGCATTCGACATAAAGACTCAGAAGACGGCTTTGAGCCCAACCTGTGAATTTGATTTCTTCTCTGCGTGCGCTCGCAGCACAGAGAATGCTGTGGGAGCAATAAATCTGATGCTGCCCTTCAGCAGGCAAAGCGGCAATTCGATCAGAAGCTATGATGTCATCGTCGGGACTGTGTTGATGCTTGGTTCCGGAGGG
>JABSOU010000013.1:0-4906 GCA_013215215.1 Cognatishimia sp. | reverse complement strand
GGATCAGAGGGCATATGATGCCAAGGGTCCACCTCCCGGCCGTCACAACAAATCGTAAAGCCGGGAACCAGGGGCGCATCATCGCTCAGAAACGACCGCAGTCAACAACGCATGCCTCTGGGAGAATGACGGGGGTGATGAGGCCCCGTCAATTCTTTCAACCCATCGTCGGCATGATGAACTCGGGATCGCCTTGAACATCTTGCGTTGCCCCGTTCATCGCAAAGGCAAGCGCGGGTAAGGACAAAAGCAACCAAAGCCAATGAGGTTTTCTCATCAGGGCTTTCAGCGTTTTTTGTCCCTGTTCCTGTCAGTCAAACCGATAACTCGACGCGGTTATGCCGCCCAAAAGATCGGTTTCGTGGTAGACACGGGTTGCTGTTGCCTGCTCTGCTGCGCCAACGGCGACATAGATCGGCACCCAATGGTCTTCCTTGACATGGCATTCGCGGGCATAGGGCGCGCTTTCCCAGTTCAGCAGGTCCGCTGTTCGGGCCTCCGGTGCCTTGGCCAGCGTCTCACCCAACCACGCGTCAAATCCGGCCGAGGGCACTTTTGCCGCCGGGTTCATCTTTGACATGTTGTGGTAGCTCAGGCCCGAACCGATGATCAGAACGCCCTCGTCGCGCAACGGCGCAAGCGCACGGCCGATCTCGAAATGCTTTGCAGGATCATAGGAGCTCAGCATGGACACCTGGATCAGCGGCACATCCGCATCCGGGTACATGATCTGCATTGGCACAAAGGTCCCGTGATCATAGCCCTGTGTGGGGTCTGGCGTGGTGGAGATCCCCGCCCCGGCCAACAGCCCGATGATCCGTTCCGCCAAGGCCGGATCGCCGGGCGCACCGTACCTGATCTGGTAGGTTTCGGGCGGAAAGCCGGAATAGTCGTATTCCATCGTTGGCGCGTCTGACGACATGACCCGCACTTGATCGGCTTCCCAATGACCAGAGATCATCACAACGGCTTTGGGCCGCTCGGGTAGGTCCTCCTCCATTTGCACAAAGGACGCTTCCAGGTTTTTGAAAATCGCGCGTAACTGCGGCACCCATGGCCATGGGCCTCCGCCGTGCGAGATATAGAAGGTTGGCATTTTGGTCATTGTGTCACCTCAGGCGGCGGGCACGGACCGCGAGGTGCGACGTCCCAGGATGACGTACACGGCCAAGGCCAGCAGCACGGCATTAACCGGCAGCACCTCGAACTCACCACGGTAGATATGCAGGCCCATGGCCAGCACCTGAATTGTTGCGAGGCCGAGCGCAGCCAACGCGGTCAGGCGTGGCATGATACCCGTCAGGACGGGTAGGATCAGGCCTGCAGCCGCTGCAAGTTCGGCAGCGCCGATGAAACGAACGAGCGCGACGGGCGCCTCACCGGGCCATCCCATCATAGCCGCCAGGTCAGGGATTGGCTGCGTTGCTTTCATGAAGCCGGCCAGCGCGAAAACGGCCGCCAGAAGAACTTGTGCGCCCCAAAGGGCTATTGTTTTCTTGGACATTGGGAACCTCTACTGTCCTGTTTTCAGATGTTCGCAAACATAGACAGTGAGCCTTATCTCGACTATTTGGGATTTTATGTTTTTACTATCCCATATACGGGACAATTGGAGATCGCATGAACAAGCTCGATGGGCTGGATGTTTTCGTGGCAGTTGTTGAGGCCAAGAGCTTTGCGGGCGCAGCACGCAAACTCGGCATGCCAACCACGACCGTCAGCGCGAAGGTATCGCGTCTCGAAGAGCAGCTTGGCGTCTCCCTTTTGCGACGCACGACGCGCAAGCAAAGCCTGACTGAGGCCGGGGACGCATACTACCGCAGTTGTGCACCCGCGCTTCAAACGATCGAACAGGCCAGTGCCGCGCTGCAACAGAATAGGTCAGAGCCACAGGGAACCCTGCGCATGACCGCCCCACCCGATATTGCACAGATTGCATTGGCTCCGATTATCGACACCTATCTCAAGCGCTATCCGGATGTTCACGTCGACCTTCGCGTGACAAACAGCTTTGTCGATTTGGTCTCGGAACAAGTTGATCTCGCCATACGTATCGGTGAGCTCAGCGACGCAAGCCTTGTTATTCGAACGTTCACAAACGGCTCTTTGTCTCTCTGGGCTGGATCGGCTTACCAGGCACAGTTCACCCTTCCGACCTGCCCCGAAGATCTGGAGCGGCATCGGATAATCTGGCTTCGCACGCGGCAAAGCAAAATCGACCTCATGGGCCCGGCAGGTGAAACCCTGTCTTTGAAGTCGTCGGGCTGGCTGGACGTGGACGACCTTCAAACCCTAAAGCACTACGTTGAGCAGGGCTTGGGAATTGGTCTTTTGCCACGCTTCGATCTTCCCAATCTGCAGGGTGATCCGGACCTGATTCCTGTCTTGCCGCAGCACAAGACCGCGCCATTCAGAGCGGTCTTTGCCTATACCAAGCAAAATTTCGTGCCGGCGACCGTCCGAAGCTTTATCGACACGGCAGCTGACTTTGCGCGCGGCCCTAGGAAAACGGTCTAAAGCGTGAAAGAGCTCCTTAAGGCTTCAAGTGCTGCGATTTCATCGCCTTTGGCAAAGGCTTCAAGGCCGATTGGGCTTCATACCCCATGTCAGCCAGAGATTTCGCAACCACCGTGTCATTTATCTCGCCGGCCCCGGGTTCACACCGACCGGGATTGCCTACGACCTGCACCTCGCCGATCCACGGCAGATACGCGCCGTTAGTAGGGGATTAGTAGGGAATGTACGTCAAACGTTCTCTTGCCCGGTCCGACACGGTCCAAGAGTGCCGCTCAAAATATTGACTTAATCGTAATGGGTTATGCGGATTCAGAGGGTCTGGTCTGGCCAAGTCCAAATCGTAGACGGCAAAATTCGTAATAATGGGGTCGTAGTTTCGAGTCCTATCAGCGGCACCACCTTTCTCTCAGAATATACACTTCGATGCGCTGGTTTTGGCCGTGCGCCTGCGTGAGTCCCATCGCGAAGCAGGGCGGCAATGCGATTCTGAAATGCCCGCGTTTCCAAGAAAACTATATTGAAATGGCGATTTTTCGGGGAATTTACCGAAATATTGCGATTTTCGTACCACTCTCAAGCGGCTTCATACTAGTCTGAGACCCAAAATCTTCACTTTAATTGGTGCATGTTCGGGATAAGTCCGAATTTGTTTTGGGAGGAAATTATGAAAAAACTGAGCGTATCAGCCCTCGCTCTGACCGCCGCGGCGACCTTTGCCTCAGCGGACGAATTGACGATCGCGATCGTGAACAATGGTCACATGATCAACATGCAAACCGTCGCCGAAGCCTATACCGCAGAGACCGGCGTCAAGCTGAACTGGGTCTCTCTGGAAGAAGGCGTTCTGCGCGAGCAGGTGACGTCTGACACGGCGACCGGTGGTGGTCAGTACGACGTCATCAACATCGGCATGCAGGAAGCGCCAATCTGGGGCGCAGCCGGCTGGATCGAGCCTCTGAACTTCGGTGCAGACTATGATGCAGACGACATTCTGCCAGCGATCCGCGCGGGCCTGTCCCACGAGGGCACTATGTATGCGGCACCCTTCTACGGCGAAAGCTCGATGGTGATGTATCGCAAAGACCTGATGGACGCGGCAGGCGTTTCCATTGCTGACAACGACAGCTGGGACAACGTGAAAGCAGCAGCCGCTGCGATCCACAATCCTGACAATGGCGTCTATGGCGTCTGTCTGCGCGGTAAGCCAGGCTGGGGCGACAACATGGCGTTCATCACCACTGTTGTGAACTCTTTCGGTGGCGCATGGTTTGACAAAGACTTCCGTCCAACTCTGGACAGCGACGAATGGAAAGCGGCGATCAACTTCTACGTAGATCTGCTGGGCACCTATGGCCCTCCAGGCTCCGAAGGCAACTCCTTCAACGAGATCCTGGCGCTTTATAACGAAGGTAAATGCGGCATGTGGATCGACGCCACAATCGCGGCCTCCTTCCTTGAGGTTGACGGCGTGGCTTACGCACAATCTCCGAATGCCGGTAACCCAGTCGGGGCCAACTGGCTCTGGGCGTGGGCGATGGCGGTTCCAGCAGGATCTCCGAACGCAGATGCAGCGAAAGACTTCATCGAGTGGGCGACCTCTAAAGAGTACGTCCAAGCGGTTGCGAACCATCCAGAATTCGGCTGGGGCTCTGTCCCAACTGGCCAGCGTGCGTCCACCTATGGCTTCTCTGAGTTCCAGGCGGTCGCAGGTTTTGCCGCAGCTGAAATGGCAGCGATTGAATCCGCAGCTCCTGAAGCGACGGATCTGAAGCCTTACGTCGGCGTTCAGTTCGCAGCGATCCCAGAATTCCCAGAAGTGGGTTCTGCGGTTGCTCAGGAAATGGCGGCAGCGCTGTCCGGTGCGAAATCTGTCGACGATGCTCTGGCAGCAGCGCAAGCGGCAGCTGACGCAATTATGTCCGAGGCAGGCTACTACTAAGCCATATCAGGCAAATGAGAGAGGCGCGTCTTGCGCCCCTCTCACCCCGCGTGGCGTGCCCTGCAATTTGCCAAACTCCCTTAAATTCTTAGAGTTTTGCTAATCGCAGACCCATCCCGAGTTGCGAAGTTACCGAGAACCGACCCCATGTCCAAACGAACTCTCCCCAGATTATTGCAGACGCCATCCGTGATCTTGCTGTTGATCTGGATGCTCGTGCCGCTGAGCATGACGCTGTATTTTTCCTTTATCCGCTACAACTTGAACAACCTGCGGCGTCCGGAATGGACGACCCCAAGTCTGAGCAACTGGCGCGGGTTCGGGAACTATGAGTTCGTACTGTTCAAGGCTAAGGACTTTTGGTTAGCGGTGCAGAACAGCCTGTTTATCGTCAGCTCGATCATCATTCTGACCGTGGTACTTGGTCTCGCGATTGCGATCTTGGTTAAC
>JABSOU010000125.1 GCA_013215215.1 Cognatishimia sp. | reverse complement strand
ATGTTTTCATAGTCCAGTACGTAATGCGGAAAGCCCTTTTCCTCGGCCACACGGCGCGCGTCATGAATGTCTATCCCCGCACAACACGCGCCCTTTTTGGCCAGAGCCGCGCCATGATCATAGAGCTGAAGCGTCACGCCCACCACGTCATAGCCCTCGTCAGCGAGCTTTGCTGCCACCACAGAACTGTCCACGCCGCCTGACATCGCGACGACGACGCGGGTCTCTGAAGGCGGTTTGGCAAAGCCAAGAGAATTGACCGGATGATCCGTTGTAACGACCATTTTGGGCTCCGT
This sequence comes from Cognatishimia sp., assembly GCA_013215215.1. Classification (GTDB taxonomy): domain Bacteria; phylum Pseudomonadota; class Alphaproteobacteria; order Rhodobacterales; family Rhodobacteraceae; genus Cognatishimia. Next base: position 9,193 of record JABSOU010000125.1, on the reverse strand, counting down.
TCGGGACGAGAAAGAAAGGAATATAGGAAAATCCTACATACTCTCAAGAGGCCGCTTCATGCGGCGTTAAGTGCGTTTTCCACATTCTGCAGCCGGACAAAAGAGGTGGGACCATGTTTTTGAAAAAAGTGAACGGACATCGGACGGTGAAACTGTCAAACGGCAAGGTGTTTTCGCAGGCAGATTTGCCGCCGAAAGGGACTTCGCGTTGGGTGGCCTCGCGCAAGGCGGCTGTGGTGCGTGGTGTGCCCTAGGGGCTTATTAGCAAGGACGAGGCGCTTCGCAGCTATCAGCTGAGTGATGAAGAGTTTATGCAGTGGTCAGCCGCGATTCATAAGCACGGCGAAGAGGCGCTCAAGACCACGGCGCTGCAAAAATTTAGACAACCGTAAAGCGAATTCCGCACTTATTTCACTCTGTTAATTTGAAATTAACCTGTTTTTCCGCACACTTGGGATGCTGACCTTTCCGAGTATCCAGTTTTTTGGAGTTAGAATTAATGCGCATTCTTTTAGTTGAAGATGATCCAACAACCACCAAGAGCATCGAAATGATGCTGAGTCATGCGAACTTGAACGTCTATTGCACCGATCTTGGCGAGGAAGGGATCGATCTGGCAAAGCTCTATGACTATGATCTGATCCTTTTGGATCTTGGGTTGCCGGATATGGCGGGTCACGAAGTTCTGCGGCAAATCCGTCGTGCGCGCGTGGAAACACCTATTCTGATCCTGTCGGGCGCGGATGACACAGAGAGCAAACTCAAAGGATTCGGCTTTGGTGCAGATGACTATCTGACCAAACCCTTCCATCGCGAGGAACTGGTGGCGCGTATTCATGCGATCATTCGCCGCTCTAAAGGTCATTCTCAGTCGATCATCAAAACGGGCCGAGTTTCGGTCAATCTAGACGCAAAGACAGCAGATGTAGATGGGGCCATCGTGCATTTGACGGGCAAGGAATATCAGATGCTCGAACTTCTTTCGCTGCGCAAGGGCACGACCCTGACCAAGGAAATGTTCCTGAACCACCTTTATGGCGGCATGGATGAGCCTGAGCTTAAGATCATCGATGTGTTTATCTGTAAGCTGCGCAAGAAACTGTCAGAGGCCACGGGCGGCGAAAACTATATCGAGACGGTCTGGGGGCGCGGATACGTCCTGCGTGATCCCGAAGTTGTTGAGGCATTGACGGACGAGCGTGTCGCGTTGCGCGCCTAGGCGCGCGCGTATTCTGGCTGGACGCAGGCGAGCACCCGATTTATCAAAAAGATAAATTCAGGAGCGGGCCAGGTGCAGCCAGAAAAAGACATCTCTCAACTCTCAGAGGCCGAGGCGCGCGAAGAGCTCGCGCAACTGGCCGAGGTTCTGGCGCAGGCGAACGCGGCCTATCACACTCACGATGCGCCAGAGATGTCTGATGCAGACTATGACCGGCTAAAACGACGCAATACGGCACTTGAGGCGGCTTTTCCCGCGCTGAAACGCAGTGACAGCCCCAGTGATAAGGTCGGGGCGCCGGTTGCATCTGGGTTTTCCAAGATCGATCACGTCGTGCCGATGCTGTCTTTGGGCAATGCCTTTAGCGACGAAGACGTGACGGATTTTGACGGCCGTATTCGCAGCTTTCTTGGGCTGGCCGCTGACGCGCCATTGAAATTTACCGCAGAGCCCAAGATCGATGGGCTTAGCCTGTCGTTGCGGTATGAGGGCGGCAAGCTGATGCAGGCCGCGACAAGGGGCGATGGTGCCACGGGCGAGAATGTGACGGCCAACGCCTTGACGATGGCTGATATTCCCCAAACGTTAACCAATGCGCCGGACGTGCTCGAGGTCCGGGGTGAGGTCTATATGGCGCATTCTGATTTCGATGCGCTGAACGTTGCACAAGAGGCTAAGGGCGACAAGACCTTCGCCAACCCACGCAACGCGGCCGCCGGATCTTTGCGGCAGTTGGATGCTTCGATCACCAAGTCACGTCCGTTGCGATTTTTTGCATATGCCTGGGGCGATGTGTCTGCGCCGCTATCTGACACGCAAATGGGCGCGATAGAGCGCTTGGCAGAACTTGGGTTTGTTACGAATGAGCTGACAAAACTCTGCGACGGCCCTACGGAAATGATCGCCCATTACCGCTATATCGAGGCGCAGCGGGCCTCGCTCGGTTATGATATCGACGGCGTTGTGTACAAAGTGAATGAACTGGATTTGCAATCACGGCTGGGTTTCCGCTCGACCACGCCCCGCTGGGCGATTGCGCATAAATTTCCCGCTGAACTCGCTTGGACCACCTTGGAAGCCATCGACATCCAAGTGGGCCGCACGGGGGCGCTGTCTCCGGTAGCGCGGTTGAAACCTGTGACGGTTGGCGGTGTCGTCGTGTCCAATGCGACGCTGCACAATGAGGACTACATCCAGGGCTTTGATAGCAAAGGCGTCGAGATCCGTGGTGGCAAGGACATTCGCGAAGGCGATTGGGTACAGGTCTATCGTGCCGGCGACGTGATCCCAAAAGTCGCCGATGTGGATCTGTCCAAAAGGGCGGCTGACGCAAAGCCCTATGTATTTCCGACCACCTGCCCGGAATGCGGATCAGACGCTGTGCGAGAAGAGGGTGATGCGGTGCGGCGTTGTACGGGTGGCATGATTTGCCCCGCGCAAGCGATTGAAAAGCTGAAGCATTTCGTGTCTCGTAAGGCCTTTGATATCGAAGGCCTTGGCGCAAAACAGGTCGAGATGTTCTTTGATGACCCCGATCTTCCGGTGCGCACGCCCGCTGATATTTTCAAACTCGAGGCGCGAGATGCGGGCAATCTGACCAAGCTGAAGAACCGCAAAGGGTGGGGCGATCAAAGCGCGGCGAACCTCTTTGCGGCGATCAATGAGAAACGCAAGATCGGCTTTGGCCGCGCGCTGTTTGCTTTGGGCATTCGTCATGTGGGTGAGGCCGCTTCAAACCTGATTGCCAATCACTACGGTGATTGGGACAGTTTTGAAGCTGCAGTGACGGCGGCCGCCGATTTTGAGGGGACCGAGTGGGAGGACCTCTTGGCGATGGACGGCATTGGCGACGTGATGGCGCGCAGCCTCGTGACCGCCTTCGCACAGGACAAAGAGCGCGCGGTCATCGACGATCTGGTGTCGCAATTGTCCATTCAATCGGCCGAAAAACCCAAGTCGGACGGAAGTCCGGTGGCTGGAAAAACAGTCGTTTTTACGGGCAAGCTGGAAAAAATGACGCGCGACGAAGCCAAGGCACGCGCGGAACGCTTGGGTGCCAAAGTGGCGGGATCGGTCTCTAAGAAAACCGACCTCTTGGTCGCCGGGCCGGGCGCTGGATCCAAGGCCAAAAAGGCGGCCGATCTGGGTGTTGAAACCATCGATGAAGACGGCTGGCTTGCCATGATCGAGGGGCTGTGAGCAGCCGTCCAGAAATCCTGTTTCCGCTTTTCGGAGCGCTGACCAAGCTTGAGGGCGTGGGCCCTAAGATTGCGCAGAATATGGCGGGGCTTGCTGTAGAAAAGCCTCGTGACCTATTGTTTTCATTACCCTATTCAATTGTGGATCGTCGGCGACGCGAGACGATTCAGGGCGCGGACCTGCCGGGAATTGTGACGGTTGAGGTGGAAATCGGCACCCACCGCGCGCCGCGCAATCGATCCGGGGCTTATCGTGTGACGGTGCAGGATGCAAAGACGTCGTTTCAACTCGTGTTCTTTCATGCGCGGGGCGATTACCTGAAAAAACAACTGCCTGAGGGGGCGGTGCGGCTGGTGTCAGGCCGGGTAGAGCTGTTTGATGGCGTCGCGCAGATGGTGCATCCGGATCATATGGTTCCGCTGGAGGAGGCGGCACAAATCCCTGAGTTTGAGCCGGTATATCCGCTGACCGCAGGGGTCACGCAAAAGGTCATGACCAAGGCCGCGCGCTCGGCGGTCGCGACCGCGCCCTTGCTCGCGGAATGGATTGATCCGGCGCAAAAGGACAAAACGGGCTGGCCAGACTGGCGGGACGCCATAGTGTCCGCGCATAGCCCGCAAGCCTTGGGCGAGATCGCAGCGTCGGCGCCGGGGCGGGAGCGTTTGGCCTATGATGAATTTTTGGCCCATCAGTTAACGTTGGCGCTTGCGCGTCAACAAACCCGCCGCGCGCGAGGGATTGAGAGCCATGCCAGCGGGCGGCTGCAATCCAAAGTGCTGCAGGCGCTGCCATATCGGCCCACAGGCGCGCAAACCCGCGCGATTGCTGAGATTTCCGATGATATGGCGCGGCCGGTGCGTATGAACCGCTTGCTGCAAGGCGATGTGGGTGCGGGCAAAACTCTGGTCGCCTTTATGTCGCTCTTGGTGGCGATCGAGGCAGGCGGTCAGGGTGTCATGATGGCCCCGACAGAGATCCTCGCGCGGCAACATATGGAAGGCTTGCAGCCCCTCGCAGAGCAAGCTGGCGTCGTTGTTGAAATCTTAACGGGACGCGACAAAGGTAAAGATCGCGCGGCGAAATTAGCGGCTCTGGAGAGGGGCGACATTCATATTCTGGTCGGCACCCATGCGGTGTTTCAGGCGGATGTGAATTTCAAAGACCTACGGCTTGCAATCGTTGACGAACAACATCGGTTTGGCGTCCGCCAACGGCTGGAGCTGGGAAAAAAAGGCGCGGCAGCCGATGTTTTGGTGATGACGGCGACGCCGATCCCGCGGTCGCTGGCCTTGGCGCAATATGGCGATATGGATGTCTCGGTGCTGGATGAAAAGCCTCCGGGACGGCAGCCGATTCAGACCGTGATGGTCTCGGACGAACGGATCTCTGAAGTGGTTGAGCGCCTGCGCAAAGCCGTTCACGAAGGTAAACAGGCCTATTGGGTCTGCCCGCTGGTGGATGAAAGCGAGGTTCTGGATCTCACGGCGGCGGAAGAGCGGTTCAAGCACCTTCGGGCGGCTTTGGGCGAGGGCGTTGTGGGTCTTGTGCATGGTCAAATGCCACCGGCTGAAAAAGACGCCGCCATGAAGGCTTTTCAGAATGGCGAAACCCAAATCCTTGTGGCGACCACGGTGATTGAGGTCGGCGTCGACGTGCCCAAAGCGACGATCATGGTGATCGAGCGGGCCGAGATCTTTGGTCTGGCGCAGCTGCACCAGTTGCGGGGGCGGGTTGGACGCGGGTCCGAGGCCTCGACCTGTTTGTTGCTTTACCAGTCGCCGCTCAGTGAAAGCGGAACCAAGCGGTTGACGGTGATGCGTGAAACCAATGACGGGTTTCGGATTGCTGAAACGGATTTAGAGATGCGCGGGGCAGGGGATTTGATCGGGACGGCGCAGTCCGGCGTGCCTCGGTTCAGAATCGCTGACATGGAATCACAGGCACATTTGATGCAAATTGCGCAAACGGACGCGCGAAAGCTGTTAAATGACGATCCAGAATTGACCACGGACCGTGGACAGGCAGCGCGTGTTCTTTTGTGGTTGATGGAACAGGATCAGGCGATCCGTTTGATTTCAGTGGGTTAGCCGCCAAACGTTCTCATATTCACAAAATGTTCTCAAATGTTCTCATTTAGTTCTTTACACGACTCGCTAAAAATGAGAACAAATGAGCAACAAATAATTCTGAGTGCAGGAGAGCCCGATGCTTCGTCAAATCAAGTCCGCGATCCAAAATTCCCAGTCCACGCTGCTGCAAGACGCAGTTGGCGCCGCGTCTCTTGTCGTGATGATGCTCGTGGCTCTGCACGTTCCTGGTTTTGTTTAATCTTATCTGCCTGCGGTTCTCATTTTGATGTTTCCGCGTAGCCTGTCCCCGCTTGCTGCGCATTGACTGTCACTGCCTGAAAGTCTTTGGGTCTGCCTCACATCAGCCCACCTGAAACGTCGTTTCCATTGCAGAGAACACGCGACCTTCGCCGCCGTCTTCCCCGAGACGTGCGGCGATTTTTTTTATCTTGCTGTGAAGATTGCCGTCAGGCGCAGGCGGATTGCTCAGCCTGATCAATGGCCTCAAGTGTAGCCTCAAGCGCGAGCATGATCGAGGCGTGGCGGTTTTTATAGTCGCGGGCAGGGCGTAACACTTCGAGATCCTCAAAGGGGGCGGCGGGGGCTGGTCCGTCGTTTTTCAGCATGTCTCTTAAGGCATCGCGCGCGGCCTCGATTTCCGCGCGAGACAGGCCTACTACATGCGCGCCCACTACAGAGGCTGCGGCCTGACCCAGGGCGCAAGCCTTAACATCCTGACCATATTCGGAAATCTTACCGTCCTGTAGGATCACATCGACGGCGATTGTCGACCCACACAGCGGCGAGCGTTTTTTGACCGTCGCGTCTGGATCCGCCAAACGCTCGGTGCGCGGCATGTCGGCGGCCAGCGCCAGAATGCGCCCGGAATAGAGTTTGATCAGATCGGTATCGCCAGACATCAGGTCTTTCCTTTTCGCCGCCAGTCTTAGATAGAGGGCCTACACCCAAATGCAAAGAGGTGCCTGATGGCTTTCGACCCGAAAACGCTGAAGTACGACNCAAACGGCCTGATCCCTGCGATTGCGCAGGATGCGACCAGCCATGAAGTTCTGATGATGGCCTGGATGAATGAGGAATCCGTTAAGCGGACGCTGGAAACGGGACGAGTGACCTATTGGTCTCGGTCGCGGCAGTCGTTCTGGATTAAGGGCGAGACCAGCGGGCATACGCAAGAGTTGGTCGATTTCCGCTATGACTGCGATCAGGATTGTATCCTTGTGCTGATTAATCAGACCGGGGCGGCCTGTCACACGATGAGACGCAGTTGTTTCTACACGGCGGTTCGGGATGGCGAAGAGATCGAGCTCATGAAGCCCATGCATGACTGCAACGACCACTAAGGCGTTAGGCCGACCATTTCAATGACATCATCTGGCGTTGCACCTTCGGCGCGATAGGTGGCGATGGCGCGGGCGTCATCGCGTTTAGCGAGCCGCTTTCCGGCATCGTCGCGGATCAAGTCGTGGTGATTGTAGTCGGGCGTGGAAAGGCCCAGAAGCCTCTGTAAAAGAACGTGAATTTGAGTGGCCCCCCAGAGGTCCGCGCCGCGCGTGACTTGGGTGATGCCTTGATCTGAGTCATCCACAACCACCGCAAGGTGATAGCTCGCGGCCATGCCTTTGCGCACGAGGATGATGTCCCCGACGGTCTCGACAAGTCCTGCCGCATCCAAGCGATGCGCGCCAGCAAAGAGCGCGCCGTGTTCGACAAAACTCAGCTCTGTCAGACCTTCCACTGCCTTCACTATATTCAAACGGATCGCATGATCCTGAGACTCAGGAAACATACGCGCACGACAGGTGCCGGGATAGATCCGCCCATCGGGGCCGAACTGGGGCACGCCTTCCTGTGGGGCACCGGCTGCGGCTTCGATGTCTGCGCGACGGCAAGTGCACGGGTAGGTCAAACCCGCATCGGTTAGCTGGGCAACCGCACGTGCATAAGCCTGCGCGCGTTCCGATTGACGCATCACTGGACGAGGCCACGATAGACCCAGCCACGCGAGGTCATCGTAAATCCGATCTTCCCACTTTGGACGACTGCGCGATTGATCGATATCCTCGATCCGCAGCAAGAATTCACCACCACGCGCGCGCGCTTCTTTGGCCGCGATCAATGCGGAATAGGCATGTCCCAGATGCAAAGGACCAGTTGGAGAGGGCGCAAATCGCGTTCTAAAAGTCAAACTTTCTCAACGACATAGACATAAGAGGTCATGCCCTTGCCGGGCAGGTGGTCGCCCAACTCTCGGAACAAAAGCCGCGCACTACCGCCGTCGAGATAGTCGTTTAGACGGGCTTCGTAAATACGTTCTTTGATGGCTTTGTCGTTGTAGGACAGCACGAGTTTGCCGCCCGAGGGCAGCAGGTTCATCACGGTGTCCAATAAGGTCACGGGAGCGGCGCCGACGCCGATCACTCCGATGCAGGCGATGGCCTCATAGCTGCCGGGCTCGATCTCCATCTCTTCGCCCTGCATATGGATGGCGGTCTTGTAGACCCCCTTGCGTTTGGCGATGGCAAGCATCTCAGCTGACGGGTCAATGCCGTCGATGTTGGTGTAGCCTACCTTGGCCAAAGCCTCGCCAGAGAGACCGGTGCCACAGCCGACGTCCAGAATTCTGGTTTCGGGATTGGGCAGGAACTGCCAAAGCGCATCCGCACAGCGGGATGGGGTGAGATAGCCGTTGTCGGTGACTTCGGCGTCATAGGTCGACGCCCAGTCGTCATAGAATTCTTCGACGTCGCTGGCGGTGTCCAGATTGTAAACGGAGTCCAAAAATTTCTTTGTCATAGGCTAAGTAAAGCGCGTGAAAGCGATTACGTCTATGATTTCTTGGCTACCTACGCGAAAGAGCGCATCAGGACTGCGTGTTCAGCCAGTCTTGCCAGTCGATTTTTGCGCGATCCGTATAGGCTTTGTAGCGGTCTTTGCGCCCACGACGCCCGCCTTTTAGACCCTCGACCGGATGGAATAGGCCAAAGTTCACATTCATCGGCTGAAAGGTCTTCGCCTCGGCCCCGCCGGTGATGTGATGGACCAGAGCGCCCATGGCGGAATTCGCGGGCGCAGTTTCCATCGGCGTGCCAAGGATTTCAGCCGCTGCCAAACGGCCTGCCAAAAGCCCCATTGCGGCGCTTTCTACATAGCCTTCGACGCCAGTAATCTGGCCTGCAAAACGGATATGCGGTTTGCTTTTCAGACGCATTTGATTGTCCAAAAGCGTCGGCGAATTGATGAAGGTATTGCGGTGAATGCCACCAAGGCGCGCAAAGCTCGCGTCCTCAAGCCCGGGGATCATCCGCAGTACTTCGGTCTGCGCGCCGTATTTCATTTTGGTTTGGAAGCCGACAATATTATAGAGCGTTCCCAAGGCGTTATCACGGCGAAGTTGAACCACGGCGTAGGGCTTGTTGTCTGGGTCATGGGCATTGGTTAGGCCCACTGGCTTCATCGGGCCAAATCGCAAAGTCTCACGACCACGTTCGGCCATGACTTCGATCGGCAGGCAGCCGTCGAAATAGCCAGCGGTCTCGCCTTCGTGGAATTCTGATTTGTCAGCCGTCTCAAGCGCGTCGATGAAGGCTTCGTACTGCTCATATGTCATCGGGCAGTTGAGGTAGGCCTTGCGCTCTTCTTCGGTGTCGCCCTTGTCATAGCGAGACTGCAGCCAGGCGACGTCCAT
>JABSOU010000124.1 GCA_013215215.1 Cognatishimia sp. | reverse complement strand
CCGGAGATGTAAGCGCAGTAATGCGTTCAGTTGACCGGTACTAATGGTCCGATAGGCTTGATTTGATCCAGTAATAGATAGACATCTATCACTGATAATCAAAAGCCATACACACCTCAGTGTAATGACTTGGATAAACACAACGTATTTAGCGATTTACTCGGTTTGGTGATCATAGCGCGAGTGAAACACCCGGTCCCATCCCGAACCCGGAAGTTAAGCACCGTTGCGCCGATGGTACTGCATCTTAAGGTGTGGGAGAGTAGGGCATCGCCAAACCTAGCAAGTCGCTAAATCAATATCTCTCAACGATGTAATCGACCCTAACGCGGGATGGAGCAGCCCGGTAGCTCGTCAGGCTCATAACCTGAAGGTCGTAGGTTCAAATCCTACTCCCGCAACCAAAATTAGCGTCGAATATCATGCACTTAGCGCCCCAAGGGGCGCTGCTTGCGTTTGGCGCTACACCACCAGTGGAAGCAAGGTGGAAGCAAGCGAGGCGCAAAAGTCAGTGTTGCAGCGCGGAAACACTCTCGGACCAAAGCGGACCTTCGCCCTACCTTCGCGTTTCTGCAGGCGCAGCCCGCATAGCGGACATTGCCAACGTTGAGCAGCACTAAAAAGCTGGGATGACCTCATCGCGGACTTTGCTGCCTTTAACCGCATGTGCGCGAATGTCGGCTATGCCGGGCAGTGTTATCGGACTTTCTTCTCAAAGGACATCTTAGCTTTTCCGAAGGCCGCCTCAACGATCTCAGACATACTAGCCAAAGTTTCGTTTGATGGGTTCAAAACGGCGACCCAACTCATCCAGCCATATACAGGATGGGGCGTTAGCGTGTCGGCGGCGGTGAAGTCCCACGGACCATCGATCACACCACCTTTACCGGGACGTGCGGGGGGCGGACCGAACCGTTCCAAAAACACCGGTTTTGTTGTCCCAACGTTAAAGCGGAACACGCCGGGACGGTCGAGGTTCGAAGCCTTGTCGTTTTCTCCGTCCTTTTCCTTGACGGTTGCAAAATAGACCCCGCGCGGCAGCATGAGGCCAGGGTTGTAAAAAATCGACCGTTCTCCCCAGGCCTCAACCACGCGGGTGCCTTCGAAACGGTCCAGCAGATGCGCGATGATGCTGTCGGGTGTGGGATTAGTGCCCATTCTCTTCAATCCTTTTCAAATAGTCTTGGAAGGTTTTGCCGCGCTCAAGGCGGAACCCGTCTTCCGTGAGGTGCACATCGTCCATGCGATCCAGTCGAAAGGTCCGAAAATCCTGACGGTCTTCGCACCAGGCTGTGAGGGTCAAAACACTTTCCCAAACTTGGACTTCCAAAGGTCGAACAAAGCGTGCGGACCACTCCTGCCGCAGCGACAGATAGTCAAACCGCAACTTCGTTCGGGACAAAATCCCGCGCCTGACAACTTCAAGCGTTTCGCGTTCGGCATCCGAGAACTTGGTATGATAAACACCGATGCTCCCGCGATGTGGGTCGAGCATTTCAGGGCGCGGCAGCACGGCACGTACCTTGTCGCCCAAGGTTTGGGCATCAGCAGAAATGACATGTCCGAAGGACGCCTGAACCAAGGCGAGCCCGAGCTCAAGAACCTCAAGCTCGCCCTGCGTGATATTGAGCGGGGGCAGAAACACAGGACCTTGCATTAGATATCCCACGCCGCGTTCGCCCGTGATGGGCACGCCAGAGGCCACAAGCGTGTCGATGTCGCGGTAGATGGTCCTGAGGGAGACCTCCATCCGCTGCGCCAGTTCTTCGCCTTTATGGAGCTTTCCATCGCGAAAAACCTGAATGATATCAAACAGTCGATCCGTGCGTCTCATACCTCATTCTAGCACAATCGGTGCCTGATAGGCCAAAGTCATCGTGTCAGGATCGACGGACATAATGAAGGGAAGCAAAGCCTCATTCTCCATTGATCCGGCCATCGCAGCTTGAGCGGCGTCGGCATCTGTCCAGCGCACGTGATCGGTCCAAGACCCGTCTTCGCCTTCCGACAAAACACGCCCGATAAAGCCATCTGTGTCGCATAGCGCGGGCATCGTGTTCGCCGCAGCGTTGATGAATTCATCGCGATCTACGCCATCCGCTAGGCGGAATTGAACAATCTCGATGATGCCAACCTCAGCGTCACCTGATCCAGGGCAGTCTTGTGCCATTGCGCCCGTTGTAAAGGTTGCGACTATCGCGCCCGCCGTCAGAAAAAGTCTTGTCATGTCTTGCTCCAAAGTTTCGATGACACTCTGCTAGCAGGTTCCAACTGACACCGTCTGTCAGTTACAAGATGGAGCCGAGCTTGGCATCCCACATGCGTCTAGATGCAAAAACCGGTCATTGGCCGCATTGCAGAATTTTGGAAGTATGGGCTCAAATCTGCTGTTAGCTGCAGCCAACTCTAACGTCCGATCAGCGGGACAAACCGGACTTGTGCAGTTGCGGCTATTGCTGACGCAGCATTCTTTCGCGCTTGCGGCAGGCGATGTTCCGCGTTGCAGCGCTATCTTCAATGCGGTCATTCAAATGCACTCCGTCAAAAAACGAAATCATAGCATCGCTGCGGTCGTCACGGCAGGTTAGTTCATCAGCGAAGCAGCGATGTGTGAAGACTTCGGGAGTAACTTTGGCTCGGTCGGCGGACTTGGAACGTGTTTTCGAATGGCTTAAGTTAACTTCATGAGCCAGGTTACGTCTCTTTTCGCTCGGAAAGTTGTTGGCGTCGCAGGTGATGCGATCGATCCTCGGGCAGTGCTTGCGTCCGTTGGCGTGGATGCTGACGGCGCGTGGGACCCCAAGCACATGCTTGATGAAGATGACTTCTATGGCATGATCGAGCTGATGGCCGAAGAAATGGACGTAACGTCTTTGCCATTGATTGTGGGTGAAGCGATGCGGCCGGATGAATATGGTGCACTTGGCCTGGCTTGGAAATCCGCTCCCAATCTTCTTGGCTCGTTTTCACGCGTGGCGCGGTACTGGCGCCTTTGGACCAGCTTTACGCAGTATGAGTTGCAGGAAACAGACGGCGGCATTCTGTTTGTTGAAAATCGCGACGGTATTCGGCGGCTCGGTATGCGCATTTCTATCGAGGCTGATTTGGCGAGCGGCGTTTCGCTCAGTCGGCAAGTTTCGCCGCGACCGTTTTCTCCGATCGAGGTCTACTTCAAGCACGCCGCTCCAAAGACAACTGAGCATCACGAAGCATACTTCGGTTGTCCGGTTCATTTCGGCGCTAACAAAGATGCGATGCTGCTCTCCCACCAGTCTCTATCCGATCCGAATATTCTTGGCGATGAGGGGATCACGCAGTTTCTTGTATCGCATCTCGATCAAGAACTGGCCCAGATTGATGACGCGCCCGCTCTGCAAAGGCAGACAAAGAGCGAGATTGCCCGTGCCCTCAGCGAGGGCTTGCCCAAAATGGCGGATATCGCCCGCAAGCTGGGGCTGAGCGCCCGATCCTTTCACCGACGCCTTGCCGAACACGGGCTCAGCTTTCAGACCCTGACCGAAGAGACACGTCGCGAAATCGCCACAGCCATGCTGCAGGAAGAATGCTACGCGCTGTCAGAGATTGCGTTCCTCACCGGGTATTCCGAGCAAAGCGCCTTCAACCGTGCGTTCAAGCGCTGGACGGGGATGACACCGGCGGCCTATCGGAGTTCTCTGGGGTAAAGTCCCCGCGCCATGCGGCATTGGCCGCAGATGTCAAAACCCTGGCAATCGCGGTCAATACCCGAGAGCTGCAGATTTTCTAAACCTTGGTCATCAACACGAACCAAGGAGTACGACAATGACTAACCAACCCATCCTAGTAATCGGCGCAACCGGCAAGACCGGCTCTCGCGTCGCCAACAAACTCGAAGCAAAAGGCGTCGCCGTCCGTCGTGGCGCGCGCAAATCAGCGACCCCCTTTGACTGGGAAGATCCCAGCACTTGGGCCCCTGTTCTTACCGGCGTTTCCAAAGCCTATGTCACCTATTTTCCCGATCTCGCTTTTCCCGGCGCTGTCGAGAAGCTGGAGGCTTTCACCAAGGTTGCGGCCGACACCGGGCTGGAGCACATCGTTCTTTTGTCAGGGCGCGGTGAGCATTTCGCAACCATGGGCGAAGAGATTGTCCGCAATTCAGGCCTACCCTTTACCATCGTGCGGGCCGCTTGGTTTGCGCAGAACTTCTCCGAAGGCTATCTGCGCGACCCAATCCTGGGCGGAGTGTTGCCCATGCCCGGCGGTGACATCCAGGAGCCGATCATCGACATTGACGATATTGCCGACGTTGTGGTCGCAGCCTTGACGGAAGACGGGCACATCGGCGAACGCTATGAGGTCACCGGCCCACGCCTGATGACATTCGCAGAAATGGCCGAGGTGTTTTCCAGAACTTTGGGCCGCCACATCCAGCACATTCCGATCACCTTTGAGGACTTCCACGCCAATGTCGCAGCCTCTGGCGGTGACTTCGTGGCCGAGGTTTTTACGCAGATCGCCCGCGAAACGCTGGATGGTCGCAACGCCCACACGGCGGACGGTGTGGAGCGGGCCTTGGGCCGCAAACCGCGCGACTTTGCCGAGTTCGCCCAGACGGCAATGGCCGCCAACGCGTGGCCCAAGGCCGTGTGATCATCTCAAACAATTAGGCAGGAGGCAGTGCCTCCTGTCGCAACACCCACTCAGGAGGATCGACCATGTCGACTGCTTTCTTCTTTCTTTTCCAATTCGCAATCCTCGCCTATGCCCTTGTGGGCGGCGTCTTTCTGGCCTTTTCCGACTTCATCATGCGGTCGCTTGCCCTGACCGGTGGTCATGGTGGCGTCGAGGCCATGCAAGTCATCAATCGCGAAGTGTTTCGCTGGGTCTTCATGGCGCTATTCCTGGGCATGGCCGCTGTGTCGGTGGCCGTTGCGGCCTATGGGGTTTTTGGCCTGACGGGGCCTGCAGGGACGCTGATCATGGCGGCCGGATTGGTCTATCTGATCGGATGTTTCGGCGTCACCGTCTTCTTCAACGTGCCCATGAACGAAGCGCTTGCCGGGATGGAAACGGCATCGAACACAACGCGCGACTACTGGATGCAGACCTATGTCCCGCGCTGGACCTTCTGGAACTCAGTCCGGACGCTGGCCTGCGCCATCTCTGCAGCGCTGCTTCTGTTCGGACTGCTCTGGATGACCCAGAACCAAGCACAGACCGCGTGATGCGGTGCCTTTGGCAGGGCGGCGGCTATCCGTGATGTGCCGCCCTGCAAACTGCGAGCGATGCACCGCTCGACAATCTTAGGGACACCAAGACCATGACGATCCTCGAAAAGGTGAACATTCTCATTCTGCTGGTCACGATCACCTACATCATGGCGCTTAGCAGCCTGCTCTCCACGATAGATGACATCCCGACGCAAGTCGCGTGGCTGATCACGTTTCTTACAAGTGTGGGGCTATTCCGATTGCTGATCATACTGGTCTACTGGCTGATCAACCGTTCCGACCTGCTGCTGGCACTCTACCATCGGGAAAAGTTCGTCAAAGGCCTCTGGACCTACAGCTATGAGGCCAATGGCAAATGCCACTCCGGTATTTGGCGCATTTCGCAAGGTGTCGCGTCATTGTCGATCACGGGATACGGTGTCGATGAGGATGGCAAGATGGACTCGCATTTTCGGAGCATCAGCCAGCCTTTCGAACATCAAGCCGTCGACGAGATTATGTTCGCCCGCACTGACGTTACAAGCGGAGACGAGCACTATTCGAAATCCACGCTCTACATCGATCCGCGCAGCCGCCGATCCTGGCGCTCAGGCCCGACAGATATCAGGGCCCAGTCCGTTCTTTACGGCTATGACGAAGACGGCGTGCGACATGCAGAGCTCATCTTGGAACGGGCCGACAATGGCTTGAGCGAACGGGAAATAATACTGAGGCTGACAACCAACGAGCCAAAGGCACCGTCAAACCTGTCGCCGGTCCCGCTGTCTGCTGGCCAGAAAGGTGGCCGTCGCAAAGAGGAAAGTCACTGACATGGTCTATCTGCTCTGCGTCATCTTACTCGGCGTTGTCGGCTTTCAAGTTGCGCTGATCTTGGGGGCCCCTTGGGGCCGGCTGACCCAAGGCGGTCAAATCGAAGGCGCACTACCACTAAAAGGTCGGGTCATTGCAGCGCTTTCCATTGTCGTACTGGCGGCAATCGCGCTGTCGATGCTTTCCGCCGATGGTCAATGGCCAAATTGGCCACGTTGGACGGCGTGGGTGGGAACAACAATGCTCGCCGTTTCAACACTACTGAACTGGATTACGCCATCACAGGCGGAGCGCAAGCTTTGGGGGCCAGTCATGACAATGACGCTGGTCTTTGCGGTCTCTGTCCTACTTTGATTATTGCCAGTCATCGTAATCAGCGCATTTTTGCGTCGTCTGACGATAACAAATCCACGTTTGCTCTGGGCCCAAACCTGCGCGATTTTTTCAGGGTAATGTCCGAAAGTGTTGGGGTCGCCGCCTAAAGCGATCCTTGGTCTGAACTTCCAAGACAAAGTGTATCAGATGCAATCTCTCTATAAATACACGGAGCAATTCCGGCTACTGCCCGATAAAGTCCGCCCGTCGTTCTTGCAATGCGCCATAGAGGTAATCGACCAGCAATCGTGCGCGGCGTACGCGTCGTAAATCGCCATGAAGCAGTATCCATGTTGACCGTCTTTGGTCCAGGGCCGTGCCAGGTACGCGTTGCATTTCGGGAAAGACGGATTGCACCCAATTGGCAACAAACGTCATACCTGCACCATTTCGCGCGAGATGAAGATGCATTTGCGGATCTTGGACACTGTGGCGAACGCGTGCTTGGGGAAATGGCGACGCTTCTATCATGGTCTGCAATTCGGGTACGTCACCATATCCGATCCACGTCAGCCCCGCACCTTTCGGGCCAGCCGTGGGAATCGCCGTATAGAGGCTCAATTTTCTAGCATCACCAAGCTGCTCATTGTCAACGACCCAGGATGTCCAGCGTTTGTGACCAGAGATGTCCAGTTTCTTGACCGTAGATACTATCGGTTCAAGTTTGCGCAATCCTGCCGGAGCTTTACCGCCCCACCGTGAGACGTGCACCGGGCCGCGGCTGAAGTTCTGCAAGATCCAGCAAAGCGACAGCAAAGTCAGCATATGAAATGCTGGAATTTCCCTGATCATCTGTCACCAGCGCATCACGACCAAGCGCGTAGCGGCCCGTTCGCATCCCGCCATCCAGAATCGCGGGCGGGCGCAGGCAGGTCCAGTTTGCGCCGGGGTGATCATTCAGCACCCTGTCCTGCGCGGCGCAGGCCTCTGCGATGGGGCGAATATCATCCGGCAGGAAATTCGGCGCGGACAGGACCGTATGTTCCCCATCATCGGTCAATTTGAGCGTTGCAGCGCCCCCTGTCACATAGATGGGAACATCCGCCACCTGCGCCGCAATCAGCACCGCCTGCGTCAGGGGCACAAGCTGGGCCTCGTGGCCGGATGCCGGGCGCAATGCGGAAATCGCCGCATCATGGCCAGCCATGAGGTCGTGAATGCCCTCGGGTTTCTGGATCAGGTCATGTGCAACCCGTGTCATGTCGCCTTTCAGGGCCGCGAGGCGTTCAGTGCTGCGTGCAACGGCTGTGACCTTGTGGCCCCGTCGCAGGGCCTCGGCAACGGTTTTGCTGCCGACATCTCCGGTCGCTCCGAAAACGATGATTTTCATGGTTTTATTCCTCGTTGTGATTTTGTGCCCAGACGGATGCTGGCCAGTATGATGATGGTGCCGATGCTCTGGATCAGAGAGAGAGACTGACCCAGAATGGCCCAGCCCAGAAAGACGGCCGTGACCGGGCTGAGAAAGCCCAGCATTGTCACCGATGTCGGACCAAGGCGGGCAATGCCGCGGAACCAGAAGAAATAGGTCAGGGCCGCACCGAACAGCCCCAGCCAGATCAGGCCCAGCAGGTTCTGGCGGGTCAGATCGGCGAATGGGAATCCGGGTTCGATCATCAAGGATAGCGGCAGCAGCAACAGGCCACCGGCGGTCAATTGCCAGGCGGTAAACACAAGCGGCGGCACCGGCGGCTGCCATTTCCGCGTCAGCACGACACCTGCCGCCATCGACAGCGCGCCGCCCAGAGCGGCCCCAACCCCGATCAGATCAAGACTGGCCTTTGGCCCAAGCACCAGCAGGCCAACACCGACAAGACCGGCCAGCGCCGCCACGACGCTGCGCCACCCCGTCACCACCCCCAAAAGCAGGCTGGACAGGGCCAGCACCACCAGCGGCTGCACCGCCCCGAGCGTGGCCGCCACGCCGCCGGGCAGCCGATAGGCGGCAACGAAAAGCAAGGCCCAGAAGATCGTGAAATTGAGCGCGCCCAGAATCATCACCTTGCCCAGCCATTCAACCGGAGGAAGCTGCCGCACCAGCACCAGCAGGATCAGCCCCGCAGGCAGGGCGCGCAGCATCGCAATTGTCAGCGGATACCCATCCGGCAGCATCAGCGTGGTCACGATATAGGTGCTACCCCAGATCGCCGGGGCGGTGGCTGCAAGCCATGTATCGGTGGTTCGGGTCATGGGGTCTCCGTTATCTTGACATCAAGATAAATCCATTTGCCTTGATGTCAAGACACCTTTGTGCCATATTGCCCGGCATGGATCATGTGACGGATATTCTGAAACAATGGGGGGCTGAACGGCCCGATCTGGATGTTGCGCCAATGGGGGTCATCGGCAGGCTGAAACGGCTGCATGACCATCTGACGCGGGGACTGGACAAGGTCTATGCCGCCCATGGGCTGAACGCGGCCTCCTTTGATGTGCTGGCGACGCTCAGACGGTCCGGCGCGCCATTCAGCCTGAGCCCGACCGCTTTGATGGACCGCACAATGGTGACGTCGGGAACCATGACCAACCGCGTTGACCGGCTGGAGCAGGCCGGATTGGTCAAGCGCCGCCGCAACCCGGAGGATGGGCGCGGCATGGTCGTTGCCCTCACCGATGCGGGTTTCGCGCGGATTGACCGGGCGATCAATGATCATGTCGCAAACCAGCACCGGCTGATTGAAACCCTAAGCCCGAGCGAGCGACAAGCCCTCGACCGGTTGCTTGGAGATTGGCTGGCTTCATTTGAAAGGCAAACCGGATAGAGTGGGTACGTTTTGCAGGGCAGTTTAGAACGGCCCTGCAAGTTCGGGCATCATACCCAGAAAACTAACACCGATTTCGGTTAAACGTTCTGTAAATCATTGGCCGAAAAACAGAGAGCACCTCAGTCAGGTCGCTGATGGCATAGTCACCAGTGCCGTGCATCCGGCAGAGCTCCTTTTGCTGTTTCCTCCTCAAAAATGCTGCGAAATCGACAAATGGCAGAAACCCACGCTGCATTGCGTAAAGGATTTTTGCGCCTGCGCAGAAAACTCTCTGCTGCGAGCGCATGCAGCGAGAAATCTCAAGGAATGAGTTGGGCTCTTTCGAGATCTTCGCTGCATTCTACATGAAGTTCCGGTTCATCCGCATACCCACCCAGCAAAGAAATCGCAGACGTGTGGTGAATTGCTGCAGAACGAAACTAAGATCCCCACTGCAGACCCTCGAACCACGCCAACATTTGCAGTTAGATCAAAGCGAGTGGCCCGCGCTGCGGTGACTATCTCTCGCGTCTAGCTGCCGTTCAGCCGCTTCTCGGCGTCTTTCGCTAATTTCCAGCTTGTCTCTAAGCCCGACTGAAGCGTCTCGTAGTTCTGCTCCTCGCGCAGCAAGTCGGCCAATGTGGTGACGGACGTGAGATGTGATTTCATCAATAGCGCCACGCAATG
>JABSOU010000123.1 GCA_013215215.1 Cognatishimia sp. | reverse complement strand
TAGTGTGCTTCGTGCAGGATGGTGTTTTCTGGCTTGATATAGATCGCCGCTTCGCCCGGCTCATCCGCCATCACGTATTTCAGCTTGGACGCTTTTGGGTTGTTTTCAGCAACGGCTGCCGCCAGCTCTTTTGAAGGTTCTTCATAGTGACCGCCAAAGAACTTCACGACCTCATTGGTTTTGCCAAAGAAGCTTCCGTACCAGATTGCACCGGCGAAGACCGCACCAACCGCGAGAACCCCAAGCGGGATAAGCATGACGCGTGGGCTTTCATGCGCGTGTTCATGGGTGTGCATGTCGCCGCGCGGCTTGCCGTAGAAGGTCAGGAAGATCAGACGCCAGCTGTAGAAAGACGTGAACAAAGCCGCCACGACGAGCATCCAGAAGGCATAGCCGCCGTCGGTGGCTGCATAGGCGCTTTCGATGACGGCGTCCTTAGAGGCAAAGCCCGCGAAGCCGATGTAGCCGCTGAGCGGGATACCAACGCCGGTGATCGCGAAAGTACCGATCATCATCGCCCAGAAGGTATACGGCAGTTTCTTACGCAGCCCGCCATAGTTCCGCATGTCCTGCTCGTGGTGCATACCGTGGATCACGGAGCCCGCGCCAAGGAAGAGCATCGCTTTGAAGAAGGCGTGCGTGAAGAGGTGGAACATCGCGACTGAATAGACGCCGACGCCTGCCGCCACGAACATATAGCCCAGCTGCGAACAGGTCGAATAAGCGATCACGCGTTTGATGTCGTTCTGAACCAGACCCACGGTCGCCGCGAAAAACGCGGTAGTCGCGCCAAGGAAGGTCACAAACATCATCGCCTCGGGCGCGAACTCCATGATCGGAGACATGCGGCACACAAGGAACACACCCGCGGTTACCATCGTCGCTGCGTGAATAAGGGCTGACACTGGTGTCGGGCCTTCCATCGCGTCGGGCAACCATGTGTGCAGGATCAGCTGCGCCGATTTACCCATCGCGCCGACAAACAGCAGGAAGGCAATCAGGTTGGCCGCGTTCCAATCGGTCCAAAGGAACGGCACAGTAGTTTCAGCCAGCATGGGTCCAGAGGCAAAGATCACGTCGAAATTGATGCTGTCGGTCAGCATGAACAGCGCGAAGATGCCAAGCGCAAAGCCAAAGTCACCCACACGGTTCACCACAAAGGCTTTGATGGCCGCCGACCCTGCGCTCTGTTTCTTCCAGTAGAAGCCGATCAGCAGATAAGACGCGACGCCCACGCCTTCCCAGCCAAAGAACATCTGAACAAGGTTGTCAGAGGTCACCAGCATCAACATCGCAAAGGTGAAGAAGCTAAGGTATGCGAAGAAACGCGCTTTATAGTTTTGATCGTGATCAAAGTTCTCGTCATGCGCCATGTAGCCGAACGAATACAGATGCACGAGCGCGGAAACCGTGGTCACAACGATCAACATGGTCGAGGTCAGACGGTCCAGACGGATCGACCAGCTCGTGTCCAAAGACCCCGACTGAATGAAGTTCAGGATATGGATCTGTTCGGTTTCAGACCCGTGGGTCAGGAACACAATCCAGCTCAGCAGAGCGGCGAGGAACAAAAGGCCGGTGGTCACATATTGCGCCGCCGTTTCTCCGATGTACCGCCAGCCAAAGCCTGCGATGATGGCGCCCACCAGTGGGGCAAAAAGGATGATCGTTTCCATGCCCGATTAGCCTTTCATCACGTTGACGTCTTCGACCGCGATCGTGCCGCGGTTTCTGAAGAAGCTGACGAGGATCGCGAGACCAATCGCCGCCTCAGCTGCCGCAACCGTCAGGACAAAGAGCGTAAAGACCTGCCCGACCAGATCTCCAAGGAAACTGGAGAAGGCCACAAGGTTGATGTTCACCGCCAAGAGCATCAGTTCGATTGACATCAGCAGGATGATCACATTCTTCCGGTTCAAAAAGAGCCCGAAGATGCCGATGACGAACAGCGTGGCTGCCACCGTAAGATAATGTTCTAGACCTATCATTTTTGTCCCTCGGTCTTTGCGTCGGTCCCGTTTTCTTGCAAAGAAAACGCGTCGATTTCTTTCAGAAATCGGGTCAGAGTCCCTGCCCCGGTTTCACATCTTTCAATTCCATAGCTTGCGCCGGATCACGCCACATCTGCTCGAGCACATTCTGGCGCTTGATGTCGCGACGATGGCGCAGGGTCAGCACGATGGCTCCGATCATCGCGACCAGCAGGATCAGCCCCGCCAGTTGGAACAGCATGAAGTATTGATCATAGATCAAGAGGCCCAGAGCCGCCGTATTGGTCACACCCTCAGGCGCAACCGCCTCACGCAGCGCCTGCGCGTTCTCGGCTTCAGTCCAGGCGCCAAAGGCCATGGCGAATTGCATCAGCAACACAACACCAATCAGCAAGGCAATCGGCAGATACTGCGCCATACCCGCCTTAAGCTCGGCAAAGTCGACATCCAGCATCATCACCACAAAGAGGAACAACACCGCGACCGCCCCCACATAGACGATGATCAACAGCATCGCGACGAATTCAGCCCCCAGCAGAACGAAAAGCCCTGCAGAGCTGAGGAAGGACAGGATCAGCCAAAGCACCGAATGCACCGGGTTTTTGCTGATCACAGTAAACAGCCCGCCTGCGATCACGCAGATCGCGAAAAGGTAAAAGGCAAATGCAGCGATAGTCATGTGTCATCTTCCTCGGTTTCAGCCAGGACCTCTTGGGCGAGTTCCATCACTTTGGTCATGGCAGGGATGCCGGCAAACATGGACATCTGTCCGATACATTCGACGATTTCCTGTTTCGTCGCCCCCGCCTCAAGCAGGTGGCGCACGGTCAGGCGGACCTGAGATTCAGCCTGCCCGCCCAGAACGGTTAAAGCCGCAAGCGTCAGCAAAAGGCGCGTCTTGGCGTCCAGCCCGTCTTTGTTCAGCGTATTGCCAAAGAACATTTCCATCATGTCTTTGGGCATGGTCGGCCAGAGGTTTTCAAACCCCTTAGGCGTGAAGGATTCCAGCGCAGGGTTCATTGCCTTGGCCATGTCCTGATACTGCGCGATCATCGCTTCGAATGGGTTCTTTGGATCGCTCATCGGTAGGGTGCATCCAATTCCAGATTGCGCGCGATTTCGGCTTCCCAACGGTCGCCGTTCGCAAGCAGTTTTTCCTTGTCGTAAAACAGCTCTTCACGGGTCTCGGTGGCGAATTCGAAATTCGGGCCTTCGACGATGGCATCCACCGGGCAGGCCTCTTGGCAGAAGCCGCAATAGATGCATTTCGTCATGTCGATGTCATAGCGCGTGGTGCGGCGGCTGCCGTCTTCGCGGGGTTCCGCGTCAATCGTGATCGCCTGCGCCGGACAGATCGCTTCGCAGAGCTTACAGGCAATGCAGCGCTCTTCGCCATTGGGATAGCGGCGCAGCACGTGTTCACCGCGGAAACGCGGGCTCAGTGGCCCCTTTTCATGCGGGTAGTTCAGCGTCGCTTTAGGGGCGAAGAAATACTTCAGACCCAGCTGAAAGCCTTTGATGAAATCCGCCAACAAAAAGTACTTCGCGGCGCGGGTGTAGTCTATGTTTGCCATCCTCAGCTCCCACACGTCACGTTGGAGTAGTAAATTGAGTCAAAAAAGCTCATGGCTTCTTCGCTGAGTTCATTCATGTCATTCATGACCCTTACCTCAGGACTTTCTTCTGGAGGGACCTCATCAATTGTGTCGCAATAACGTGCCTGGGCGGCCTCATAACAACTCAAGTTCCCCATTTCGAAACAGGCGATCATTTCCGCTCTTTGTGCAAAAGGGAACGTACGTGGAAAAAATTCTGTCTCTGGCGAACGTTTCCTGAACAATAGGCCAAGCGCTACGACGCCTGAAACATCTCGTGAAACTGCGAGAAGTTCTGCCCCAGACGCACGAGCCGCAGCTTCAAGAAAGAAAACAAACAATGGGGTGCCGGTGTCACCTGTCCCATATTTGCTAGCATAGTGCACGCCACCATAGCTGTTGGTTAGCTGCCGTTCCAATTCGAGCTCAAGAGCGCACGCAAAGTCGCCTTCATTATAGCAAGCAACTGCTTTTTCATAGAGTCCCAAATCTTCTTCGGCGGTAAGGGCTTGTCCGATCACCAAAGCTGCACTCAAAGCACAAAGCTTTGAAACTCTCATTGATAAAATCTCGAACATCTCTAGCCCCCGATCGCCCAGCGGGCATACGCGCCACCAAAGGCCTCAAATTTCGCGAGGAACGCCACGATCACAACCCAGATCAGAGACATCGGCAGGAAGACTTTCCAACCAATGCGCATGAGCTGGTCATAGCGGTAGCGTGGGGTGATTGCCTTTACCATCGCAAAGACAAAAAAGAAGAAGGCCATCTTACCGACCATCCACAGCGGGCCGTCGCCAATCAGGCTTGGGATTGGGGACAGCCAACCGCCAAAGAACAAAAGCGACGTCAAAGCGCACATCAGGAAGATGGCGATATATTCACCGGCCATAAACAGCAGGAACGGCGTTGAGGAATATTCCACCTGATAGCCAGCCACCAGCTCGGATTCCGCTTCGGGCAGGTCGAACGGCGGGCGGTTTGTTTCCGCCAGGGCGCTGATAAAGAACAGGAAGACCATTGGGAAATGCGGCAGCCAGTACCAGCTGAAGAAGCCATAGTCTCCGTCCTGGGCACGTACGATGTCGCCAAAGTTCATGGAGCCTGTCGAGATGATGATGCCGATGATGATCAGACCAATCGAGACCTCATAAGAGATCATCTGAGCCGCAGACCGCAGTGAGCCAAGGAACGGATATTTCGAGTTCGACGCCCAACCGCCCATGATCACGCCGTACACCTCAAGTGAGGAGACCGCGAAGACATAGAGGATCGCCACGTTGATATCGGACAGAACCCAAGTGTCATTGAACGGGATCACCGCCCAGGCAATCAGCGCCAGCACAAAGGACGTCAGAGGCGCGAGCATAAAGACCGTTTTATCCGCCCCTGCGGGCACCACGATCTCTTTCACCACATATTTCAACGCATCCGCGACGGTTTGCAAAAGGCCCCAGGCCCCCACCACATTCGGGCCACGCCGCATTTGCACAGCCGCCCAGATTTTGCGGTCCCCATAGACAAGGAACAGAAGCGAGATCATCACAAAGCCCACAACAGCAAGCACTTGCGCGACGATGATGACGCCTATTCCAAGAGGGGTTGTCAGAAATTCAGCCATTGGTCCTCACACCGTGGGTATTCCGTTTTCTTCGCAGGCCGCGACCGTGACTTCTGCGTCAATGGTCTTGAGCCCACGGGGCAAAGCAGGCGACACGGTATAAACCGCATCTCCGAGCCATTTATCGCCCTCGATTTCAATTGTTGTGCGCACATGGCGCGCAAATCCAAAGCCGCGGATCAGCGCATATTGCGCGGCGGCACATTCGGCATAATCATCCAGCGCTTCGGGATCGCGGGCGTTCTGCATTTCCACGTGGAAATTCACCAGATCACCATCCAGAAGCGTGGTTTGAATGCCATCATAGCTTGGGGACAGGTCCGACACCTCGCGGGTGACGGAACCCTCTTGCATCGTGCATGCCGACAGGCCGGCGACCAGCGCCAGCGATGTCAGTGCCTTATGCAATGTTGCCCCCATTCTCAGTCTTACTCCGCAGCCAGCGGCGCGTCTTTGCGCGCTTTGGCGTTGGCCGATAGCTCTGCCATCAAGGTTGAGGCGCGGGCAATCGGGTTGGTCAGGTAGAAATCATTGATCGCGTTGCGGAAATCCGCATTGCCAAGGCTGTCGGTCGCCAGCGCTTCGCCTTCGTTTTCAATGACTTCGTCGATTTTCTTGAGGTGCGGCACGTCGGAGACCAGCGCATTGCGCAGCTGCGCGAGGCTGTCATAAGGCAGCGTGGCCTCCAGTTCCGCAGAGAGCGCTCGCAGGATCGCCCAGTTCTCTTTCGCCTCACCAGGCGCAAAGTTCGCGCGCATGGCCAGCTGTGGGCGGCCTTCGGTGTTCACGAATAGGCCGTTTTCCTCGGTATAGGCAGCACCCGGCAGGATTACGTCCGCACGCATCGCGCCACGGTCTCCGTGAGAGCCTTGGTAGATCACAAACGGGCCTTTATCGATGTCGACCTCATCGGCCCCCATGTTGTAGATAACCTCGGCACCCTCAGTTGCGGCCAAAAGCCCGCCCTCAGTGACAGCCCCCACATCCATCGCACCCACACGGCTTGCGGCTGTGTGCAGAACCAGAAGTTTCGACTTGGTTTCCGCAGCGAGCTGTTGAGCGGCCGCGAGGACCGCGAGCCCATCTGCTTCGCTNAAAGCACCTTGGCCGACGATGACGACGGACGGCACGTCCAGAACCGGACCATGCTTCCCTCGCANCAGAGCGCTGAGCGCTTTACGGTCGGTGCCGGCGTGGTGGTAGTCATAAGTCAGATCAGCGGCTTCACCCACCAGACCGACATTCGCGCCATTGATCCAGGCCTTGCGGATCCGCGCGTTCAGCACCGGCGCTTCAACCCGTGGATTGGTGCCGATCAGCATAATGTATTTGGCTGCATCGATGTCTTCGACAGAGGCCGTGCCTACATAGCCCGCGCGGTTGCCAATCGGCAGACGCGCATTGTCGGTGCGGCATTCGACGCTCCCGCCCTGCCCTTCAATCAAGGCTTTCAGCGCGTAAGCCGCCTCAACCGACACCAGATCGCCGATCAGACCCGCAACCTTCTTGCCCTTCATGGCCTCAGCCACTTTGGTCAGAGCCTCTGGCCAGCTTGCCGGACGCAGCTTTCCGTTTTCACGCACATAAGGGCGATCCAGACGCTGGCGACGCAGACCATCCCAAACAAAGCGGGTTTTGTCAGAAATCCATTCCTCATTCACGCCGTCATGGTTGCGCGGCATGATCCGCATGACTTCGCGGCCCTTGGTGTCAACGCGAATGTTGGAGCCCAAAGCGTCCATGACGTCGATGGTCTCAGTCTTGGTCAGTTCCCACGGGCGGGCGGTGAAGGAATAAGGCTTGGACGTCAGCGCGCCCACCGGACAGAGGTCAATGATATTGCCCTGCAGGTTGCTGTCCAAAGTCTGGTTCAGATAGCTGGTGATCTCAGCGTCCTCGCCGCGACCGGTCTGGCCCATCTGGTTGATACCCGCGACCTCAGTCGTGAAACGCACGCAGCGGGTGCAGGAAATACAGCGGGTCATCACAGTGCCGACCAGCGGACCCAGATCCAGATCATCGACTGCGCGTTTAGCTTCTTTAAAGCGGGAGCCTGACACACCATAGGCCATCGCCTGATCCTGCAGATCGCATTCGCCGCCCTGATCGCAGATCGGGCAATCCAGCGGGTGATTGATCAAAAGGAATTCCATTACGCCTTCGCGCGCCTTTTTCACCATCGGCGAGTTGGTTTTCACCACAGGCGGCTGGCCCTCTGGACCCGGGCGCAAGTCACGCACCTGCATCGCACAAGACGCCGCAGGCTTCGGAGGCCCACCGACCACCTCAACAAGACACATCCGACAGTTGCCCGCGATAGACAGGCGCTCGTGATAGCAGAAGCGCGGCACCTCGACCCCGGCCTGTTCACAGGCCTGGATCAGCGTCAGCGCGCCGTCTACTTCCACTTCTTGCTCGTCGATGATGATCTTGCGTAGGTCTGACATACTCAGTTGGCCCTTAACAGCCTGCCGATTTGGCTGGATTTTGCGATTTCAGCACGCCCAAGCGCGCAATAGGTTTCCGCGTCGCCTTTAACGACACCGTTTTTCTTCATGTAGGCTTCGCCCTCGGCCCGCATCGCGGCCTTATTGGCCTCGCTTTTGCGGAAGGCATCGATTTCAGCTTGGCTATAGCCCATGCCCTCTGCTTCGTTCTGAATAGAATTCAGACGCAGAGCCGCCCGCACCATACGAGCGGAAATCGAGGGACAGGTCTCGCGGATCTCATTGGCGATCCCGATGTTCAACAGGCCGTTCCACACGAATGGAACATCTTTCAGATCCTGCTTCGCCTGAGCCGCGCCCGCCGCAACGAACAATCCTGCAATCAACATCATGCGCATGTGTTTTCTCCTTCCATGGCAAATGCCCCGCGCGCCATTATGCGCGAAGGCCCATGTCCAAAGGAAAAATCGGGCGCTGTTATGCAATAACACGGGGGTTTCCCGCCCATTTCGGCGCGGAATTGCCCAGTGTCGGCAAGGATTGACCCAGGATATGAAACAATCAGTCTCACGGACGGCACTGCCCCTTTAAGATCAGGCTGTCGCGATTAACTTGGGTGCCGGCCTCTTCGCTCAGGGGATCAACGTCCCATTTGATGGTCGAGGTGCCGAAGTTTTCGATGCAGTATTCGGTGCCACCATAATGCGCTGCCCCCTTCGCGCCCTCAAGCGAACGCGACACAGGACCAGCGGTCACGGTAAAGAATGTCCGGTCGTCTTTATCAACACGCTTGGCGCTGATCCGCATACGCTCGCCATCAAAACGCAACCCGTCGTCTTTCTTTAGACGGCTACAGCCCGCCGTCGCGGTCAGAGCTAAAGTCGCGCAAATCCCTAGAATGATCGTGGCACGTGTTTTCATGCTACCTCCTCAGAGCAGCCGCGAGACCGCCATAGTTTGGCGTCCGCCAACCAAGCCCAGTCAAACGCATAGTCCGATGCGCCATGCTCTTGCAGATGCGCAAGACGCGCCATCGCCTCCTCCAGCGTTGGCTCGGTCCCTTCTGGCACCCACCACATGACGAAATGCATTTTGCCAAGCACCTCAAACCACTCTTGGCGGCGTTCATAGAACTGACGGTGCACCGTGTTCCAGACGAAATTCTCGAGCGTCTTAACGTCTTGCCAGACGGTCAAATTGGCAACGAATTGTGGATCATCCCCGATGTTGTTTTCCGTATTGCCCGTGCCCGGCTCGCCTGAGCCTTCCATCATCCAGACAAACCCGGGCATCCGCTTGCCCAACCCATTCACACGATCCAAAGCATTCATGAAGTCGGCAACGCGCGGATCATCCGTCGGCGCGATCAACCGTCCTACATTCAGCTCTGCAAGGTGGTGGTTTTTGGGTTGCATGGGTGGCTCTTACTCCGCTGCGATCGCCGAGCGGCGACCCTTTTGCTGAGCTTTGATGCGGTCTTCGATCTCATCGCGGAAATTGCGGATGAGGCCCTGGATCGGCCAAGCCGCCGCATCGCCAAGCGCACAGATCGTGTGGCCTTCGACCTGTTTGGTCACATCCCACAACATGTCGATTTCTTCGGGGTCCGCGTTGCCTTGCACCAGACGATCCATCACGCGCATCATCCAGCCAGTGCCTTCGCGGCACGGCGTACATTGACCGCAGCTCTCGTGTTTGTAGAACTTGGACAAACGCCAGATCGCTTTGATGATGTCGGTGTCATTGTCCATGACGATGACCGCTGCGGTGCCAAGGCCTGATCCCAGATCGTTGCGCAGGTAGTCAAAATCCATGATCGCTTCGCGCATGTTCTCGCCGCGTACGCACGGCACAGAGGATCCACCCGGAATAACCGCCTTCAGATTGTTCCAACCGCCGCGGATACCGCCGCAGTGTTTCTCGATCAGCTCTTCAAAAGTGATCGACATGGCCTCTTCGACGACACATGGGTTGTTCACATGGCCCGAGATCGCAAAGAGCTT
>JABSOU010000122.1 GCA_013215215.1 Cognatishimia sp. | reverse complement strand
TGCATAATCGCTTCGGCCATCAATGACCGTGCCGAGTTCGCGTGGCACAAAAAGAGGATGTTGTAGACCTTGTCCGAACGAGAAGAGGGCTCTTTTTGCTCGTCGGTCAGGCTGTTGATCAAAGGTGCACACAGATCAGCCTGCCCGCCGCAACAGTCTTGCAAGAGAAAGCCCAAAAGCCCCTTTAGCCCTTGCATATCAGGGACATAACGCACCGTGCGCCCCTGCCGTTCGTTTGCGATCAAACCGGCCCGCAAGAGGACGGACAAATTCGTGGACATCGTATTTTGCCGCACGCCGAGCGCTTGCGCGATTTCTCCGGCCAACATACCGTCTTCGCCCGCCTGCACCAGTAGGCGAAACGCATCCAGACGGCTCTCTTGGCTTAAGGCCGCAAAGGCGGCAATCGCATCAGTCTTATCCATACATCAGGAAATATTGATACGTCGCGAATCGATCCGCACAGTTCAGTGAAGCTTTTGTAAAAGTTTTGCGTCAGCCAAAGACGTTGAGGGGACGATCCTCGAGCATCGCCTCCATAGAAAACAGCCCCGTGACCGTATCCAGCTCGATCCCGGTGGTGATCCGCCGATAGACCGCATCATAGCCCGACATGCCGCGCGTCACGACCTTGAGCATATAATCCCAGTCTCCGCCAATGCGATGCAATTCCTGAACCTCGGGGATCCGCGCCACATGTTTGCGGAATCCCTCTGCCCACTCGACCGAATGGTTTCTCGTACGGACCATGACAAAGACCGTCAGATCCAGCCCCAACTGCGCTGCGTTCAAGCGCGTCCGGGCGCCCTGTATGAAACCTGCCTCTTCAAGACGTTTTAACCGTCGCCATAGCGCATTCTGAGACAACCCAACCCGGTCGGCGATATCGCGCTGCGACAAAGCAGCGTCCACCTGGATCACATTCAGTATTCGGCGATCAATTTCGTCTGTTTTTTCCATTTTCTCTATCAAGTGACACAAGTTTTCAGTCATGTCCATAATTTTTTGAAAACTTTTTCCCACATTTTTTCACTTACTTTTACCAACAACCACCGAAACACTCGATCAGGCGAACGAAGAAATGAAAATTCTTGAGAGATTTGAACACCAGCTGCGCAGCGCGCAGGACCCCATCAAAGCCATCGCAGACGGCGAGATCGGCAAAGGCATCGAGATTCACACCCCGCAGGGTCGCAAGCCTTTGATTTATGCGGACTACGTCGCCTCCGGGCGGGCGCTGCGGCAGGTCGAAGAGTTTGTGATGACCGAGGTGCTGCCCTTCTACGCCAACTCACACACCGAACAGAGCCACTGCGGCGCGACCATGACCCAGATGCGCGAAGAGGCACGCGCGGTGATCGCTGCGAAATGCCGCGCCAACGCGACCGATCATGCTGTGATCTTTGGAGGCTCTGGCGCGACGACGGGCTTGAACCAATTGGTGCACCTGTTTGACATCAAAAACACGCCCTCAGTCATTCTGGTTGGCCCCTATGAACATCACTCTAACCTCCTGCCATGGCGCGAAAGCGGCGCGCTGGTGATCGAGGTTAATGAAGCCCCCGGAGGCGGCGTAGACCTCCCCCATTTGAAAGCCGTCCTGCAGTCCATCCCATCGGGCAAGCAGATCATCGGCGCTTTCTCCGCCGCCTCCAATGTGACCGGGGTTTGCACCGACCCCGCGCCGGTCGGCCGTTTGATCAAAGAGTTTGGCGGCAAAGTTGTTTGGGATTATGCGGGCGGCGGCCCTTACTTGCCGATGTCAATGACCCCAGATGGCGTTGAAATCGACGCATTGACCTGCAGCCCGCATAAATTCCTGGGCGGCCCCGGCGCGTCGGGCGTACTGATTGTCCGCCGTGACGCGGTGAAGACACTGGCCCCATCCCGACCCGGAGGCGGCACCGTTGTCTTCGTGAATGAAACCACGCACGATTATGTCACCCGCCTTGAGCAACGCGAGGAGGGCGGCACCCCAAATGTGATCGGCGACATACGTGCAGCCCTTGCGATGATCGTGAAGGACGTCGTGGGCGAAGACTACATCGCGCAACGCAACCTTGAATTGAGCACACGGGTGTTTGACGTATGGGCGGACGTTCCTGGCCTGCATGTCCTTGCCGAGGCAAAGCGCGACCGGTTGCCGATCTTTTCCTTCGTTCCGATGGACACCGACGGGCAGCGCATCGACTACAAAGACTTCACCCGCGCACTGTCTGATTACTATGGCATTCAGGCCCGTGGAGGCTGTTCCTGCGCCGGCCCCTATGTGCATCAGTTGCTTGATATCTCTGAGGAAGCCTCTGCTGAGTTGCGGGCAGAGCTTTTGGCCGGGGACGACGCCGGCAAACCGGGATTTGTGCGGCTCAACTTCAGCTATCTGATGGATGACGCCACTGTGGCCNATATTTTGGCCGCAATCCCTTCGCTGATTTCCGCTTATTGCGCCAAAGGCACGGTTGCGGCGGCGTAAAACTCTGTTAGTAACGTGGGATAAAGTGATTTTTCTACTTTCGCTTTATCCCGCAGGCACCTGATTTACTTGCAAGAATGGACTTATCCACCTGTGGATTAATTCTTGCCTATCCTTGCGTATTCATAGGCGCGTTCAAATTTGACAAATTGGGCAACACAGCGCACACCCGCAGGCGACGTTCCTGTATAACTCTGTGGACAAAAGCGCTATCCGGAACCACCTCGCGGCGAGAACATAGGATCAAGATCTTGATTCGAAACGATTTAACTCAAACTCGACAGTGCCTCAAACCTGTGAACAAAGCACAACTCAGATTCAACGAAAGTAACACCAGATTTGATTTCAGATCGACCCACAACATCAAAAATGTTCGAATTGTGATATTTTTCAAGAATTATTTTCGATCAACATACGAACTTCGATACTAAAAGTGATATCTTTACGCCGAAAAGTTCATCATGAACAGCGCCCTCAGCTCTAGGAAATCACCTGGAACCCGTGCCGTTCCGCGCTGAAAAACAGCCCCAAACTACGCAAGCTCGCCCTCCACATTCCCCTCGCACTAAAATCAAAACCGACGACATACATCGCCCTGCACAAGTCTCGTTCACGCAAGCACATATCCCCCCATTGGCAGCCTCTAAGCCTCGCCCTACCTTCTGCCGGGAAAGGAGAGTGCTCATGTCACTTAGACCTACGTTAGAAACCCGTCAGGCCGTCCCCACAATGGAAGGCGCCGGCGTGCATCTGCATCGCGCCTTCGGCTTCCAGGATCCGTCCGAATTGGACCCCTTCCTGCTGTTTGACGATTTCCGCAACGAACGTCCCGAGGACTTTATGCGCGGCTTCCCTTGGCACCCGCATAGGGGGATTGAGACGATCACTTATGTCTTGTCTGGCACCGTCGATCACGCGGACAGTTTGGGTAACACCGGCAGCCTTGGCGCAGGGGACATCCAATGGATGACTGCGGGCTCTGGCATTCTCCATCAGGAAATGCCGCAGGGCAATGCGCAGGGCCAAATGCACGGCTTTCAGCTTTGGGCCAATCTGCCCTCTGACCTGAAAATGACCGCGCCGCGCTACCAAGACGTCGAAGCCAAAGAGATCCCCGAGATCTTTGAGGACGATGGCACGCGGGTCAAAGTCATCATTGGCTCGTTCTGGGGCAAAACCGGCCCTGTGGATGGGATCGCCGCCGATCCGCAGTATCTGGACATCTTTGTTCCACCCGGCGTCAAAAAGACCTTCCCGATGGACACCTATCGACGCGCCTTCGCCTATGTCTTTGACGGCGCGGGTGTGTTCTCGGATGCAAGCGCGCCGACGGGCGTGTTGCTGGAAAAGGAAGTCGCGGGCCAAGAGGTCAATATCCGCGATATGTCAGGCAACCGCACGTTGGTGCGTTTTGGCACGGGCGATGAGGTCACTGTTCAAGCGGGCGAAGAAGGCATCCGCTTTCTGCTGATTTCCGGCGCGCCTATCCAGGAACCTGTCGCCTGGCACGGCCCCATCGTGATGAACACGCAGGAAGAGTTGCAAAAAGCCTTTTCAGAACTGCGCAATGGCACGTTCATCAAGCCTGCGCACTAAACAAGACGGCTCGGGGATGCTCTCCGGGCCACCCTACCCAGCTAAACCAACTGAATTGCGCACAATGCCCCAATAGAGGTCCTCGACTTCATCAAAGCTGAGCCGCCCATCCTCGCGGAACCAGGTATTAAGGCCAGTCAGCATCGCGATGATGCCCATGGTCGCGACCTTCGTGTCGGCAATGGCGAAGGCCCCTTCAGTGACACCACTCCGCAAGATCTCTTCCAAAGCGCCCTCATAACGCCGCCGCAAAACCTCGACCGTCTCGAAATTCTTTGGCGTCAGGTTGCGCAGCTCCATATAGGCGATGAAAACCGCATCGGGCCGTTCTTTGTGAAAACGGATGTGAAAGCGAGTGAACTGCTCAAGCCGCGCGGCAGCCGTCGCCACAGCCCCTTCCTGCCCCCAAGCCGAAAGCAACTCCTCCAGATGCGAGGTCATCAGCCCCACAAGCAACGTCTGCTTATCCGGCGTGTAGTTGTAAAGCGCCCCCACCTGCACCCCGACCTCTGTCGCGATCTGGCGCATGGACACCGCCGCATAGCCGTGACGCGCAAACAGCCTCTGCGCGGCCTCTTGGATTTTAGGCCCTGTGATCTTGGCATGAGAGCCGGAAGTGCGCGCCAAAAGAGGCTCCTATCAGGAATTGAACAATTGTTCTTATTTCTACCGAGCCACAGCTGGGCTGTCAAAAGCCTCTAGCTGATTGCAGCGGCCAAAGGAACAGGGTACAGGGGGCACGAATTAAACGTCGACAGGAGCCAATCATGACCACCCCTTTGCGCCTTGGAATTGCAGGGCTTGGCACGGTTGGCGTCGGTGTCGTCAAGATCATCCGTCAAAAGGCGAACTTGTTGGCGCAGCGCACGGGGCGTCCGGTGGTGATCACGGCGGTCTCTGCACGATCCAAAGACAAAGATCGCGGCGTGAATCTAGAGCAATACGCTTGGGAAACAGATCCCGTGGCTTTGGCGCAGCGGGATGACGTGGATGTATTTGTCGAACTGATGGGCGGCGACAATGGCCCGGCGAAAGCCTCGATCGAGGCTGCGATTGCAGCGGGCAAAGACGTGGTGACGGCCAACAAAGCGCTGCTCGCGCATCACGGTCAGGCCATTGCGGCGGCAGCTGAGCAAAAAGGCTGCGTTGTCCGCTATGAAGCGGCGGTTGCAGGCGGCATTCCCGTGATCAAAGCCCTCACCGAGGGTCTGGCAGGCAATGACATCACCCGCGTCATGGGCGTGATGAACGGCACCTGCAACTACATCCTGACACGGATGCAAGACGCTGGCCTGCCCTATGACGACGTCTTCGCCGAAGCAGATGCGCTTGGGTATCTGGAAGCGGATCCAAATCTGGACGTGGGCGGCATTGATGCGGGCCACAAACTGGCTTTGCTGGCCTCTATCGCCTTTGGCACTCAGGTCAGCTTTGACAAAATGGAACTCGAAGGCATCCAGCGCATTTCCATCGAAGACATCAAGCTCGCCGCCGACATGGGATTTAAAATCAAACTCCTAGGCGTCGCGCAGCTGACAGGTCGAGGCCTTGAGCAACGCATGACGCCCTGCCTTGTCCCCGCAGAAAGCCCCTTGGGACAGCTTAAAGGCGGCACCAATATGGTGGTCATCGAAGGCGATGCAGTTGAGCAAGTCGTCCTCCGCGGCCCCGGCGCGGGCGAAGGCCCAACGGCCAGCGCCGTTGTCGGCGATATCTGCGATGNGGCGCGCGGGTTCCGCTATCCCACCTTCGGCATCCCAGCAAACGAACTGGCCGTGCCAACCCCGGCGACCTCCAATTCCCCAGCGCCCTACTATCTGCGCATGGACATCCTGGATCGCCCGGGTGCTTTGGCCAAGATCGCAAGCGCTCTGGGCGAATGCGGCGTTTCCATCGATCGCGTGCGTCA
This sequence comes from Cognatishimia sp., assembly GCA_013215215.1. Taxonomy (GTDB): domain Bacteria; phylum Pseudomonadota; class Alphaproteobacteria; order Rhodobacterales; family Rhodobacteraceae; genus Cognatishimia. The sequence continues at coordinate 3,742 of JABSOU010000122.1, read as the reverse complement.
GCGTCAACACGAAGGCAGCGACCGCGCGCCGGTTTTGATCGTGACCCACAAAACCCAAGGCTCTGCGGTCCACGACGCTATTGCCATTATGCGCAACACCAATGTGCTGGAAAGCGAGCCGGTCGCCCTGCGTATTGAGACCGTTTGATTTAAACCCTTCCTTGTCTCGCGATTGATACACCCTTAAACCAGAGCCAAGACCCTAAACGAGGACGCCTTATGAGCACCCAGCCTGAATTCCACGATCGTATGCTTTCCCTGGGCTTGGCCCGTGTCGCAGAACAAGCCGCTCTGGCGTCAGCGTCCCTGATCGGACGCGGCGACGAGAAAGCCGCCGACCAAGCCGCTGTAAACGCGATGCGCGAACAGCTGAACCTTCTGGACATCGCAGGTGTCGTTGTGATCGGCGAAGGCGAGCGTGACGAAGCCCCAATGCTCTACATCGGCGAAGAGGTCGGCTCTGGCAACGGCCCGGGCGTTGACATTGCGCTGGACCCGCTTGAGGGCACCACGCTGACCGCCAAAGACATGCCCAATGCGCTGACCGTGATCGCCATGGGCCCACGCGGCTCAATGCTGCACGCCCCAGACGTTTACATGGACAAGCTGGCCATCGGTCCGGGCTATCCTGAGGGCATCGTCACGCTGGACATGTCGCCTGCGACGCGTGTGTCTGCATTGGCCACTGCAAAAGGCTGCCTGCCCAAAGACATCACCGTATGTATCCTCGAGCGTCCGCGCCATGAAGCGATGATCGAAGAAGTCCGCGCAACAGGCGCCTCGATCCGTCTGATCACTGATGGCGACGTGGCCGGTGTTATGCACTGCGCCGAGTCGGCGACCACCGGCATCGACATGTATATGGGCGAAGGCGGCGCGCCAGAGGGCGTTCTGGCCGCGGCGGCTCTGAAATGCATGGGCGGTCAGATCTACGGTCGCCTCTTGTTCCGCAACGACGACGAACGTGGCCGCGCGCATAAAGCGGGCATCACGGATTTGGACCGCGTCTATGCACGCGATGATATGGTCACCGCAGATGTGATCTTTGCCGCAACTGGCGTGACCGGCGGCTCTCTGCTGCCTGCGATCAAACGCACACCGGGCTGGCTGGAAACCACAACGCTTCTGATGCGCTCCAAGTCCGGCTCCGTGCGTCGCATGACATACCGCTCTCCGACCGAGTAAGCATGACGACGGCGCTGGTTCTGATCGACATTCAGATGGGGTTCAAATCCCCCATCTGGGGCGCGCGCAACAATCCTGAGGCCGAAGGTAACGCGGCCAAGCTGCTTGAGGCTTGGCGCGCCAAAGGCATGGCCATCTGTCATGTGCGTCATGTGAGCGTCGAGCCCGGCAGCCCTCTGGGTCCAGAAACGGGCGGAACCGAGTTTATGCCTCAGGTGTCCCCCAAAGACAGCGAGCCGATCTTTGAGAAATCCGTGAACTCGGCCTTCATTGGCACCGATCTTGAGGCGCATCTGCGCGCGCAATGCGTGACGGATCTTGTGATCTGTGGCCTCACAACACCGCACTGTGTTTCGACAACTTCGCGTATGGGCGCGAACCTCGGTTTCAACGTCACCCTCGCCCATGACGCCTGCGCCGCCTTTGAAGCCAACGCAAACGCGAACTGGTCTGGTGAAGCGCCTAAGCTGACGCCTCAACAGATCCACGACTCCGCCGTGTCCCATTTGCACGGAGAATTCGTCACTGCGCGATCCACATCAGACATTCTGGCGGATCGCACATGACTGCTTTCCTTGGCGTCGAAAGCTCGCTAACAGGCCGCCGCTGGGTCGGCCCCAGCATCGACATCGACCGCGCCGCCGAAGCTTTGGAGCAAGCCACCAGCCTCCCACGCGCTGTCTGCCAATTGCTCGCGCGTCGGGGGATCGGGGCGCAAGAGGCCGAGAGCTTCCTCGCCCCGGCGCTCAGAGACCTGCTCCCAGACCCACGCGGACTCAAGGACATGGAAAAAGCCGCGACACGGTTCCTAAAGGCGGCGAAATCTGGCGAAAAGATCGCGGTCTTTGCCGACTACGACGTGGACGGCGGCAGCTCAGCAGCACTCCTGCTCACATGGCTTCGCACCATGAACCGCGACGCGACGCTTTATGTGCCTGACCGTATCGACGAAGGCTATGGCCCCAACGAAGAAGCTATGTCCCAGCTCGCCAGCCAGCATGATCTGATCGTCTGCGTGGACTGCGGCACGCTCAGCCACGACCCAATCGCCGCCGCCAACGCCGCCGATGTTGTGGTCCTAGACCACCACCTAGGTGGCGAGACCCTCCCCGACTGCCACGCCATCGTGAACCCCAACCGCCAAGACGAAACCGGAGATCTCGCTCACCTCTGCGCTGCAGCCGTGGTGTTCCTGATGCTGGTCGAAGTGAACCGCCAGTTGCGCGAAGACGGCAGCCAAGGCCCTGACCTTATGGCCATGCTTGACCTTGTGGCCTTGGCCACCGTCGCCGACGTCGCGCCCCTGATTGGCGTGAACCGGGCCCTCGTGCGCCAAGGCCTCAAAGTCATGGCCCGCCGAGACCGTCCCGGCATTGTCGCACTCTCAGACATCAGCCGCATGGACACGGCCCCAAATAGCTACCACCTCGGCTTCCTACTTGGTCCGCGGGTCAACGCCGGCGGGCGTATCGGGAAGGCCGACCTTGGCGCACGGCTCCTTTCGACGCCCGATATCCACGAAGCCAAAGCCATGGCCGAACGGCTTGATCAGCTCAACACCGAGCGCCGCGACATCGAAGCCTCTGTCCGCGCCGCCGCAATGGCACAGGCCGAAGAGCGTGGGCTTGACGCCCCGCTGGTTTGGGCGGCGGGCGAGAACTGGCACCCCGGGGTCGTCGGTATCGTTGCAAGCCGCTTGAAAGAAGCGACCAACCGCCCCGCCATCGTCATCGGCTTTGACGAAGACGGCATCGGCAAAGGCTCTGGCCGTTCTGTCAGCGGCATCGACCTTGGCGCATCTATTCAACGCCTCGCCTCCGAAGGGCTCTTGGTCAAAGGCGGCGGACACAAGATGGCGGCGGGCCTCACCGTAGAGCGCGAGAAACTCAAACCCGCCATGTCGCGGCTCTCTGAATTGCTCGCCCAGCAGGGGGTCGACCGCATTGGCCCCTCCGACCTCAAACTCGACGGCATGCTTATGCCCGGAGCCGCCTCCATCGATCTGGTCAGTCAACTGGAAACCGCAGGCCCTTTCGGAGCCTCTGCCCCCGCGCCGCGCTTTGCCTTTCCCGAGGTGGAAATCCGTTTCGCCAAACGCATTGGCGACAGCCACCTCAAGGTGACCTTCGGCGATGGGCTCAACGCCCGCCTCGAAGCCATTTGTTTCGGAGCCTTTGACACCGACCTTGGCCCTGCGCTTGAAAACCACAAAGGCGCGCGGTTCCACCTTGCTGGCCGCTTGGACATCAACACCTGGGGCGGGCGACAAACCGTGCAGCTCCGCCTCGAAGACGCAGCGCCTGCCTAACCGCGCGCGCCGCTTTCTCTTGCCAGAAATATCCCGGGGTGAGGTCGCTGAACGCAGCTCAGAGACCGAGGGGCAGCGCCCCTTCCCAACCGAGGCGATTTTTCCGACATTCGCCGCAACTTTCCGCTTGCGCGACCCAAAGCCTTTGCATAAATACCGCCTACGCTTCGGCACGGCCCGTTCGTCTATCGGTTAGGACGCCAGGTTTTCAACCTGGAAAGAGGGGTTCGATTCCCCTACGGGCTGCCA
>JABSOU010000121.1 GCA_013215215.1 Cognatishimia sp. | reverse complement strand
CTGTAGATAACAGCCCGCCTGCAACGGCGTCTGCCCCATGTATCTCAACTGCTGGGTACCCGAGGTCTTCTGCATCTCCAGACAGCCCGCGAAATCCGCATCCGCAGGCACAAAAGCCGCATTGGCTGCGCCGTCATAGGTGTCCGATCCCGGCGTCCCATCGCCGCTTGACCACACCCCCAGCCCATCCGCAAATGGCGGCGGCATCAATTGCAAACCCTCGGTGATTGCCTTGTTCATCGACGTCCCTTTCCCAAAGCCAATGGGCCGTGGCCCGTTGACTGGAAAGCTCGTCGCTCAAGGTTAAAGCGCGCTCAAACCACCGCGCGCAGATGTTGCGTCCTAGGCCGTATCTCCCGGCGCAGGCAGGATCTGAACGCCGTTAATGCGCCACATGCCGTCAATCATTTTCATTTGATAATCAAGCATATGGATGACACCTGCAGGATCCGTGATCATCACCCGCTGCCACAGGTTCCCGGCAATCTCGCGCAGCTCCAGATAGCGCACCGCGTCAGGCCGATGCACCATCGGATAGCCGCTCATCACCATCTGACCAAAGCGTTCAGACGTACCAAAGAAGCCCTGAATATTTGGGCTGGCATAGGTGAAGGCCTGTGCAAAATCATCCACCTGAAAGGCTTCGATCTGTTGCGTGATCACCGCCTGTATGTCGCGCTCCTGCGCCACAGAAACGCTGGCCCAAAGGCTTAGAAGCAAAGCAAAGACTATCCGCATGACGTATCCTCCTGCCCCAAACTTAGTGCGTTATTACGTCACGACCAGCCTAAGGCCCACAACAGCTCTGCACCGTCGCATTCCCCTTGCAGCAATCCTGCAGCAAAAACTGCATCACCTCGCCGATGGCCTGAAAGTTCACGCGATAGATCATCTGGCGGCTCTGGCGTTCCGACGTGACGATCCCCGCCGCTTGCAAGGTCGACAAGTGAAACGACATCCGCGACGGGCTTGCGCCGACGGCCTCCGCCACATCGCCCGCCAACATGCCCGCAGGTCCAGCCTCCACCAGCTTGCGCAAGACCTGCAAGCGGGTCTGATTGGACAAAGCCCCGAAGGCCTCAATCACCTGTTCCTCATTCATATTTCAACACCTCTTGAAATATAGACCGCTTTCGCCTTATATATTTCAAGAATCATTGAAATGGAAGAGAGACATGACCCTAAATGACTTCCTAGACGCCCTGCATGACCAACCCGCCGAGGCCCCTTTGGTCTTCACCACCTCCGAGGGCCCCATAGGCGCGGGCTACCACATCACCGAGCTGAAATCGCTTGATATCAAAAGCATAGACTGCGGCGGCCGCACCTCGGACTGGACCGAGGTGCAGATCCAACTGCTCGACGGTGCAGGTCGGTCGCATCTCTCTGCAGGCAAAAGCGCCAAGATCCTGGAGCATAGCCTCAAAGCCATCCCAGACCTGGCCGAGGGCGAATTGTCCTTTGAATACGCACCGGGCAACAACGGCTTGCGCCGCTACATCCCGACCCAACCGATCTGGGCTGAAGGCCACGTGGAAATGCGCTTGACCGAGGACGGCGCGCAATGCAAAGCCGCCACCTTCAGTGGAACAACGGCCAGCTGTTGCGGCGCAAACGCCCGTTGCTGCTAAAACAAAAGAGGGGCCAAAAGCCCCTCTAAACCAACTCGCCCTTCAAGGCGCTGTCGATCAAAGCGATGGTCTCTTCAACGCCATAAAGCGCGATGAAGCCACCAAAGCGCGGCCCCTGGCTTGCGCCCAACAGAACCTCATAAATCGCGGTGAACCAATCTCGCAGCGGCTCAAAGTCGTGCAACTTGCCGATGGCGAAAACCACGGATTGCAGGAACTCATCATCGCCAAAATCGACCTCTGGCAGAGGATCGCCCCGCCCCACCTTCTCGTTCTTGGCCGCAATCGCCGCCAGCGCCGCCTCTTCAGACCGGAGCGCATCGGCCAAGGCCTCAAGCGCTGCCCGCTCTTTATCGGTCGGCGCGCGATAGGTCTTGGTCGGCTTCACGAAGTCATTGAAATAACGCACCGCAAAGCCCGCCGCATCATCCATATCCGGATGGGTCTCAGGCGTCGCATCCGGTGCATATTTGTTGATGAACCCCCAAAGCGTCTCTTTGTCCTCAGCCGAGGACACCGACGCGATGTTCAAGAGCATCGCAAAGGGCACGAGCATATCGGACGCAGGAACGTTGTGCCCATGGATGTGGAACACAGGGTTGTTCAACTGCCCCTTCAGATCTTGCCCCGGATAGGCCCGCAGCTGCTGGTGATACTCATCCACAGCCTTCGGGATCACATCAAAATAAAGCCGCTTTGCGGTCTTTGGCTTTTGATACATGAAATACTGCAGAGACTCCGGCGCCGCATAGGTCAGCCATTCTTCCATCGACAGACCATTGCCTTTGGACTTGGAAATCTTCTGCCCCTGCTCGTCATTGAACAGCTCATAGCTTAGGGATTCCGGCGGCCGCACGCCCAGCGCACGACAAATCTTGGACGACTGCGTGACCGAGTCGATCAGATCCTTACCCGACATCTCATAATCAACTTCCAAAGCCGCCCAGCGCATCGCCCAGTCAGGCTTCCACTGCATCTTGACGTTGCCGCCGGTCACAGGGATCTCGACCTTCTCGCCATCAGGCTCCTGATAGACGATCGTGCCCTTCTCGACATTACGCTCAAGCGTCGGCACCTGCAGCACGTGACCGGTTTTCGGGCTGACAGGCAGGAAACAGGAATAGGTCGCCTGACGTTCCGCGCCCAAAGTGGGCAGCATGATCTCTTGGATCTTGTCAAACCGCGCTAAGGCTGTCAGCAGCATCTCATCGAACTTGCCGCTCTTGTAGTAATCGGTCGCGCTCGCGAATTCATACTCAAACCCAAAGCTGTCCAAAAACGCACAAAGCCGCGCATTATTGTGCTGGGCAAAGCCTTCATGCGTGCCGAAAGGATCGCGCACTTGGGTCAGAGGCAAATGCAGATCCTCAGCCAAGTCCTCTTGGTTTGGCAAATTGCTCGGCACCTTGCGGAACCCGTCCATGTCATCCGAAAAACAGATCAGTTTGGTGGGAATATCGCTGATCTGCTCAAACGCACGACGCACCATCGTCGTGCGCGCCACCTCGCCAAAAGTGCCAATATGCGGCAGACCCGAGGGACCATAACCCGTCTGAAACAACACATAGCCCTTCTCCGGCGCGCCCTTTTGATAGCGTTTGAGCAAGCGGCGCGCTTCTTCAAAGGGCCAGGCTTTTGAACTCATCGCAGCATCGCGCAGATCAGACATGTGTTTCTCCGAAAATCTAAAGCGCCCAAGACTCAGAAAAGGGCGACGCGGCTTCCTAGGTCTTAGCGCCGCGAAGGTCAACGAAAACACGGCCCCATCGCTTTCATCTTGCCCAAAATACTCAAATTCTGACGGTAACAACGGAGCGCTTTCCCATCTTGCTCTTGGCAAACCCGCTCCCTATTCTCAGATGTAGCAAAGACATCCAAAGGCCGGACCATGACCGAAGAGACCCCACATCCACTGACCCCACAAGACAGCCTTGTAGCCACGATGGTGGCGGTCTCGGCCTCGGATGCGACAATCCGCACGGCTGAACTCATCAACATCCAGAACGCAGTGAACAACCTGCCGATCTTTGCCGATTACGACATCGACCGGATCACCACGGTCAGCCAGACGGTCTATGATCTCTTTGAGCAAGAAGACGGCATCGCCGCACTCTTTGGTTTGATCCGTGACAACCTGCCCGAAGGTCTGAATGAGACAGCCTATGCTCTGGCTTGCGATGTGGCGGCCTCAGACGGGCATATTTATGAGGGCGAGCTGCGGCTTCTCGAAGAGATGCGCTACGAGCTGCAAATCGACCGCCTGCACGCAGCTGCCATCGAGCGCGGATCACGTGCGCGTCACATGACATTGGCACACGTCAGCTAAAGCAGGGTAAGGGGCTCTGCCCCTTAAACCCCGGGATACTTTAGGCAAAAGAAAGACCTAACCACGCCCGCGATAGGTCGGCACGCCTTGGTCTGGAATCCAGACGCCGGGCAGCTCGGGGCCGGTTTGGTAGAAGACATCAATCGGAATGCCGCCGCGCGGATACCAGTATGCGCCGACGCGCAGCCATTTCGGCTCCAGAAGCTCTTCGATGCGCTTACCAATGGTGACCGAGCAATCCTCATGGAAAGCCCCATGATTGCGGAAAGAGCCGAGGAAGAGTTTCAGAGACTTGCTCTCAACCAGCCAATCCCCCGGCACATAGTCAATCACGATATGGGCAAAGTCAGGCGCGGCTGTCAGGGGGCAGAGTGACGTGAATTCGGGCGCGGTAAAGCGCACTGCGTAATCCGTGCCCTTCTGAGGGTTGGGCACCCGCTCCATCACCGCTTCTTCGGGGGTTTGGGGCAGTTCGGTCTTGCTGCCCAGTTGGGTCAGGTTTTCATAGATGGATTTATCAGACATCTCAGTCTCCGTCATACGCCGCGCTTGTTGCCCCAAATGAGGACATGTAGCTGCGGCAGGATTGTAGGTGTGTACCAATGGTCGGCGAGGGTTTTGTCGATCAGCCACTCATAGCGGGTCATAATGCCAGCGATATCGACCTCTGCGTCGTCATCATCAGGCGGCGGCGGGGTGTGGTTGCCGGGCTGAATATAGAGCGGCATATCCGGATAACGGTGCGCAACATCCCGTGCCCAATCATAGTCGCGATCATCAAAGATCACCATTTTCAGCACGCGCGGCGCATCACCTGCCGCGTCGATGCAGGCGTCAAACTGCTCCCAATCGACGACCTGTTTTGAAGACGGCGGCTTAGGGGACAGGATCAGAGGATCAAGCGCCGCAAACCAATCCTTCGCCACCGATCCCTGCGTTTCACAGGCAAAGCGATAGCCCTTGGCCTTACCCATCTCAATGAGCTCACCGAATTTCTGGATCGCCGGATTGCCGCCCGACAGGCTCACCGTCAGAGGCACGCCGCCTGACAGGCGCTCGACCTCAGCCATGACCTCCACAGACGTCATCTTCGCCCAGGTGTGGCGGTATTCTGTATCCACCGCATGCAGCGTGTCACACCACTCACAACGATAATCGCAGCCGCCAGCGCGCACAAAAACCGTCGGCTGGCCGATCACCGCGCCTTCACCTTGAATGGTGGGGCCAAAGATCTCAGAGATCCGCAGCATTACGGGCGGTACTCGGCCCAGAGCTTTGGCGTTTCCTGGATCTTGACGGCGCTGGTCTGATGCCAACGGGTTTTGCACCAGTCATAGATCACCTTGCAGAGCCACTCCGTCGTGACATTCGGATGATCGAACACGTCATTCAGATGACGATGGTCGAGAGTGTCATCAATCCAATCCCGCAACGCGTTCAGCTCTTTGAAATCCACAATAAAGCCGGTCGCGTCCAATTCCTCGGACGCCAGCTCAAGCGTCACAACATAGTTGTGTCCGTGAACGCGCGTGCAGGGATGGTCCTCGGGCAGGTCCCGCAGATTATGCGAGGCCGAGAAATGGAACTCTTTGCCTATGCGATACATCAGTGGGCCTCCACGACAGATTTCCAATAGTCCGGATCGGCGTAAACGGTCGGATCCTCGACGCCAGCCAGATGAAAGGCCTCGCGGCGTTCAACACAGGTTCCGCAGCGCCCACAATGGGTCTCCCCGCCTTTGTAGCAAGACCAAGTATCCGCAAATGGCGCGCCAGCCTTAACGCCCTCTGTGACGATATCCGCCTTCGAGATATTCACAAACGGCGTGTAAAGCGTCACATCCGCATAGCCCTCAAGCGCCGCGTTCTGCATGGTTTGGAACGCATCGATAAAGCCCGGACGGCAGTCAGGGTAAATAAAGTGATCCCCACCATGCACAGCGGTCGCGACAGCATCCGCGCCCTTTGCCGCCGCAACCCCAAAAGCCACCGCCAGCATGATCGCATTGCGGTTGGGCACAACGGTGACCTTCATATTCTCTTCGGCGTAATGCCCGTCTGGCACATCCACATCATCCGTCAGTGCTGAGCCCGACAAAAAACCGCCAATCGCGCGCATATCAATCAAATCATGCGGCACGCCAAGCGCTTCGCCTGCGCGGGCGGCATAGTCGGTTTCTTTCTTGTGACGTTGGCCATAGTCAAACGACAAGAGCCCCACGAGATCGCGTTCCTTCGCGACCTTGTAGGCGAGCGTGACTGAATCCAATCCGCCGGAGCAGATAACAAGTGTCTTCATGACTGATCCTTGTTTTAGCAAACCGGGTAGGCTGCGACCGGTATCCGGGACCATCCCGAACGGGCGGGGTTTACCAAAGCCCGCGCGCCTTGCAAAGGATCAATTTCGCTTAAGACTTTTGCTGAAAAAGCCGAACAATCCCTTATCCGGAATAGATCCGCCCCCAACGCTCGATCATCACTTGCTGAAGCTGCCGCGCACGGCGGTTCCAGCCTCGCGCACCTTCAGGCCGCTCTCGCTGAGCCCGCGACAGCTTGCGCCGCACGCCCTCATTGGCGGAAAACACCGCAAATGCCATAACGCGGCCATCTGACGCCTGCATATATCCCGCCAGACCGCTTACAAAGTTCAGCGTGCCAGTTTTTGCATGCACCTTGATCGGGTGGGCTTTGTCAGGCTTGCCTTTGGCGTCTTTCAGAATGATCTCCTTGAGCAAAGGCCGCAGCCGATCTGAACTCGCCGCCCGCGCCAGCCCCAACGCGGTCTCCCCCGCCAACATCCGCGACGCATCCCCAAGCCCCGAATGGTCCACAAACTTCGCACTCTTGATACCCAGCGATTTGCGCGCCCATTTCTCCATCTCGCGCCCCGAGGCGCGCAGGTTCGCGGCAAAGACCCCGCGTTTCGCCGTCGCCGTCAGACCAATCGTCTCAGCCGTCAAATTGGTCGAAAACTTCAGCATCCGTTGCAGCATCACCGACAGAGGTGCACTCTGATGTTGCGCAAGCACCGTGCCCTTGGGACGCGAAGAGGTCTTCTTGGCCGCTGGCAGATAAAGCCCATGCTGCGCGGCCAACCACCGAAAAACCTCACCCGCATAGACCTCAGGCTGGCGCACGGGCAGCCACCGCCCGCCATTGCCCCCAAGCGCGGGACGCGACACAGACCATTCTTCAATGCCACCACGTTTGCGATACTCATAAATCGGCGCCGCCCGCGGATCTAACACCACTTTCACCGACTTGACCGGAGGCCGCACCCGCTCGCTGCGCGCATCCAACGTGACCGAGAGCCCCTCAGCCCCATTGCGCCACTCAAAGAACACGCGATTGAAATTCAGACAGATCCCCGAGATCGCAGACGAATAGCCCACATGTACCGGCTGCCCGCCGTCAATGCTCTCAACCGACGGCAATGCGCCGCCATAGACCAGCAGTCGCCCAGTGACCTTCTTAATCCCCCGCGCAGCCGTTACTTTGGCCAAGGCATTCAGGTCATCCGTATCCAGCGTCGGATCGCCGCCACCGACAAGGATCAGATCGCCATCTAAGGTGCCGTTCTCAATCGACCCATTCGCCACAACCCGCGTCTGGAACCGATAATCCGCGCCCAAAGTATCCAACGCATAAAGCGCCGTGATCGACTTTGCGACACTCGCAGGTGGCAGCTTTTCTTTGCCACCATGGCTTTCCAAGAGCTTCCCAGAGGCCAAATCAACCACAGCCACGCCGGTTTTCCCACCCAGCTTGGCTTGCTCGATCGCCGCCGGGATCGGCACATCGCCTTGGATTTTCACGGAAATAGGCCGCAGCTTCGGCCGCAACGACGTCTTGGGCGCCCCCGCCACACTGGCGGTCGCGGCAAACCCAAACATACTCGTCAAAAACGCGCGTCGTGAAAAATGCGTCAACATAACCTGGCAGTCAAAAGCGTCCCCGGCGTCAAGCAAGCCACAAGAGCCGAAACCACGCAAGTGCGGTTAACCGTTACAAAAGGGAATGTGATCTTAGCGTGACGCCCATTTGCCTTGGGCACGGATCTCTGTCGAGCTCAGATCCACCATCGGCACATTGGTGAAACACCAGGCCGGAGTCTGCGCTTTCACCAAGCGCCGACTCTGCTTGCCGGGAATCTTGGCGAAATTATAGACTGCCGCTGCCTTGGCCGTCTTGGCCGGGATCCGATCACCGGGCCGCGCCAGCACGCCCACATGAAAGTTCTCCATTATAAAACGCCAGTCCTTCCAGCGATGAAACTGCGCGAGGTTATCCGCCCCCATCAGCCAGACAAAGCGCACGCCCGGATAGCGCGCCTGCAATGCTGCCAGCGTTTCCGCCGTATAGGTCGTGCCACTGCGCGCCTCAAAATCGCTGATCGTCACACGCGGATGCCGCATGATGGCCCGCGCCGCCGCCATCCGCCGCTCCATCGCTGCCGGACCGCGTTCTTTCAAAGGATTGCCCGGGCTCACCAGCCACCAAACCCGATCCAACCCGAACCGCTTCAAAGCCTCGCGCGTGATGTGCACATGCCCCGCATGCGGCGGGTCAAATGATCCGCCAAGCAGCCCGACAGTCATGCCCGCCGTCAGATATGTCACGCGTTTCCTCATCGTAGGCAAATAGAGAGACCATCGCGCGAAATGTCCACCCGGCCTCGACAAAAATTCATGCCCCCACTTGCGCCCTCAATTTAGTTGACATAAGTCAACCATATGCAAACCCAAGACATCGCCCGCATCCGCCGTTTCTTTCGCGCCGTCACCACCGAGGTCGGGGCACTCGAAAGCTCTTTCCTCGGCAAAGGCCGCCCCCTCGGCGTCGCCCGTGTCCTCCATGCGGTTGGCCACTATGGCGGAGACGTCTCGGGCCTGCGCCGCGAACTCAACCTCGACAAAGCCATCCTGTCTCGCATCCTGAAGGGGCTGGAGGACGAAGGCCTCCTGACCCTCGCCCCAGACCCAGATGACGCCCGCCGCCGCGTGGCGCATCTGACCGAGGCAGGCCAAACCGAATGGCAGGACTACGACCGCCTCTCAAACGCCCAGGCCGAAACGCTGGTGTCTCGTTCCAAAGCCCAAGAGGCGCTGCTGAACGCCATGGACCTCATCGCCTCCACCTTCGCCAAAGACCGCGTGGAACTGGTGCAATGCGATCCCCGCGACGCCGCCGCCGTCTGGTGCTTGGGCCAGTACTACGCCGAACTCGAACGCCGCTTTGAGCGTGGCTTTGATGTCAACCTGTCCCGAGACCCCGAGGCCAGCGACATGATCCACCCCAAAGGCGCGTTCTTTGTGGCTATGTCAGACGGGCAGGCCCTGGGCTGCGTCGGTCTCAAAGGTTGGGGCGACGGGCAGGCAGAGATCAAACGGCTCTGGGTCTCTGAGGCCGCGCGGGGTTTGGGCCTCGCAACCCGCCTGATGGAGCGCTGCGACGCTGCCGCGCGGGACTTGGGCATCAAGGTCTTGCGGCTGGATACAAATTCCGTCCTTCCCGAGGCGGCGCGGCTCTATGAAAAGCTCGGCTGGGTAGCGATCGAGCGGTTTAATGATGATCCCTATCCGGATTTGTTTTTTGAGAAGTGGGTGGGGTGAGGACAGTCAGTTTTAGTTTCATACTTGGCGGGTACTAAACATTTTATCAAAACGTAACCCGTACTTCTGGAACGAAACGCCAATAAATGGACTAGCCTCACTAAAAGTCTGGAGCAGATGACTGTCTGGAATTATGACTTAAGCATCCTGCCCTCTGCCAAGCGTGGCCTCCAACCGGGCCTGCAAAAATTTGCGGTTTTCCTCGTGATTGGCGCCCCACCTAATTTGGTTGTACTGCCTCACATCAAAATGGACCACATTCTCAACCTCTGCGTGGGACTCTTCTACGCTCCAAATTATCGGTTTTCCGAGACCTGCTGCAAATCCCGCTTCAAAGTACACGCCGCCGCGAGGCGCGCCAACTTTAGATGCTTCAGACCAATCGATCGGCGAAGCCAGTCCGCAAGTAATGTCCACGAATACAGCCATGGAATTCCTTATCTCTGCGAGAATTTGTTCATCTATTCGCTTGAGCAGCCTCATCTGACTGGTCCAGTTTGATTGTTAGTGCATCGTTGGCCTCTGATCCATCGGTATGATGGTTTCG
>JABSOU010000120.1 GCA_013215215.1 Cognatishimia sp. | reverse complement strand
AAGGTTCCAGCATGGTGCGCATGCCCACACTTGAAGCGCTCTGTGACACAGGCCGCGTCTATGACAACGCCCATGCCGACCCGACCTGCTCCCCCACCCGTGCCTCGATCCTTACCGGCCTCTACGCCAGTCGCACCGGCGTCGGCAGCGCAGGCGCAGGGCTTGCGACCAACACCCCTAGCCTCTTTGATCGCCTGAACCAACAAGGCAAATTTGCCTCAGCCGTCGTCGGCAAATGGCACCTCTCTGAATCGCGCCGAGACCTCACCCACCCCGCGAAACTTGGCGTCCCGACCTACTACGGCACTCCATCGGGTGGCGTGCAGGATTACGAAGACTGGCGCGTTGTGGAAAACGGCCGCGCCTCAACCAACTCGACTTATGTGACTACAGCCATCACCGACTACGCCATCGACTGGATCGAAGACCAAAACAAACCCTGGTTCCTCTGGCTCGCCTACACCGCACCCCATACACCCTTTCACGCGCCACCCAGCGATCTGCACAGCTTTGGCAACCTCTCAGAGAACGCCTCCACGATCCGAAAAGACCCACGCAAACACTATTTCGCAGCCCTAGAGGCGCTCGACACAGAACTCGGCCGTCTCCTAGACAGCCTCTCCCCAGCCGAGCGGCGCGACACCGTCGTCATCTTCACTGGAGACAATGGCACCACCCGCCAAGTCACCCGCCGCCTGAATACGCAACGCGACGCCAAAGGCACGATCTACAACGGCGGCACCCATGTGCCGATGGTGATCACAGGCCCCGGTGTCTCAAAGGGCCGTACCGAAGACCCGGTCCAAGTCACCGACCTCTTTGACACAATCCTCACCCTGACCGGCGCGCGCGGGCAAACAGCCGACAGCCACGACCTGACGCCCACGTTCACAGGTCAATCCACAACCCGCGACGCCGCCTATATCGAGCATTTCTCCTCCCGGTCAGGCCGCGGCAAGCCAGTCTATGGCTGGTCGATCATCAGCGAAGACTACAGCCTCATCGCCCCAGAAGACGCCCCGATGGAGCTCTACGCAAGCTCCGACCAGAAACAGCGCAAGAACCTTATCAGCAAAACCCAATCAGAGGCCGAGAAACTGGTCGCGCTCCGCAACGACTACCTGAACTGATCCCCATTGATCTTGCGCGAAATACTCCAGGGGTTTGGAGGCTGGCCCCCAATTCCCTCACATTTTCGCGCAAAGGCCTGTGCCTGCCACCCAAGCCCCTTGCCTCGCCCCCAAAAACTGCATAGATAGCCCGCTGTAATCGCATACTACAGCCACGCAAAGGCCACCATGGAAAACGTTGTCCTCATCATCCATCTTCTTCTGGCGCTTGGCCTGATCGGCATCGTTCTGATGCAACGTTCCGAAGGCGGAGGCTTGGGCATCGGTGGCGGTGGCGGCGGTGGTGCCGTTGCGGGCCGCTCTGCAGCGACCGCCTTGGGCAAAATCACCTGGGTTATTGCGATTGCCTTCATCTGCACATCCATCACGCTGACCATTTTGGCCGCACGCAACGCAGCCGGCACCTCGGTCATCGACCAATTGGGCGTCGAAGTTCCTGCAAGCGAAGCAACTGTGCCGACCGCACCAACAGCCGAAGGCAGCCTGCTGCCACCTGCTGAGGGCGACGACGCACCGCTGGTTCCAATCGCAGAGTAAGCCTTCGGGTCGATTTCGGCCCCACCACCAGTACTTGAGTATCCAACGGATGCCGCAACTGTATCTTGCGGTCATCTTGCCAAGCTATTGCGAATCCTTTATGTGTGAACTCCCGTGATACATCGGCAGAATCGCTGCCGAGGGTGTTCATGTTGAATGCAAGTCGCGCCCGAATTGCGCGCATCAACTCACGGGGGTCGCCAACTCTATGGCACGATTTATCTTCATCACCGGCGGCGTGGTTTCTTCCCTTGGCAAAGGTCTGGCCTCTGCCGCTTTGGGCTCCTTGTTGCAGGCCCGTGGCTATTCGGTGCGCCTGCGCAAGCTCGACCCCTACCTGAACGTTGACCCCGGCACGATGAGCCCCTTTGAGCACGGCGAAGTCTTTGTGACCGACGATGGCGCAGAGACCGACCTCGACCTCGGCCACTACGAACGCTTCACTGGTGTGCCTGCGCGGATGACCGATTCCGTGTCTTCTGGCCGCATCTATTCCACCGTTCTGGAAAAAGAACGTCGCGGCGACTACCTCGGCAAAACCATTCAGGTTGTTCCCCATGTGACCAACGCTATCAAAGAGTTCATCTCAATCGGTGAAGACGAAGTGGATTTCATGCTCTGTGAAATCGGCGGCACCGTGGGCGACATCGAAGGCCTACCTTTCTTCGAAGCCATCCGTCAGTTCAGCCACGATAAACCCCGCGGTGAATGCATCTTTATGCACCTGACTTTACTGCCCTACCTGGCGGCCTCAGGCGAGCTGAAGACCAAGCCGACACAACACTCTGTCAAAGAACTGCAATCCATCGGCATCGCGCCGGACGTTCTGGTCTGTCGTTCTGAACAGCCGATCCCGGAAAAAGAGCGTGAGAAGATCGCGCTCTTCTGTAATGTGCGCAAAGAGGCCGTGGTGGCCGCTTACGACCTCAAGTCGATCTACGAAGCGCCACTGGCCTACCACCGCGAAGGCCTTGACCAAGCGGTGCTGGATGCCTTCCAGATCGCCCCTGCCCCAAAACCGAACCTCGACCGCTGGAACGACGTCTACGACCGGATCCACAACACCGACGGCGAAGTCTCTGTGGCCATTGTTGGCAAATACACCCAGCTTGAAGACGCTTATAAGTCGATCAAAGAAGCCCTGATCCACGGCGGCATGCACAACCGTTGCAAGGTCAATGTGAGCTGGGTCGACGCCGAAGTCTTTGACAAGGGCGACGCCGCTCCGCATCTGGAAGGCTATGACGCGATCCTCGTGCCTGGCGGCTTTGGCGAGCGTGGCACCGAAGGCAAAATCAAAGCCGCGCAATTCGCGCGTGAACACAAAGTCCCCTACCTTGGCATCTGTCTAGGCATGCAAATGGCGGTCATCGAAGCCGCGCGTAACACCGCAGGTGTCGAAGGTGCCGGGTCCGAAGAATTTGACCACGAAGCAG
Source organism: Cognatishimia sp. (assembly GCA_013215215.1). Taxonomy (GTDB): domain Bacteria; phylum Pseudomonadota; class Alphaproteobacteria; order Rhodobacterales; family Rhodobacteraceae; genus Cognatishimia. Next base: position 7,074 of record JABSOU010000120.1, on the reverse strand, counting down.
GCGAAAAGCGTTTCGAACCCGTGGTTTACCACCTGAAAGAATGGGTCCAGGGCAACGCCAAAGTCACCCGCAAAGCCGATGACGACAAAGGCGGCACCATGCGGCTGGGCGCTTACAACGCCACCCTCGCCGAAGGCTCCAAAGTCGCCGAAGTCTATGGCTCAACCGCCATCGACGAACGCCATCGTCATCGCTACGAAGTCGACATCAAATACCGCGAGCAACTGGAAAAAGCTGGCCTCAAATTCACCGGCATGAGCCCGGATGGTCGCCTGCCCGAGATCGTCGAATGGCAAGATCACCCCTGGTTTATCGGCGTGCAGTTCCACCCGGAACTCAAGTCCAAACCCTTTGATCCGCACCCGCTCTTCCGCGATTTCGTGAAAGCCGCCTTGGAAAACTCGCGCCTGGTGTAACGGGCCTCGAATTAACCATCTGGCACAAATTCGCGCAGATAATTTCGCGAAATCCGAAATCTCGTGTTAGCCTTCCCTTGCGCGGTCCCCGACTTATGCAAGGGAGGCTATATGTCATTGTTAACAATTCGCCGGGCGCGCGCGTCCGACGCCAAGTCGCTTGCAAAGATCGGTCATCAGGCCTGGCAACGCGGCATTGCAGCCCATCTGCCCGCCAACGCCCGCGACAAGATCGGCCCGCAAGTCTTTGAAGATTTTGCAAATTCCTTTCCTGACGAAATCCTGATTGCCGAAGACGAGGACGGCATTCTCGGCTTTGCCGCCACGGAAAACGGCGACAATCATGTGACGGATCTTTGGGTCGCGCCCGCCAAACAAGGTAAAGGCATCGGCTCGCAACTCATGAAACGCATGGAAGATCGCGCCCGCAAACGCGGCTTTGATTCCGTCGAGCTTGAGGTCCTCACCTCCAACACCCGCGCCCTCAGCCTCTACAAATACCTTGGCTATCGCGTCACCAAACGCGGCATGAAAATGGACCGCGTGCTGGAACTCCCGTTGCATAAGACCAAACTCAAAAAGTCACTCTTCTTCTAAGTTTCATCTTGCCTGAAATACTCTGGGGTGAGGCCCAAGGGCCGAGGGGCAAAGCCCCTATTGCGCCCTAGTGCCCCGCGTCCCATAGTGAACAAAAAACAGGGACATTTTCATGTGGGACGACTTTCTCTCGCGCTTGCGCGGCACACCAAAAGCACAAGAGCTTCCAGAGCCTGACGAAAAGCTTGCGCTCGGCGCGCTGCTCGTCCGTGTTGCGAAATCCGACAGCTTTTACCACGTCAGCGAGATCGTCGAAATCGACCATATCCTTGCGCAGAGTTTCGGCCTGAACGCAGTCGACGCAGCCAAGCTGCGCGCTACCTCCGAAAAACTGGAATCCCATGCGCCGGATACGACTGATTTTGCCGCACTGATCCGCGAAACGGTAGACTATGCACATCGCTTGGAAATCACAGAGCAACTCTGGAAAGTCATCCTGGCCGACGGCCGCGACCTGCCCGAAGAACACAGCGCCTTGCACGAGATCGAAAGCCACCTTGGGATCAATCCTGCCGACAGCCCTGCGCGATAGGGTCCAAGCCTTGACGCCGGGGTAAAAAATACCAATCTAGCGCTCATGTTTGCTGATTTTCTAAAGCGTCTCACCGCCCCCGATCCCGAACCCCTCAATGATGGCGACGCCCGCCTTGCCCTGACCACCCTTCTGGTGCGCATCGCGCGCGCCGATGGCGACTATGCGCAGGCCGAAATTGATCGGATCGACCGGATTACAGCCGCTCGCTATGGATTGTCTGCGTTTGAGGCCACCGCCCTGCGCAAAGAGGCCGAGACCCTGGAAACCGAGGCCCCCGACACCGTCCGCTTTACCCGTGCGATCAAGGACGCCGTGCCTTTTGAAGGGCGCATCGCTGTGATTGAGAGCCTCTGGCAAGTGGTTTTGGCCGATGGGGAACGCGACGCCGAAGAAGATTCTCTGGTGCGGCTGGCGGCCAACCTCTTAGGGATCAACGACCGAGACAGCGCCTTGGCACGTCAAAGGGTTTCTAAATGATTGCCGCTCTGGGCATGTATGACCGGCCGGAAACAGCGGCTGCGAATGATGCTCTGTGGACGGCGATCCAACAGAATTTGGGATATGGGCCGGACGCGCTGACGCGAGACCGTGACTTCTGGGATATCTGGCAATCGCCAGACCTGCTCCTGGCCCAGACCTGTGGCCTGCCCTATCGCGCGAAATTGTACGATAAAGTCACCTTGGTCGGCACTCCCATCTACGACATCCCAGATTGCCCCGCGGGCCACTACTATTCGGTTTTTGTCGCGCACCGGACTGGTGCAGACGCGCTCTTGGCCTTCGACGGCTGCACCTTTGCCTACAACGAAGCGCTCAGCCAATCCGGTTGGGCCGCGCCGACGAAGGCTCTGGTTGAAAGCGGCATAAAACCCGGCCGCCTCTTGGAAACAGGGGCACATCGCGCCTCAGCCATTGCCGTCGCAGAAGGTCGCGCGGATCTTGCGGGACTCGATGTCGTGACATGGCAGTTGATCCAGCGACACGACGCCTTCGCCAAAGATCTGAAAGTGATCGCAATAACAGAACCGACCCCGGCGCTGCCCTTGATTACTGCCCAAAACCGCGATCCAGCGCCTTTGTTTGAGGCGGTAGAAGCTGCGATTGCGGCGCTTCCAGAGGCCAACCGCGGCGCGCTTTTCCTGCGTGGTGTGACCCATGTGCCCAAAGCCGACTATCTCGCCCAGCCCGTTCCGATCCCACCAGAAAGCTTTGACCTTCGTCACCCTGCGGGTTAACCACTTTCGGCCCCTAGCCTAAGGATCTTAACAGATGAAAATCGGCTTTCTTCTTTGCGGAACCATGCCGCAGCCCGCCATCGATGCGCATGGAGACTATACCGAGCTTTATGCGGAGCTTTTGGGCGGTCAGGGATTCACTTTCGAATCTTGGAATATACACGCGGGCGACTTCCCTGAGTCTCCTGAGGATGCGGATGGTTGGCTGGTCAGCGGATCACGACATGGCGCCTATGAGGACCATGATTGGATCCCTCCGCTAGAAGATTTCATTCGCGGCTGTGTCGAGGTCGCGCGTCCTATTTTGGGCATCTGTTTCGGTCATCAGATCATCGCGCAAGCCCTTGGTGGGAAAGTAGAAAAATACGAAGGCGGTTGGACTCTGGGACGTCAAACCTATGACTTTGCGGGGCTGGATTTGCCCTTGATGGCTTGGCATCAAGATCAGGTCACCGAGATCCCCGAAGGCGTGCAGATCATCGCGAGCACCGACAGCTGCAAACATGCAGCCCTCCTTTACGGAGACCGTGCTTTCACGCTGCAGCCACATCCGGAATTTGACGCCGAAACCGTTGAAATCTTGGCTGAGGTGAACAAAGCAAACGTGCCTGATGACCTCCTGAAAGCCATCCCAAACGGCCTCTACGAACCGATCGCGGACGAGATTCTCGCCGATCAGATTTCGGATTTTTTCAGGCTCCCTCGCAACCCGTGACCCGCTTGCAATAGCGGCTCGAATTCACACTCTCCTCAGAGTTTAGCCTCGTTTTCTCCGTCTCATTGTTTTATTATTTCCAAAGCATAACTTAAGAAAAGTGAAAACTATGGCCCTGCCAGACGTCTATTCCTCCGAGCCGATCCCTGAGTCTGTCCGCCCGGAAATCGAACGCCTTCTGCAAACCGCTGACCTCTTCCGCTATACAGCACCTCAGGATGCGCCCGTGGCCCTATTGGAGCAGGAATTTGCAGAGATGCTGGGCACGAAGTACGCGCTCGCAGTGTCCTCTTGCTCGGCCGCGCTGTTCTTGTCGCTGAAAGCGCTTGGCTTGCCCAAAAACGCACGGGTGCTGATCCCAGGCTTCACGTTTGCCGCTGTGCCGTCGTCGGTCGTGCATGCGGACTATCAGCCGGTGCTCTGCGAAGTCGGCAAGAACTATCGTATCGATCTCGCCGATTTTGAGGCCAAGCTGGGCGACGTAGACGCGGTCATCATCAGCCACATGCGGGGCCATACGTCGGATATGGACGCGATCATGGCGCTCTGTGACGCGCGTGACATCCCTGTGATTGAAGACGCCGCCCATTCGCTGGGTACGACCTGGAATGGTCAGAACATCGGCACGATTGGTAAAGTTGGCTGTTTCTCGTTCCAGTCCTACAAGCTGATCAATGCGGGCGAAGGCGGTATTTTGGTCACCGATGACGCGGATCTGGTGGCGCGGGCAGTGATCATGTCCGGTGCCTATGAGCACAATTGGCAAAAGCATAAGTCCTGCGCGGGCGACAATAGCGCCGAGCTTGAAGAGGCCTTTGCCCGCTGGCAGAACAAACTGCCGCTCTACAATCTGCGTCTTGGCAATATGTCGGCCGCTCTGGTGCGCCCCCAGCTTGCCGAAGTACCGCGTCGCGTGCGTGACGGTCGGGCGAACCACGACTATGTGGCTGCGAAACTGAACGAAAACGCCTGGATGCAGGTGCCAGATAAACTTGCTCCAGAAGAGCGCGCGCCAGATAGCATTCAGTTTAATCTTGAAGGTATGAACGACGATCAAATCGCGGCGTTTCAAACTGCGGCGCAAGCTCGCGGTATCAAGGTTCAGGTATTTGGCGCCTCGCAAGACAACGCCCGTGCCTTCTGGAACTGGCAGTTCATCGAAGACCTACCGGAGTTGCCGCAAACCCGCGCAATGTTGATGCGTGCCTGCGACGTCCGCCTGCCCGCGCGTCTGAAACAAGACGAACTAGACGTGATCGCAGATATTCTGATCGCAGCGGTCAATGATGTGATGGAACCGACCCAGCTTGCCACTGCAAGCTAAGCGCAAAGAAAAACGCGGCCTCCGGGGCCGCGTTTTCGTTTATGACAGTTTAGACAGCTTAGCCTGAAGATCAGCCAGCTGTTTCTTTATGTCAGCGAGATCCTCGCCCTCTTCTTCTTTCGCGGGCTCAGGCTCTGGAGCCGACGTGCCGCCAGTCCAACCAGAGAACCCACCGCTCATTGCCTTCATAAAGGCCTCTTGCTGCGCCATCAGCGCCTGCATAGGGCTATTTTCGGGCATCTGTTCCATCATCTTGTTCTGACCTTCCCGCAGCATTTCAAAGCTGGTGGCCAGGAACTGCGGCACCATGGAGGTCGCCTGAGATGTATAGGAGCGCACGAGGTCATTCAGAACATTCACCGGCAGCATATTCTCGCCGCGGCTTTCGTGTTCTGCGATGATTTGCAAAAGATACTGACGGGTCAGGTCATCACCAGATTTCAGATCAACGATCTGAACCTCTCGGCCAGAGCGGATCACAGCAGCAATATCGTCCAGGGTCACGTAGTCGCTGGTTTCGGTATTATAGAGCCGGCGGCTCGCGTAACGCTTGATCAGAAGCGGGTTTTCACTCTCTGCCAAAATTGTCTCCCCAGATTTTCAGCACTGCAGCAGACTTTTGCGCGTGCAGCAAAAAAAAGCAAGGGCGCGCCGCAGTGGCACGCCCTTTAACCATCCGATGGGGGGAGGTAAATCGGTAGGTAATTACTTAGAAGTCGCTTTTTTAGCCGCTGCAGTTACGTCTGCAGTTGCTTTTTTAACAGCTGCTTGCGCGCCGTCAGTTGCTTCTTTGGAAGCAGACATGAACAGTTCGAAAGAGTCTGCTTGAACTTTTTTCGCAACTTCTGCGAAAGCCGCCAGGTTTTCAGCTGCAACTTCAGCCTGAGCAGACGCGAAGTCGGTCATTGCTTTTGCGTAGTCCGCTGGCTCTGCTTTGGCTTTAGACATGTCGGACAGTTTTGCCAGAGTGTCTTTGGTCCATTTGTTGGAGATCTCAGAGGATTTCTCTGCTGCTGTCAGAGCAACACCTGCCAGCTTTTCGTTCAGGGACGCGGTGTTTTTGAAAGCATCTTCGAACGCTGCGGTGTCTACCGGAAACGCGCCCATCATGTCCTTCAGAACGGCGGTCATGTCTTGTGTCTTAGCCATAGTCCTAATTCCTTGTGTGATGTCGCGGGACAACCCCGCTGTTTTCTGCATCTGCATTGTAAGTACATTCTGCAGCGCAGCATTGCAAGAGTTTTTGCTGCAGTGCAGCAAAAATGTTATAAAACGTTTTATTTAAAGGCTTTTTTCTTCACATATTCGCCCGGAGCGGCACAAAGTACAGGGTGATCTGAGTCGCCAGGCGCCCGTGCAGGCACTTTTTTACCCGATTTCGCAGACAACCATGTGTCCCAAGTCGGCCACCAAGACCCCTCATTATAGGTCGCGCCATCCATCCATTCCTCAGCGCTGCCCTTCATGTCCGCATTGGTATAGTGACCGTATTTCTTTTTGCTGGGCGGGTTCACGATGCCTGCGATGTGACCGGATTCAGACACCACAAAGCTTTTGGAGCGGCTGCCCGACTGTTGATAGCCGCGATAACAGTCCTTCCAGGCCGCAATGTGGTCGGTCTCGCAGGTGATCGACATGGTCGGGATGGTCACATCTTTGATCGAGAGCTTCTCGCCAAAGAGGTCAAAGCCCTCGCCGACGAATTCGTTGCGCTGGCACAGACCCCGCAAATATTCGACGGCCATCTTGCCCGGCAGGCCAGAGCCATCGCCGTTCCAGAACAACAGGTCAAAGGTCGCAGGCGCCTCGCCCATCATATAGCTTTTGATCGCGGGACCGTAGATCAGGTCGTTTGAGCGCAAGAAGCTGAACGTCCGCTGCATAATCAAAGACCGCAGCACGCCCTGCTGCTCGCACTCACGTTCGATGCCGTCGATAAAGTCATTCTGCAGGAAGGGCGTGAATTCGCCTTGATCCGAGAAATCTGTGAGCGTCGTAAAGAAGGTCGCGGATTTCACCGACTTATCGCCGCGCTTCTTCATCAGCGACAGGGTTAGGTTCAACGTGGTGCCCGCGATGCAATAGCCGACCGCATTGACTTGCTTTTGATTGGTGATCGATTTGATTTCTTCGATCGCGCGCAGGTACCCATCCTGAATGTAGTCTTCCATACCGATCTCGGCATGGCTTGGGTCCGGATTGATCCAGCTGACAATAAAGACGGTATATCCCTGATCGACGATCCATTTGAT
>JABSOU010000119.1 GCA_013215215.1 Cognatishimia sp. | reverse complement strand
GCGTTCTTGATCTCTTCCCGATAGAACTCGGTCAGACCATAGACTGCCTCGCCCTGCAGCTCGACCGCATCATGCTGACCGCCGTACCACTTGGCATATTCCTCAGGATCGCGCAGTCGGAAATCTGCTGACAAATCAACGACTTTGACTGTGTCTGGCAGAGCCTTAATCACCTTCTGGCTGGTCGCATGAGGCAGACCACAGAACACTAAATCCACGTTATCAAAATCAATCTCGTCGATCTTGATCAGATCCGGCAGGTCCAAATGGCGCAGGTGTGGAAAGACCTCGGCCATGGATTTGCCCGCCTTGGAATTGGCGGCCAGTGCCACGATCTCCATGCTGGGATGGGTGGCGATAATCCGAATGAGTTCGGCACCGGTGTAACCCGAGGCACCAAGGATAGCGATTTTATGGGTCATGTCAGACCTCTTTCTCATAGGTCGCCGCGGCCCACATTGGGCGCATGCGTGAATTTCATGGGGTTTTAAGCGCAGCAACGCGCGGGATCAAGCAGCGGTAAACTCGATCTTTCGTCGCAAAAACTGTGTCGCGCGCGCGGAGACGCGGGCCGGATCGCCAGTCGTGAGGAATTTGCTCTCTTCGCCTGTTCCACGCATGTTTGGATGCCGCTTCAGGTAGTCACCCAGACTGTCAGCCACGAGGCTCGCCTGACTATAGACCTTAACGTCCGCGCCCAAAGCATCCTGAAAGATATCTTCCATCAGCGGATAATGGGTACAGCCCAAGATCGCGGCCTCTGGCGTCGGCATTTTGCGCATCAATGCGTCCACATGGCTGCGCACAAGCGCATCCGCCAGGATCATATCGCCGTCCTCGATAGCATCTACAACGCCACCGCAGGCCTGCGCCTCGACATCAACGCCAATCGCGCGGAACGCCAGCTCGCGTTGAAACGCGCGGCTAGACACAGTCGCAGGCGTCGCGAACAGCGCCACGTGCTTTACAGCCACCTCGCGCGGCGGGGAATTGTCGCCCCATTGCCGCTCGGTCAGGGCTTCGATCAAAGGCACAAAAACGCCCAAGGCGCGCTTATCAGTCGGCAGAAAGCTCTCCTGCATCCGCCGCAAGGCCGCCGCACTCGCGGTATTGCAGGCCAGGATCACCAGATCACAGCCCTCTTCCCACATACGCTCCAACGCGGCGGTGGTCAGATTGTAGATGTCATCCGCATCGCGGACCCCGTAAGGCGCATGGGCGTTGTCGCCATAATACACAAAGGGCACATCCGGCAGCGCCTTGGACACAGCATCCAAGACCGTCAGACCCCCAAGGCCACTATCGAAAATTCCTACCGCCATGCTCTTGCGACCCTCGTGAAACCGGCTTTACGCCTTGTATTTCTCTTCAAACTCAAAGCCATAGGCGTCAGCATCAACAGGCTTTGGGGACAGAGCATAGGTTTCCTGCCGCAGGAAGTCCATGAGCGCTTTGGTGTCTTTGCGCCGCTTATCCAGCTCTTCGCGCGCAATCGGTTCGCCGATCACCACTTCCACCGGCCTGTCGACCCGCTTTTTGAACTCGCGAATGAGAAAGCCCATGCGGAGGGTGTAATGCAGATGGCTCGCCACCTGAAACAGGCGCGAGGTCGTGCCGTCAAAGAACACAGGCACCACAGCGGCATCAGATTTCGCCACCATCCGCGCGGTAAAGCCGCGCCAGCCCGGATCCATTGGTTCGCCAAATGGCTTTTCCGCGGTGCTGACTGTGCCACCCGGAAAAATGCCAATCGCGCCGCCTTGGCTGAGGTAGGTCACCGCCTCTTTGCGGGTCTGCAGGTTCAGCTTCATGGCCTCTTTGGTTTCATCAAAGCTGATCGGCAGGATGATGCGGTTGAGGTCTTCGGCCTTACGGAACACCTGATGCGCCAGAATGCGGAAATCGCCACGCACTTCAGACAGGATATGCCCCATCATCAGCCCATCCAGAATGCCATAAGGATGGTTTGCGATCAGCAGAAGCGGCCCCTCTTTGGGGATATTGTCCAAAGAGCCGCCNGAGACCTCAAGGCTCAGCCCATAGCGTTCCACCATGACCTGCCAGAAATCGCGGCCATTCGCGACCTCATCCTCATAACCCTTGGCCCGTTTGATCAGACGCAGCCGCCCCGTGGTGTTTTCCAACACACGAATAAAGGCCCGCCCGCCCTTGGTGGCGGCGGAATGGGCGTAGCTGATATCCCGAACGATGGCGCGATTGCTGGCCATGAGAGGTCTGTCCTAAAGGCTGTTTGGCGAAGTTGGCGCTTACATAAGGGCAAGCACCAAGGTTTCAAAGTCTTTATGACAGGCTGGTAACGCAATCATGACAATTGACCGCAGGTTTTGGCCTATTCTGCTGCGGTTTTCTGCGCATTTGGCATGCGGATGGTCGCCAAAATCTCTTCGCGGCGCTTAGCGGCCTTGGCTTCATTGGCGGCTTTAACAGGGCCAAAGCCACGGATTTGCAGCGGCAGCTCGGCAAGGGCGACGGCCTCATCGCTCGCTGATGCGCGATTGGCTGGCAGGATTTCCGCCATGTCGGCCTCATACTGCGCGATCAGCGCGCGCTCCATCTTGCGCTCTTCGGTACGCCCAAAGATATCAAGCGCCGTGCCCCGCAGGCCCTTCATACGTGCGAGCAGTTTGAACCAACGGATCATGCCCGGGCCGAACTCTCGTTTCTCGGGGCGACCATTGGGGCCTTCCTTTGAAATCATGGGGGGCGCGAGGTGGAAACTCATTTCAAAGCCGTCTTCGAACTGTACTGCGGCCTTCTCCATCGTGCTCAGATGCAGACGCGCAACTTCATATTCATCCTTATAAGACAATAGCTTATGGTAACCTTTTGCCACGGCCTCTTTCAGACGCGCGTCCTCTATGCCATCCACCAACTTGCGGTATTTCTTGGCCAGACGTTTGTTCTGATACTTCGTCAGATGATCCGCCCGCATGGCGATTTTCTCGTCCAAAGTCTTGGGCAATTCCACCAAATTCGGCGTCATCATCGCCCGGGCATCTTCGGGATAAAGCACCGCCCAACGGCCAAGTTCAAAGGCGCGTTTGTTGCGCTCGACAGCCGCTCCGTTCAGCTCAATCGCCGCGAGGATCGCATCGCGGTTGATCGGTACGAGGCCCTTTTGCCAGGCCGCGCCAAAGATCATCATGTTAGAATAAATCGAGTCCCCCATGATCACCCGCGCCAGCTCTGACGCGTTAAACAGCGCCAGCCCTTCACGCAGCCGCGCTTCGAGCGCCACGGTCAAACGGTCGGTTGGGATGGTGAATTCGGTGTTGCGGGTGAATTCTCCGGTGATGATCTCGTGGCTGTTCACCACAGCGCCGGTCCGCCCCGCGGCAGTCAATCCGAGTGTCTTAGCGCCAGCGCTGACCACGAGGTCTCCGCCGATCAAAGCATCACATTCCCCGGTCGCTACACGGATCGCGCTGATCGCCTCTGGGGTCTCGGCCAGACGGCAATGAATATGCACAGCGCCACCCTTTTGCGCGAGGCCCGCCATCTCCATCATGCCTGCTGCTTTGCCGTCGATCTGCGCGGCTTGCGCAAGGACAGCGCCGATGGTCACAACGCCCGTGCCGCCAACGCCTGTGATGACCACGTTGTGGGTGGATTTGATCGGGGCGATCTCTGGTTCCGGCATGTCCGGCAGGGTCACATCCTTTGCCGCCTCTTTGCGCACTTTCGCGCCCTTGAGCGTCACGAAGGAGGGGCAGAAGCCGTTCACACAAGAGAAATCCTTGTTGCAGCTGGACTGATCAATAGCCCGTTTGCGACCCAGTTCTGTTTCCACCGGCACGATGGAAATACAGTTGGACTGCACCCCGCAATCGCCACAGCCTTCGCAGACATCGGTGTTGATAAAGACCCGTTTGTCGATATCAGGAAAGGTCCCACGCTTGCGCCGGCGACGTTTCTCGGCCGCGCAGGTTTGCACATAAACAATCGCCGATACACCTTTGACTTTGCTCAGCCTTTCCTGAACCTGCATCAACTCTGCGCGTTCATGGAATGGGACGCCAGAGGGGAAGGCGCTCTGCACCACATCCTCTTTTTCGTCGTAAACGACGACCACATCCTCAACGCCCATCGCCAGCAATTCACGCGTGATTTTCGGTGCATCCAACCCGCCATCATTGGACTGACCACCGGTCATCGCGACGGCATCGTTGTAGAGGATTTTATAGGTGATATTCGTCTTCGCCGCCAATGCCGCCCGGATCGCCTGAACGCCCGAGTGGTTATAGGTCCCGTCCCCCAAATTCTGGAAAACGTGTTCTCGATTGGAAAACGGAGCTTCACCGATCCAGTTCGCCCCCTCGGCCCCCATGTGTGTGAACCCAGAGGTCTCGCGATCCATCCATTGCACCATATAGTGACAGCCAATCCCCGCATAAGCGCGGCTGCCGTCAGGCACTTTGGTCGAGGAATTATGCGGACAGCCGGAACAGAAATGCGGGATGCGGGCGGTGATATCCTCGGCATTGTCAGCTCGTTGCGCTTCGTCCAACAGCGCAATCCCGTTTGTCACGGCTTCGGTGTCGCGTCCCTCTTCCACAAGGATCTCGCCAATCTTTTGCGCGATCATAATCGGGTTCAGCGCATCCCGCGTCGGAAACAGCTCTTCGCGGTGCATCTGACCTGCGCCGCCTTTGTACCAGCCATAAACCCGCCGACCGCGACGATCATCAAAGATCGCTTCCTTGACCTGCACCTCAATCAGCTTGCGCTTTTCTTCAACGATTACAATCAGATCAAGCCCCTCGGCCCAATCGTGAAAGCCTTTCATATCCAGCGGAAAGACCTGCCCGACCTTATAGGTGGTGATCCCCAAACGCTCGGCCTCGGCCTCATCAATTCCCAGCAAGGACATCGCGTGGGTCAGATCGAGCCAGTTCTTACCCGCCGCCACAAACCCGATCTTGGCACCGGGTTTGCCCCACATGCGTTTGTCCATTTTGTTCGCATGGGAAAACGCCTCAGCCGCGAAGCGTTTATAATCAATCATCCGCGCTTCCTGCGCGTGGGGCGTGTCACCAAGGCGGATATTGAGGCCGCCTTCTGGCATATCAAATTCAGGCTCAACAATCTGAACGCGGTCCAGCGATCCATCGACAACTGAGGTCGCCTCGATCGTGTCTTTCATGGTCTTCAGACCAACCCAAACGCCCGCAAATCGCGACAGGGCAATGCCGTAAAGACCGTAATCAATTACCTCCTGCACACCCGCCGGCGACACCACAGGCATATAGGCGTCCACCAAAGCCCATTCTGACTGGTGCAGAACCGTCGAGCTCTCGCCCGTATGGTCATCCCCCATCGCCATCAGCACGCCGCCGAACTTCGAGGTGCCCGCCATATTCGCATGCCGCATCGCGTCGCCCGTCCGGTCGACCCCCGGCCCTTTGCCGTACCACAAACCAAAGACACCGTCGTATTTGCCCTCGCCCCGCAATTCCGCCTGTTGCGCCCCCCAGAGTTGCGTCGCCGCAAGGTCTTCGTTCAAACCGGATTGAAACAACACATCGGCAGCCGACAATTCAGGCTCGGCCCGCATCATCACACTATCCACTGCCCCCAACGGAGACCCGCGATACCCTGTCACATAGCCCGCCGTATTCAGCCCGGCGGCGGTATCACGCGCCTTTTGCGTCAGCATCAGTCTCACCAATGCCTGCGTACCGTTCAACAGGACCTGTTTTTTAGACAGATCAAACTTGTCCTTGAGGGAAACCTTCTGGATGCTCATGCGTGCTATGTGCCTCCCAACACCTGGCTGCTACATCGAGTATACCCCAAGGTTAGGTCACAATTACTGACCTTTGGAACAGTTATTTGTGAGGTTTTTTTGAAACCTCGCGTCACAATGTTTCGTTTTTCGGGAAATTCCCCTAGGTATGGGGTAAGCAAATAGAAAGTTGCCGATATGGACTGGGACAAACTTCGAATATTTCACGCAGTAGCAGACGCAGGCAGCCTTACACACGCGGGTGATACGCTTAATTTGTCTCAATCGGCGGTCAGCCGACAGGTGCGCGCGCTGGAAGAAAGCCTCAATACGATTCTCTTTCACCGCCATGCGCGGGGTCTGATTCTGACCGAACAAGGCGAATTGCTGTTTGACGCGACCAAAGCCATGGCGAAACGGCTGGATGCGGCGTCCGCCCGTATCCGCGACAGTGAAGAAGAGGTTTTCGGAGAACTGCGCGTCACAACGACGCTTGGTTTTGGCACCATGTGGCTCGCCCCACGTCTGCATAAGCTCTATGAAAAATACCCAGATCTCAATATCGACCTGATGCTTGAGGAGCGGGTGCTCGACCTGCCCATGCGCGAGGCCGATTGCGCGATCCGCATGAAGGAACCCAGCCAGGCCGACCTGATCCGCAAGCGCCTGATGTTTGTGAGCATGCGGCTCTATGCAACGCAAGCCTATCTGGACGCCCATGGCACGCCTGAAGTGCCGCAAGACATGGCGGACCATCGCTTGATCTGTCAGAACCCGGGTTCAGATCAGGTGTCGGCCGGTGCGGTGATGATCCAGTCGCTTTTGACCAACAATATTCAGTCGCGCCTGAACGTGAACAACTACTATGGCGTTCTGCAGGCGGTCTTGCATGACCTCGGCATCGGGTCTTTGCCCGACTATATTGTCGAGGAATCCCCTGATCTGGTGCGGGTCCTGCCCGAGGTGCAAAGTCAGGAAATCCCTGTTTATCTGGCTTATCCAGAGGAACTACGGCATTCCAAGCGCATTCAAGCCTTCCGTGACTTTGTACAAGAAGAGATCGCGCTTAGCCGTAAACACCTGAAAGAACAGGGAAACCTATAGGTATGCACTAGGTGCATATCAGCTTTGCTGCAGGCGCAGCATGGTTTTCCTTGAAAGTTAACACGCTGCTGCTTATTTCATCTCTCGAAGGCGATGATTGCTTATCCGCTCATCATCTTCATACCTCCCTGTTGGACTTAGGCCGAGCTTGTTGCTCGGCCCTTTTTTTTGGCATAACGCGCGCGACGCTTAGGCCTTCCCCTTTGGGCACCCATGGCGTAAAGAGCGCGCAACGCCAGCCACCAGCCCTAAGGACAGAGAATGCAAGATCCAGTCATCACCGATGAGGTCATCGCAAACCACGGTTTCACCAAGGATGAATATGCCGAAGTGATCAACATTCTGGGCCGCGAACCAAACTTCACCGAAATGGGCATTTTCTCGGCGATGTGGAATGAGCATTGCTCTTATAAATCCTCCAAGAAATGGCTGCGCACCCTGCCCACCGAAGGCCCTCAGGTCATCTGCGGCCCCGGCGAGAACGCGGGTGTGATTGATATCGGCGACGGTCAGGCTGTCATCTTTAAGATGGAGAGCCATAACCACCCCTCCTACATCGAACCTTACCAAGGGGCCGCGACAGGCGTGGGCGGTATTCTGCGCGATGTCTTTACCATGGGCGCACGTCCGATAGCGGCGATGAACTCTCTGTCCTTTGGCGAGACTTCTCATCCCAAAACCAAACAGCTCGTGAACGGCGTGGTCGAAGGCGTCGGCGGTTATGGCAACTGTTTCGGTGTCCCGACTGTGGGCGGCGAAGTGCGCTTCCACCCGGCCTATAACGGCAACTGCCTTGTGAACGCTTTCGCGGCGGGCTTGGCGGACGCTGACAAGATCTTCTACTCCGCAGCCTCTGGCGTCGGCATGCCGGTCGTGTACCTTGGCGCGAAAACTGGCCGGGATGGCGTCGGCGGCGCGACCATGGCGTCGGCAGAGTTTGACGACACCATCGAGGAAAAACGCCCCACTGTTCAGGTCGGCGACCCTTTCACCGAAAAACGCTTGATGGAGGCGACGCTGGAGCTGATGGCCACCGGCGCCGTGATCTCGATCCAGGATATGGGCGCAGCTGGTCTGACCTGTTCGGCAGTGGAAATGGGCGACAAAGGCGGCTTGGGCGTCAAGCTCAACCTCGAAGACGTGCCTCAGCGAGAGGAAAACATGACAGCCTACGAAATGATGCTGTCGGAATCCCAAGAACGTATGCTGATGGTTCTGAAACCAGAGCTTGAGGCCGAAGCCCGCGCCGTATTCGAAAAATGGGACCTCGATTTCGCCATCGTGGGCGAAACCATCGAAGAAGACCGCTTCCTGATCATGCACAACGGCGAAGTCAAAGCCGACCTGCCGCTGTCCAAGCTCTCCTCCACCGCGCCGGAATACGACCGCCCATGGGTTGAGACGCCTGCAGCAGAGCCTCTGGCTGACGTGCCAGAAATCGACCCGATTGATGGCCTCAAAGCGCTGATCTCCAGCCCGAACTATGCGGGCAAGCAGTGGGTCTATGATCAATATGACTCTATGGTCATGGCCGACACCGCGCGTGGACCGGGCATTGGTTCCGGCCTGTTGCGTGTGCATGGCACCGACAAGAAGCTCGCCTTCACCTCCGACGTGACCCCACGTTACGTGAAAGCCAACCCTGTAGAGGGCGGCAAACAGGCGGTGGCCGAGGCCTATCGCAACCTGACAGCCGTTGGCGCGACCCCTCTGGCGACAACCGACAATATGAACTTCGGCAACCCCGAAAAGCCTGAAATCATGGGACAATTCGTCGGCGCGATCAAAGGCATCGGCGAAGCAGTTGCGGCGCTCAACATGCCAATCGTCTCGGGCAACGTGAGCCTTTACAACGAGACCGACGGAAAAGGCATCCTGCCAACCCCAACCATCGGCGCGGTCGGCCTTGTGGCGGCTGATGAAGAAGAGATCACCGGCGAAGCCCGCGAAGGTCANGTTGCCTTGGTTGTTGGCGCAACAAACGGGCATCTGGGCCAATCCGCCTTGCTCGCCGAAGTCTTTAACCGCGAAGAAGGCGACGCGCCTACTGTTGATCTGGCTGAGGAAAAGAGAAACGGCGATTTCATCCGTGCAAACCGCGAGATGATCAAAGCCTGCACTGACCTCTCAGACGGCGGCCTTGCACTCGCAGCCTTTGAGATGGCCGAACAGGCCGGCGTCGGCGTCCATCTGGATGATGCAAACACCGCGACCTATTTCGGCGAAGACCAGGCCCGCTACTTGATCGCCTGCAATTTCGATCAGGCCGAGGCGCTTATGGTTGCAGCAGGCCAGGCGGGCGTGACCCTGCAATCGGTCGGCAAATTCACCGGCGACAAGGTCCGCATGGGCAACTCTGAGGCACCTCTGGCCGATCTGGCTGCGACCTTCCGCAGCAGCTTTGCTGCCGCCGTCGCCTGATCCATGCCCCGGGATTTCGCCTACCCGGACATGAAAACAGACTGCAGCGCCTGCAGCTCGCTTTGCTGCGTGGCGCTGCATTTTGACCGCGGCACTGACTTTGCGCTCGACAAACCGGCGGGCGTCGCTTGCCCCAACCTCGACCCCCAGAAATTCTCTTGCGCGATCCACGAAGACCTCGACAAAGCAGGCTTTAACGGATGCATCAAATTTGACTGCCTCGGCGCGGGACAACACACGGTACAAGGGGTTTTCGGCGGCACCGACTGGCGTGCGCACCCAGAACTCTTGCCCGAAATGATGGAAGTCTTCCGCCTCCTGCGCCGCCTGCATCAATCGCTGGAAATCCTGAAATACCTCGAACTCATGCCACTGGGGGACGAACAACTCCACCTCGTGAACATGCTCAAGGCAGGCTTTTCTGAGCCCGAAGACGGCTGGACGCTTTCCACGCTCACAGCGCTTGAGACCGACGGGGTCTTTGACCTCTACCACACCGCCCTTCCCGCCTTTCAATCGCTGTTTGACGATCCAAAGGCTCTTGCAGCCCTACGGGCCGCGACCTAAGTTACATCTCAAACACCAAATAGGAGCCCCTATGGCCATTCTCGCCTCTGACATCGAAGCCCTGATCCGCGAAGGATTTCCAAACGCTCAGATCACTGTGCAAGGCGACGATGG
>JABSOU010000118.1 GCA_013215215.1 Cognatishimia sp. | reverse complement strand
CGCTGCACGTCATCATCGTCTTCAAGCGCATCCACCAGCTTCATCAGCTTTTGCATGTCTTCAAGGCCAAGCTCTGTTGTGGTCGTCGGTTTCCAGATGAGCTTGGTGGATTCAGATTCACCTAGATCGCTTTCCAGAGCATTAGACACATCGTTCAGATCCGTGTCCGCGCAATAGATGATATGCCCGTCCTTAGAGCTTTCGACATCCTCAGCGCCCGCTTCGATCGCGGCCATCATGATGTCATCCGCATCGCCTGCATCGGCTGGATAAACCACCTCGCCTTTACGTTCGAACATGAACCCAACAGAGCCGGTCTCGCCGAGGTTTCCGCCATTCTTGGAGAACGTGGAGCGCACGGTCGACGCAGTCCGGTTTTTGTTGTCGGTCATGGTCTCAACGATCACGGCCACGCCATTGGGGCCATAGCCCTCATAGCGGATCTCATCATAGTTTTCCGCGTCGCCACCAATCGCCTTTTTAATCGCGCGTTCGATCACGTCCTTAGGCACAGACTGGCTCTTGGCTTCTTTCACCGCCAGACGCAGACGCGGGTTCTTGTCGGGGTCTGGGTCACCCATTTTCGCCGCCACGGTGATTTCCTTGGCGAGTTTGGAAAATAGCTTAGAGCGCGCAGCATCCTGACGCCCTTTGCGGTGCTGAATATTTGCCCATTTACTATGGCCAGCCATGGCAGATGCCCCGTTGTTGATCTCATTTCGCCTCCTATAGCGCATGGATTGCGTGGTCTCAAGGCGGGGCGCGCGTGGCTTTTCCCCTTGCATGGCCGTCCTGTCTTGGCAAACTCAGGGGGCAGATAGATTGAGGCCTTCATGAGCACCGCATTGACCCAAGAGCAGATTATCCTTTTCACCCTCTTCGGCGTGGTCTTTGGCCTCTTGCTCTGGGGGCGGTTTCGGTACGATCTGGTGGCCTTCTGCGCGCTTTTGGCGGGTGTCGTGCTGGGCGTGGTGCCGGAAAAGGATGCGTTCTCGGGCTTTGGGCATCCGGCCACATTGGTTGTCGCGCTGGTACTCGTAGTTTCCGCAGGGTTGGTGCGGTCCGGTGCGGTGTTCCTCATCACCCGAACGCTGGTGGACAGTTCCCGAGCCCTTGGCACCCATATCGCGATCATGGGCGGCGTCGGCGGTGTGCTCTCAGCCTTTATGAACAACGTCGCAGCCCTTGCCCTCTTGATGCCTGTCGACGTGCAAACCGCACGCAAAGCAGGCCGCAGCCCAGGGCTGTCGCTTATGCCCCTGTCCTTCGCGACCATCCTAGGCGGCATGGCAACGCTGATCGGCACGCCACCCAACATCATCATCGCGTCAATCCGCGAAGACACTCTCGGTGCGCCGTTTCGGATGTTTGATTTCGCGCCAGTGGGCGGTCTGACGGCGCTCGCGGGCCTCGCGTTCGTGGCCCTGATCGGCTGGCGCTTCATCCCAAAACGCGACGATGCGGGCAGCGCGCTGTCGGACCTCACCGCCTATCTCGCCGAACTTACCGTGCCGGAGGACAGCAAGCTTCTGGGACAGCGTCTGGCAGAACTCGACACGCAAGCCACCCAAGTCGATGTCGCCGTCATCGGCCTCAGCCGCGAAGGCCGGCGCCGCTATGGGTCTGCGCGCAACACCGAATTGCGTGCAGGCGACACGCTATTGCTGGAAGGCACCCCCGACGCGCTCGATGAATTCCGAACCGCCACGGGCCTGCGCTTTGCCGAAGAGAAACGCGAAGAACGGCTGAAAGCCACCGGCGACGGTCTGGATATGGTCGAAGTCGTCGCCTCTGAAACCTCCCGCATCACCGGCAGAACCGCCGAACGCATTGGTCTCAACTGGCGCCAAGGCGCGATCCTCATGGGCCTGTCCCGCAATGGCCAACGCATCACCAAACACCTGCGCAAAACCGAGATCAAAGCGGGCGACATCCTCCTCCTGCTGACCCCCAAAGATCGCGGCGCGGATATCACCGACTGGCTCGGCTGCCTCCCCCTCGCTGACCGAGGCTTGCAAGTCACCGCCGACCAGAAATCTTGGCTCGCTATTGGCCTCTTTGCAGGTGCCATCGCAGCCTCCGCCGTCGGTCTGCTCTACCTGCCCATCGCCCTTGGCATTGTCGTGGCCGCATATGTGCTCACCAAAATCGTGCCACTGTCGGAACTTTACACTCAGATCGAATGGCCCGTGGTCGTCCTTCTTGGCTCCATGATCCCGCTGGGTGCCGCGCTAGAAGACGCAGGCGGCACCGAACTCATCGCAGGTTCTCTCGTCAACCTCACCGAAGGCCTCCCGGCTTGGGCCATCCTCACCGTCCTCATGGTCGTCACCATGACGCTCAGCGACGTGCTCAACAACACCGCCACCGCTATCGTCGCAGCCCCCGTCGGCATCCATATGGCCAACTCGCTCGGAGCCTCGCCCGACCCGTTCCTCATGGCCGTCGCCGTCGCAGCCTCCGCGGCCTTCCTCACGCCGATTGGCCATAAAAACAACACACTGATCCTCGGCCCCGGCGGCTACCGTTTCGGAGACTACTGGCGCATGGGCCTGCCCCTGGAAATCCTCGTGGTCGCGGTCTCAATCCCCTCAATCCTGCTCTTCTGGCCGCTCTAAGCCTTTCTCTTGCAAGAAATATCCTGGGGTGAGCAGGCCCCGCCTGCGAGGGGTAAAACCCCTTAGAGCGGCCACATCAGCGGAATAAGCGCGCTCGCCAAAAGCCCGACCGACAGGTTCAACGGAATACCCACGCGCATAAAATCCGTGAACCGATACCCGCCGGGCCCATAGACCAGCATATTCGTCTGATACCCAATCGGCGTCGCGAAACTCGCCGACGCCGCCACCATCACGGCAATCACTAAGGGACGCGCATCAAAGCCCATCGCGTCGCCCAAACCCATCGCAATCGGCGTCACCACCACAGCCACCGCGTTGTTGGACAGCATCTCGGTTAAAACCGACGTCAAAAGATAAATCGCCCAGACCAACAAGAACGGCGGCAAACCCTGCAGCCACGGCGCAATCGCCTCAACAATCAGCGTCACCGCCCCCGAGCTCTGCAAGGCCACGCCAATCGCCAGCATCGAGAAAATCAGCGCCAGCAAACGCCCATCCACAGCGGCAAAAGCCTCATCCGCATCAATACATCGCGTCACCAAAACCACAGCCACAGCAATCACCGACAAAAGGAAAATCGGCGCAACGCCAAAGCCCGCCAAAGCCACAATCCCAAACAAAGCCGCCATGGCAATCGGAGCCTGCCCCCGACGGTATTCCCGCTCGACCGGCTGGTTCACTTGCACCATATCCATGTCAGCGGCCAAGCGCTGGATGTCCTCCGGCGCGCCTTCCAGCAGCAGCGTGTCCCCCACGCGCACCACCAACTCATCCAACTGCATCCCGATATTCTGGTTCGAGCGATGCACCGCAATTGTATAAACGCCATACCGCCGCCGCAGACGCATCGCGCCCAAAGCCCGCCCCACCATGCGGCAGCCTGGTGTAATCAGCACCTCCACCGTGGTGGTCTCTACCGCCGAAACCTGATCGACCCGCTTGAGCGACTTGTCGCGCTGCAGGCTCAAAAGCTCTGCCATCTTGGTGCGCAAAACCACGCGGTCACCCACCTGCAATTCCACGCCCTTTAGATTGCGCCGCAAAGAGGCATCACCACGCAGAACGTCAATCAACCGCACCCCGTCGCGCTTGAACAACTGAACACCGGTCACTTCGCGACCAATCAGGTTGGAGTCCGGCGGAACAACCGCCTCGGTGAAAAACTTCATATCCTTGCGATTGCCCAAAAGCCCGGCCATAGAATCCCGATCCGGCAGCAGCTTAGGCCCGAAAAAACGCAAATAGATCATGCCCCAAATCACCAGAATGACGCCCAAGGGCGTGACCTCAAAGATCGAGAACCCTTCTAAGCCTTGCGCCCGCGCAACCCCATCCACCAAGAGGTTCGTCGACGTCCCGATCAACGTCAAAGTCCCGCCTAGAATGGCCGCATAGCTCAACGGAATCAGCAACTTACTCGGCGCAACACCTAAAGTCCCCGCCAGTTGAATAAACACCGGGATCATCACTACGACCACTGGCGTATTGGACACCACGGCCGAAGCCACAATCACAAAGACCATCAACATGGCAATCGCAACCTTAGGATTGGACCTCGCCTGCCGATCCGCCAGATGAGTGAAACTCGACAAGGCGCCCGTGCGCACCAAAGCACTCATCACAATAAACATCGCGCCAATCGTCCAAGGCGCAGGGTTGGACAAAACCGTCAGCGCGCCCTCATAAGGCAAGACGCCCAAGACCAACAATGTCGCCACACCCGAGATCGCAACCACCTCGGTCGGAAACACCTCTTTCACAAACAACCCAAACATCACCCCAACCGTCACCAAAGTGATCACCGCCTGTTGGGTCTGCGTAAATTCAAAAAAGTCCATGTAGTCCTCGGGGCTTACACCCCCTAAGCATTCCGCAAGCTTGGCCCCCGGGCAAGCCTAAACCGGTTCAGGCCCCGCCTGTTGCAGCCGTCCGCCTTGCCGTACCATCTCGATCCTGGTCGCTGCGCCTGATTTATCATCAGTTTCGACATAGACCCCGCTGAGCGTCGCTTCACCCAAAGCCGGCGTGAACCGCGCCTTCGGCATGCCAGTCACAAAACGGCGCATCGGCTCGGCCTTTTCCATGCCAATGACGGAATTGTAATCGCCGCACATCCCCGCGTCCGAGAGCATCGCCGTGCCCTTATCCAAGATCTGAGCATCCGCCGTCGGCACATGCGTATGCGTCCCCACAACAAGGCTCGCGCGCCCGTTGCAGTAATGCGCCATGCCCATCTTCTCGCTGGTGGCCTCACAATGCATATCGACCACAATGGCCTGCACCAAACCACCGCGCGGATGGGCCTTTAGAACCCGATCCACAGCCGAGAACGGATCCGCATACGGCCGCCTCATGAAAACCTGCCCAAGCGCCTGCAAAACAAGGATCTTCTTGCCGCGCACATCAAAAATCCGATGCCCACGCCCCGGCACATCTCCCGAGGCATAGTTCAGAGGCCGAATGATGCGGTTGTCTTCCTGAATATGCTGCATCATGTCCTTCTGATCAAAAGCATGATCGCCCAGGGTGACGCAATCCGCGCCCGCGTCAAAGATCACCTTGGCATGCTGCGCAGAGAGTCCCATGCCATTGCTCGCGTTCTCGCCATTCACGATGACAAAATCCAAACGCCAGTCTTTGCGCAGCCGTGGAAGATGCTCGGTCAGGGCAGCCCGCCCCGCGCGCCCGACAACATCGCCTAAAAACAGTATTTTCATGGGGGTTTGCCCTATCCGCCCTAACCGCTCAGAGCAAGTCCGGAGTTGCGTACGCGGGTTTCATCTTGCCAAAAATACTCAAATGCCCCGGTTAAATTCACGAATTCCGGTCTCTGTGACCATCAGGTCGAGCGACTGATCCGTTGGTTCAAGCGGCAAGTCCTCGGCCTCTTGCGCATCAAACGCAAAGCCAATCGCCAAAGTCGCACGCTTGCTCCGCAAGAGCTCGAGCGTGCGGTCATAAAACCCGCCGCCATAGCCCAAACGCCCGCCCCGCGCATCAAAGCCCACAAGGGGTACGATCAGGATCTCTGGCTCAAAATAATCATCCACCACGGGCACTTTCGCGCCAAAGGGGCCGTCTTTCAGCGCGCCCTCGGGTTCCCACCGCGAAAACTTCAATGGCTGCCCCGCCGCCTGAATAACAGGCACACCCACAGGCCCATGGGCCGCCGCTTCGGCCATTGCAGGAAATGGATTGATCTCGGTTCGAATCGGCATATAGCCCGCCAAAGGCACGCCACGATAGCCCGCGAGGACTTCGGACAAATAGGCTGACTGCGCGGGATAGCCTGCGTCAAACGCCTCTTTGCGGCGCGCGAATGCTGCCTTGCGCGCGGCAGCTTTGATCTCGGTCAGATCCATGAGACATCCTTACAGCAGTACCGCGCCCGCAAGCGCCAAAAAGGCAAAGAAACCAACGACATCCGTGACAGTGGTCACAAAGGCCCCAGAGGCCAGCGCCGGGTCCACGCCTATTTTTTCCAAAAGCACCGGAATGCCCGTGCCCGCAAGCCCAGCCACGACCAGATTGATCACCATCGCGACGGCGATCACCACGCCCAGCATCGGCGCGCCGAACCAGATGACACCCACGATGCCCATGACTATCGCAAAGACGATGCCGTTAAACAGCCCCACCAAAGCCTCCCGCGAGACAACGCGCCAAAGGTTAGAGCTCGTGAGGTCTTTGGTCGCCAAAGCCCGCACGGCGACAGTCAGTGACTGGGTGCCTGCGTTGCCGCCCATCGAGGCCACAATGGGCATCAGGATCGCCAACGCCACAAATTGCGCTAGGGTCTCTTCAAACTGCGCGATCACCAGCGACGCAAGGATCGAGGTCACGAGATTCACAGCCAACCATGGAATCCGCTGTTTCGTGGTCTCCAAAACGCTGTCAGACAGAGAGCTTTCGTCGCCAACACCGGCCAATCGCAGGATATCTTCTTCGTGTTCCTCATCCAGAACCGCCATCGCGTCATCGATGGTAATGACACCGATCAGTCGCTCGTCCTCATCCACAACGGGGGCCGAAATCAGGTGATATTGGTTGAACGCATAGGCCACCTCGCCTTCGTCCTGGGCGACCGGAATGACCTGAAACATCTCTTCTGACAGGTTCTTCAACGGCGCCTCGCGCGGAGAGCCCATGATCTTGCCCAAAGTCACATTCGCCACCGGACGCATGCGCGGATCGACAAGGATCACGTGATAGAACTGTTCGGGCAGCTCTTCGGAATTCCTCATATAATCAATGGCATCTCCCACGGTCCAATGCTCTGGTGCCCAGACGGTTTCGCGTTGCATCAGGCGGCCGGCCGAGAATTCCGGATAGCTCAGCGCCTGCTCGACCGCGACGCGGTCCGCGTCCTCGAGCACGTCCAGAATGGCTTCCTGTTGCGCGTCGTCCAGATCCTCAACAAGATCGACGACGTCGTCAGATTCCATGTCCCGCACGGCTTCGGCCAGCGTCTCAGGACGCAGCACCGAAATCACATTCTCGCGCAGGCTTTCCTCAAGCTCCGACAGGATCTCCCCGTCAAACTCGCGATCATAAAGCTGGATCAGACGGCGACGATCATAGGCGTTCACCTGCTCCAGCAAATCCGCGATGTCTGCCGCGTGCATATCCTCGAGCAAATCTACCAGCTGATCGCGATTGCCGGTTTCCACCGCAAAAAGGATCGCCGAGACGTTTTTCGCATCTAGGCTATAGTCTTCGTCATCAGAGGGGATGGGGGGCGTGAGTTGGTCGGTCTCGGTCATGGTGCGCCTCCTTTTGCCCCGGATGGTCTTATTTTCAGACCATAGTTGAAGCTGTGTCGGAAATTCAATGCCAACGCGGCAATTTACGCCCGCGAAACGGCAAGTTAAGTTGCCCGCGAAAGGGTTTTGACCATGACCGACACGACTTTGCTTTTGGGACAGGTGCTGAGTTTCACCGCAGACCCCTTTGAGGTGCCCATCGAAGAGGCCGCTCAGCATCTGCGTCAAGGTGCTGTGTTGTTGCGGGATGGCAAAATCGCGGCAGTCGGGGAACGCGAGACCCTGCGGGCACTGCATCCGCTGGCTGAAACCGTGGACTATGGCCAGGACCTGATTATGGCGGGGTTTGTGGATGCGCATGCGCACTACCCGCAAACCGCGATGATCGCCAGCTGGGGTAAACGGCTGATTGATTGGCTGAATTCCTATACCTTCCCCGAGGAAATGCGCTTTGGAAACCGCGCCTATGCGAGCGACATCGCGAACCGCTATCTGGATCTGACAAAGCAGCATGGCACGACGACGGTGGCGAGTTTTGCGACGATCCATCCGGGGTCGGTTGAGGCTCTGTTTGAAGCCGCGCAGGCTCGGGGCCAGCGGATCGTGGCGGGCAAAACCTGTATGGATCGCAATGCGCCCGACGGGCTGAGTGACACGGCGCAAGAGGCCTATGATCAGAGCAAATACCTAATTGGCAACTGGCATGCGGTCGACCGGATCACCTATGCGATCACGCCGCGGTTTTCCCCGACCTCGACGCCGGAGCAACTGCAGATGTTGGGCGACCTTTGGGCCGAGCATCCAGATTGCCTGATGCAAACCCATCTGTCTGAGCAAACCGACGAAATTGAGTGGGTCTTGGGGCTATATCCCGACGCGCGGGACTATCTGGACACCTACGAGCAATTCGGTCTTATCGGCGCGCGCGGGGTCTATGGGCACGCGATCCATCTGACGGATCGAGAGATCGACCGGCTGCATGAGGTCGGCGCGGGCGTGGTGCATTGCCCGACGTCTAACACCTTCATCGGCTCTGGCCTGTTTGACATGAGTGGACTGAAATCAAAGGGAATTTCTGTTGGACTCGCGACGGACACCGGTGGCGGGTCCAGCTTCTCGATGCTGCGCACCATGGCCGCCGCTTATGAGATCGGCCAACTGCGTCATACCCCTCTGCACGCGGCGCAGCTCTTGTGGTTGGCAACGCAAGGCTCCGCCAAGACGCTGCATCTAGAGGACAAGATCGGCAATGTTAAGGCTGGGCTGGAGGCAGATTTGGTTGTCTTAAACCTTGCGTCCACTGACGCGATTTCCCAGCGTGTCGACAACGCGAATGAGTTTTGGGAGAGCGTTTTCCCCACCATTATGATGGGCGACGACCGCGCCATCGAGGCCGTCTGGATCAACGGCAAACGCGCCTAGCAGCGGCGACCTAGGACCATCAACCAGTAGTTGCCTTCTTGGATCACACCGATCTCTGTGACGCCGATGTTCAAGAGATTCTCACGATGTCCGCGCGATTTAATCCAATCCTTGGTGACTCGTTTCGCGGACCTCTGCCCCACGGCGATATTCTCGGCGATCAGGCAATAGTTATACCCCTGTCGCAAAGCCCGATCCGCGACCGACGTCCCATCCGTGCCCATATGCGAGAAAAACCCGTGGTGGCGCATGTCACTGCCATGCGTCGCGGCAATTGACTCAAGCAAAGGCGAAAGCCTGAGCGCGGGCAGATTGTTGGACGTGCGAAACTCATTGGTCAATTTGACCACATCGCGCCCAGAGCCTGCCTGCGCATATGAAAAGAGACCGGTGACCAGAATGGCCCCGAGGACGAAAGATTTGATACCCATGGCCCGCATGAAATTACTCCAGCAAGGCCCCCACTCTGTTATTTTGACGTTCAATTGCTAACGGAAGGTCAACGGTCGTTAAAATTCCGTCGCGCACGATCTGGCGGCCTTCTACCAAGAGATTGTGCACTTTCTGAGGCCCCGCGAGCAAAATCGCAATCGGATCCCAACTGCCCGCCATTTCAATAGAGGTGATGTCCCACATTGCAATGTCCGCGCGCTTGCCAACGGCGATCTGGCCGCAGTCGTCCCGCCCCAGAACCTCAGCCCCGCCGCGTGTCGCGATATGCAGAGCCTCACGGGCGGACATAGCGTCCGCGCCCTTGGAAACACGCTGCATGAGCATCGCCTGACGCGCCTCCGCCATCAGATTGCCGCTGTCGTTGCTGGCCGATCCGTCAACACCAAGCCCGACCGGCACGCCCGCATCGCGCATCTCGCGGATCGGCGCAATGCCGGAGCCCAGACGACAGTTTGAACAGGGGCAATGAGCGACGCCGGTCTGATGTTTCGCAAATAAATCAATCTCTTGCGCGTCCAGCTTGACCACATGTGCAAACCAGACGTCATCGCCGACCCAACCTAAGTCCTCGGCATATTGCCCCGGGCGACAACCAAATTTTTCCAGTGAATAGCGGATGTCCTCGTCGTTTTCGGCCAGATGGGTGTGTAGCATGACACCTTTGTCGCGCGCCAACAGAGCGCTGTCGCGCATCAGGTCCTGGCTGACGGAAAACGGAGAACAGGGCGCCAGCGACACGCGGCACATGCTGCCTTCGCTGGCGTCATGGTATGTGTCGATCAATCGAATGCTGTCTTCTAAGATATCCGCCTCGCGCTCCACGATAGAATCCGGAGGCAGTCCCCCGTTTGAAACGCCGATGCTCATGGACCCACGTGTCGGCTGGAACCGCATCCCCATGTCCGCGGCGGCTGCGATCGTGTCATCCAGTCGCGATCCGTTAGGAAAGAGATACATGTGGTCTGCGGCCAAGGTGCAGCCACTCAGCGCCAACTCCGCAAGACCGATCTGAGCCGAGAGATACATATCCTCGGGCGTCAGCCCCTCCCATATCGGATAAAGCCGCTGCAGCCAGCCAAACAATAGCGAATCTTGCGCGCCGGGCACTGCGCGTGTCAG
>JABSOU010000117.1 GCA_013215215.1 Cognatishimia sp. | reverse complement strand
TCTTCACGACCGCATATGATCGCAAATCCTGCGATATCGGCATCGTGCACATCGGCTACGGCGCGTTTCACCGGGCGCATCAGGCGGTCTATGTGGATGACTACATGCAGGCCACAGGCGATCTGCGCTGGGGCATCGCAGCGGTTAATCTGCGCGCCTCAGAGTCTCCGTCTTTTGCCGAGGCCGCGCGAGCGGAACGAGGCTATCTGCTGAAGTCCATTGCCGCTGACGGAACACAGGAATTCCGTTCGATCCGGTCGCATATGGAATTCGTGGATGCAGCGACGAATCTCAACGCAGCGCTTGATCTTTTGTCGCGCCCTTCGGTCCATGTGGCCTCTATGACGGTTACGGAAAGCGGTTACTATTTTAAGGACGACTGGAGTCTTGATCTTGCTGCTGCGCCTGTCGCTGATGAGCTCAATGGCGGTGGCCTTGCGACGATCTACGGCTTCCTGACGCAAGCTTTGGAGCGGCGCGCGCAATCGATCAATGCGCCCATCAGCCTTTTGTGCTGCGACAACATTCGCAACAATGGCAAAGTGCTGAAAAACGCGCTTTTGGCTTATATGGAAGCCGCAGGAAAGCCAGATCTGGCCGCTTGGGTTCTTGAGAATGCGAGCTTCCCGTGCTCGATGGTCGACCGGATCACCCCGCGCAGCACGCCGGAGCTGAAATCCGAAGTGGTTCAGCTTTTCCCGGATCACACGACCGCGCCCATCCATGCCGAAGAATTCAGCCAATGGGTACTGCAGGATAACTTTGCCGCTCCTATGCCGGACCTCTCAAAGGTTGGCGTCGAAGTCGTTCAGACCGTTGAACCCTATGAAGAAGCCAAAATCCGCATCCTGAATGGCGGACATACGGCTCTGTGTTACCTCGGCGCGTTGGCGGGTCACGACACCTTTGATCACGCGATGGCCGATCCGGAACTGCGCCAACATTTCGACCGCTATGAACGCGAAGAAGTCCTCGCAGGCCTCGGCCACGACATTCCGTTTGATACCTCGGCCTACCTGTCCCAAGTCGCAGCGCGGTTTGAGAATGCAGGCATTGCTGATCAACTCGAGCGCATCTGCATGGATGGCTATTCGAAAATGGCGATTTATATCCGTCCAACGCTGCGCGCCTGTCTAGAACAAGGCAAGCGCCCGCTGGCGGGATATGACTGCGCAGCATCCTGGATCGTCTATGCGCGTCAGTTCCAAGCGGATAGGGCGCTGGTGCCCTATCACGAACCCCTTTGGGACAAACTCTCCCCGATTTTGCCGAAAGATCGCGAGGCCGATCTGGTCTGTGACCCAAACCTCTGGGGCGATCTTCCGACAACGTATGAAACCTTTGTGCCCGACCTCACCGCGGCAATCCAAGAAATGGAAAAAAGATGGCTGGTTTAACACTCCGCAATGTCGCCAAATCCTATGGCGACGTCCAAGTGATCGAGAGCATCGACCTTGATATCGAAGACGGTGAATTCGTGGTTTTCGTCGGCCCCTCGGGCTGCGGCAAATCTACGTTGTTGCGCATGATCGCGGGTCTTGAAGAGATCTCGGGGGGCGACGTGTCCATCGGCGACACTCTGGTCAATGACGTGGCCCCCGCCAAACGCGGTGTGGCGATGGTGTTCCAGACCTATGCGCTTTACCCGCATATGACGGTCTATAAGAACATGGCGTTTGGCCTAAAGCAGGCCAAGATGCCCGCAGATGAGATCGACCAACGCGTCCGTGAGGCAGCGGCGATTTTGGACATCACCGACTATCTGGATCGCACGCCTAAGGCGCTTTCTGGTGGTCAACGCCAACGTGTCGCCATCGGCCGCGCGATTGTGCGTGAACCTGAAGTGTTCCTCTTTGACGAACCGCTTTCAAACCTAGATGCAGCCCTGCGCGTGCAAACACGGCTTGAAATCGCGCGCCTTCACGAGCGTTTGGGCTCGACCATGATCTATGTGACCCATGATCAGGTCGAGGCGATGACTCTGGCCGATAAAATCGTGGTTCTGCGGGGTGGAGATATCGAACAGGTCGGCGCGCCGATTGACCTCTATGAGCGCCCACAAAACACCTTCGTGGCGCAGTTTATCGGCAGCCCGAAGATGAACTTCTTTGCCCCATCCAACCTGGCCGCCACAGCGCCCAAAGAGATGACGTCTATGAAGGATGACGATGCAATCATCGGCATCAGATCCGAACACATGAGGCTTTGTTCCGCCGAAGAAGCAACGGTGTCGGCGACTTTTGAGTTGGTGGAAAACCTTGGCGAACACGCGCTGGTGCACATGAAAACTCAGGATGGTGTGGAGTTTATCGCCAAGCTTGAAACGCCACCAGCTGTGAAAAACGGCGACACGCTGCATTTCACCTTTGCGGACGGCAAGACACATGTCTTTGACAAAGCCACCGGTGCGCGGCGGGACTAACCAATGATCCTCTGTTGTGGAGAAGCCCTGATCGACATGATCCCTTGCGACAGTCGATCAGGTGATCTGGCCTTTACGCCCAAAACGGGCGGATCGGTTTTTAACACCGCAATGGGTCTTGGCCGTCTTGGTGCGGATGTGGGGCTGTTTACCGGCATTTCTCAGGATCGCTTTGGCACTTTGCTACGGCAAGACCTGATGCAAAGCAATGTGAGCTTGACCCACGTAAAACACTCAACGCGCCCTACGACCCTGGCGTTTGTGCATCTGGACGATGGGCAAGCCAGCTACAGCTTCTTTGATGAACAGAGCGCTGGGCGCATGTTGGCGATTTCCGACCTGCCCGAAGACCTCGGGTCCGTGTCGACGCTTTTCTTTGGCGGTATTTCCC
Organism: Cognatishimia sp.; assembly: GCA_013215215.1. Taxonomy (GTDB): domain Bacteria; phylum Pseudomonadota; class Alphaproteobacteria; order Rhodobacterales; family Rhodobacteraceae; genus Cognatishimia. The sequence continues at coordinate 7,975 of JABSOU010000117.1, read as the reverse complement.
TTGTTTCAGAGCCCGGTGCGGACAGTTTGTTGGCACTTGCCAAACGCGAAGCGGCAGAGAAATTGATCATGGTGGATCCGAATATTCGGGCCGATTTTATTGACGATGAGCCCGCCTATCGCGCGCGGCTCACTGAGATCGTTTCGGTCGCGGATATCGTCAAAATTTCCGATCAGGATTTGAATTGGGTTTCCGAAGGAAATGAGCCGATCGAAGAGAAAGCGCAAAAGCTCCTAGACCTCGGCCCAAGCCTTGTTTTGCTGACACTTGGCGACAAAGGCGCCATCGCTTTTTCCAAGTCCTTTGGCCAGATCCACGTCCCTTCAGAGTCGGTGGATGTCGTGGATACCGTGGGGGCCGGAGATTCCTTTAACGCGGGTTTTCTGCAGGCCCTATGGGCCTTAGGCTATGCATCAAAATCGGGGTTTCAAACTCTGGATCGGGATGCGTTGCATTCCTGCATGGCTCAGGCGACTCGCGTGGCGGGTTTTACCGTCGGCCAACAAGGTGCTGCGATGCCTTGGAAAGACCAGATCGAAGCATTGTTGCCCGCTTAACCTTCCAAGTCCGCCAACAGGACAGCGAAGGATGCGCCATGCATATCGCGATCAAAGCGCGTGCCTTGGATCTGCGGTCTGGGCAAGCTGAATTTCAGCACATTGAGATCCGCGATCTCATATCGTTTGAGCTGCGCCTCATCCGTGCCCAAAACCTGCGCCACACGTGTGGAGCGCGCGAGCTGACAGACCCGTTCGAAATCCTTTCGCGAGGCACAGAAAATATCGATTGTGAGCCAGAACGGCCCCGCGTTTTTGGACCGGATTTTAAAGGCAATTTCAGACAGTTTGGTCATTTGCCCACCTCCAGAACCTCAAGGCGGAAGACCTCCATAGGTTCGGTCAATTCCAACACGTGATTGAGACAAAACTCATAGATCTCGCCACGGGACATTTCGGCTGGCGAGAATGGGAAGGCAAAGGTGGGCATCTCTTCCTGTTCGCTCAGCGGGTGGTGCAGCAGGTAGGGGTTCAGGATCTTGGCGACCTCACGAGAAATTGCCTCTGTCGGGGCCGTCACAATGCCCAGAACGCCGACTTCGGAACCTATCGTCGCGGTTTTGTCCAAGTTGCCTAAAGTGGCATCTGCACCGATCAAGCGAAGCTCAAGCGTAAATGGGTCGTTGAGGCGCTCTTTGGCTTTGGCTGTGCATTTTGCCTCGATGTCTGCCACCCATTCGCGGATGTTTTCGACATAGCGGGGCTCGCGAACCAACGCCAAAGAGACCGTCTGAAATCCCCCGCTGCGCGCACCTTCAAGTTTGACCGTATACTGCGCGCCGGGCACCCATGTGCTGCCTGTGACGCGGACCGATCGGTCATCGAGAGCCGTGTATTGCGCGTCCGTCACGTCCAGATGCCCACCGGGTTCATATAGCTGATGGGGATTAGAGTTCTCATAAAGCATATGGGCCGAGACCGTGTAGGGCGTTGCCTGCGCGGCTTCTCCCATCGGTTCCACGGTAAACCCCTGCGCGTCAAAACTGATCATGATGGTTCCGGTATTGGGGCTTGTGGTGGCCAAGGCCCCGCATTCTCCAATCTTTGCCCCGTGCCATGCACCACCAGCGTGACATCCGCGCATCAATGGCAGGGCGGCGATGGTCGCTGTGTCGGTGGTACGCCCGGCGATCACGATGTCTGCACCCGTCTCAAGCGCCCTCTGGATTTGTTCAGCACCCGCAAGCGCCACGATATTGGTGCAGCTTTCCAGAACCTCGCTGGTTAGCTCGGTGACAGGCTCCAACGGATGGATGCGCCCATCGACCAAGGCTTTGGCCATCCGCGTAGGCGATTGACCGGACTTTAGAACCGCCACCTTAAGGGTCATGCCTTCTTCGTCAGCGATCTCCTTGGTGATGTCGACAAGCCAATCCACAGCGCTGTCGGCCCCACATGTCCCGGCGGTACCAATGACCAACGGCACCTGCGCCGCGGCGCGGGCCTGCATCAACTCGCGCCACTCTGCTTTGATCGATCCGCGTGAGTATTTCGACGTTCCGGTCCCAAGGTAATGCGGCCCGCTGTCCGTCGAGCCTCCGTCAATGGCGATGAGGTCAGGGCTCTCGGCGACACCTCGGGCCAGCGCCGCGCGGTCATAGCCCAGCCCCAGAGCGCCTGAGGGAATGAGGATTTTGGTCACATTGGAGTGGGTCACGTGGCATTGCTTTCGCGAAAATGAGCTTTGCGCGCGGGGTAATCCTTGGACCTGACATAGCCCTGACAGCGCGAGTGTGTTCCTTGATTGATCGCGGTTCGGAAACAAGCGTGTGGCGATTATTTCGAATCTTTCAACAATGTGGGACGTCGGTGAACAGCTCAAAATGACCGCTTATCGCGGGGTTTAAGTAAACCTCAGATTGAAACGCGAAAATTCGAAAAATGGTAGAAAATTCCTGTAAGCATCTGAAAATAAAAAAAATGTTGATACAACGGCCGAGTTTGTGTTTAACGTTTGGTTAACGAAACCGGAAATATTTTCGCCAAATCCGAGAATGCGCCCCAATTGCGCCACAATCTCCCTTATATAGTGGTCGGAAACGACAGCAGTCCCACAGGCAAAATCCATTGCAGAAGCGCTCGGGCCCGTGGGTGAGCGAACGGAGACGAATATGAAAATTCTGGCCGTCGATGATGACGAACTGATCCGCGAGATCCTGGGTGCCACTCTGGAAGCACATGGCTACACCGATGTGACCATGGCCGACTGCGGCGAAGACGCTTTGCGCAAGATCGCAGCAGCGCCTCAGCCATTTGATGGGTTCATGTTCGACATTCAAATGCCAGGCATGGACGGCACCGAGCTCTGTCAGCAAGTGCGCCAGATGGAGCAGTACAAAAATTCGCCGGTGATCATGATTACGGCGATGAACAACAAAGAATACGTCGACCGCGCCTTTATGGCCGGTGCAACGGACTATGTGACCAAGCCTTTCGACACGACTGAACTGATGACCCGCATTCGTCTCGCGGATCGTCTTCAGCAAGAAGCGCGTAAGGCTGCAACAGCACAGGCAGCGGCTCCTGCATCAGCGGCGGCGGCTCCGAAAGCTCCGTTCCGAGATCCGGTGACCATCAAGGATGTCCGCGGTGTCGTAAAAAGCGCGGCCATGGACAACTACGTCATGCTGATGCTCGAGCAAAAGCAGTTCGCGATGGGGGCCTTTGCCCTTCAGATCCCAGAGCTTGAATCCGTTCACGCTGGATCCAGCACCGAAGAATTCACCTATGTCGTCACCGACATTGCCGAAGTGATTTCGGATTGCCTCGTCGGCGCACAGGCCTTCCTCAGCTATCTTGGCGGCGGCACGTTTGTCTGCGTTGGCGCAAAGGCGAAACTGCCGTCTGCGGATGCGATGCATGATGAGTTTGTCATGATGCTGAACGACCCGGATCTGGTGTATTGCGAAGAGGTCCAAACGGGCTTCACCGCCATCATTGGCGACGCAGCGGCCCCCAAGCTTTTCGAGAAACGCGGCGACCTTCGCTTCCTCGATCGTGCGGTCGAAAAGCTCAAGGAAGCGGGCGGTGCAGGGCGCGCGGCATTCGCAGCCTAAGCCCAGTTATTCTATGCAATGACAGCAGGCCACGCCTCGTGCTTGGCCTGTGACTTCCAAAGCAAAAGCCGCGAAAAACGACATAAACCCCTGTTTTCTTTAACGTTGCTTTAAGAAATCCAGCCGTTTTTTTTACAGGTGATCGTCATTTTGTGGTATGTAAGAAGCATAATAAACAATCAGCGCCAGAAGAGCGTTGAGGTAAAATGTGGATGAGAGCAGTGCCATGATGCAAGGTACAGAGGTCGACAAGTCGGCCATCTTACAGGCCGGTTTGGCAAAAATTCGCGAACGATTCATCAGCTCGATTGACGGGCGGATCGAAGAGTTTTGCACGCTCCTGGAACGTTTGGAAAATCCAGAGACAGAAGAATCTGCCTGCTTGGATATTCGGGCCGAAGCACACAAGCTTCACGGAATTTGCGGAAGTGTGGGGTTTCCTCGCATGGGCGCATTGGCTGCTCAGCTAGAACAGCATATTGATTCCCTGGTCGCCGGACCGCGCCCCCTCAACACCGACTTTGTCGACGAGCTCCTCAACACGCTGATGGATGAGATGGAGCAAAGTTTGGATGGGGCCGCATAAAGCAACCGTGATCCCTCGGCTTGAAGCCAATGGACACCGGCACTTTCTAATCATTCTGATAGCTACAGCGTACTTGCTGTTGTCTGCACCGTTCACGACGGCGCAAAACCAGCAGACTGTGTTTACCGGCCAAAACGATCTGGTCGAGCGCCGCGTGCTGACGCTTGGGGTTTTGACCACCGAGGGTGTGACGCGCGCGATCGAAGCATGGCGCCCAACAGTCGAGTTGCTCAACCGCGAAGCTGACATTGTCGAAATGCCCATTCGCTTTGTGCTCAAGCCGCACACATTGCCGTCTATGCAGCGCGCGGTAGAGAATGGCGAACTTGATTTCGTCCTGAGCAACCCGGCGTTCTTCGTATCTGCAGAAGTCGAGTTCGGCGCACGCGCCGTATTGTCTCGGGCGCGGATTTGGGACGACCGCACCTATGGCGAGATCGGCTCGGTCATTTTCACCAACCAGGACAGCCCATATCGTAGCCTGGCCCAATTGCGCGGGCGGCGCGTCATGGCGGTTGGTCAGGATGATTTTTCCGGCTGGTGGCTGGCTGAGCAAGAGTTCCGCCGCCGTCGCCTAGAGCCCGATCGCACCCTCAGTGAATTGATCTTTGCGGACGGCAACGAACGCGAAGTCGTATACGCAGTTCAAACCGGCCTTGTCGAAGCCGGTGTCGTGCGTTCCGGCGTGCTCGAGGCCCTGCACCGCGGCGGCGTGATCGACATTGATGACTTTGCGCCGATTGAGCCCATTCTGCATCAGGGCTACCCGTTTATGTCGTCAACCGAGCTCTATCCAGAGTGGCTGTTGGCAGCTTTGCCCTCCGTTGACGAAACAATCCTTGCGCATGTCATCAACGTTTTGCTGAACGTGGAGCCGGACTCCCCGGAATCTCTGGCGGCGGCCGGGTCGGTGTGGCAGGCGCCACATAACTATCAGAACGTCCACGATCTTTTGATCTCTCTGCGGGTACGGCCTTATGAGAATTATCTGATGCAGGCGGCAGGCCGGATTTATCAGAACTACCGTTTCTACATCCTGGCCTTTGTCAGCGCTATTCTCGCGTCGCTTGTGTTCCTGGTCTTCCAGTTGCGTCGCAACATGCTGATGGTCGAGATCAACAAGAACGTCTTGAAATCCGAAATCAGATCCAAAGTCTTCTATCGCAGCGCTGTCGAAGAACACACCGTCTTCCTTATGATGGACACGCGCGGTCGCATTACTCATGCAAACCCGAATTTCTGTGACACGACGGACCGGTTGGCCGAAGACCTCATTGGCACGCAATTGATGGACATTCTTCCAGAGCATGAGCAGATGATCCTGCAGAACGATGTGATGTCGTCAATGCGGGCGGGCCAGCCTTGGGACGGTCCAATGAAGGTCTATAAGGATGATGGCTCTATTGCCTGGGCGCAGTGTACCATTATTCCAGTTTCGGGCGCCGAAGAAGAACTGAGCGAGATCGCCGTTGTCGCGACGGATATGACGCAGACCCGCAAAGGCATCTCTGAAGCGACATTCAATGACTCTCTGGAGCTGATCGAGGATCAGGTCATCGTGTTCCGCCCGGAAAACTATGACATTCTCTATTGCAACAAGGCCGCCGAAGAGATGTTTGTCGGCCGGCGCGCCAATATCGATACCTGGCGCGAGCGCAAAGTGTCTCACTTTATCACTGACGACGACATGCGCGGCCTTAAGATGCGCTGTCAGGCGTTGCAAGAGGGTCCTCAGCGTCGCATGACCTGGGAAGTCACGGCGAACAACGGCACTCCATTTGAGATCAGCCTCGAATATGTAGAGCCTGAAAATGACGAGCCGCGGTTCATCGCAATGTACCGCGACATCACAGCGCGTAAGGTTGCCGAAAAGGCCAAGAACGACTTTGTTGCCACCGTCAGCCACGAGCTTCGTACACCTCTGACCTCTATGAAGGGTGCCCTTGGTCTGGCGCTTTCAGGCGCAATCGGCGAGATGCCCGAGCAGATGAACAAGATGGTCTCGATGGCGTCTAATAACTGCGACAAGCTAGTGACCTTGATCAATGATATGCTCGACATCGAAAAGATGACCGAAGGCTCCATGGAGTTCGCGCTTGAGCAAGTTGATATGGCCGAGGTTGTCGAGGAAGTTGTCGAAGCCAACAAGTTGAAAGGCGAAAAGCGCTCGATCTCAGTGCGCTACAATCTGCAAGAAGACGAAGACGGCATGTTCACTCTTGGCGAACGCACACGTCTGGTTCAGCTCTTGGAGAATGTGGTCGACAACGCGGTTAAATTCTCTGACGACGCAAGTGAAGTCATCGTGTCCCTCTTGGTCTACCGCGGGCGTCTGCGGGTTTCGATCCGCGACTTTGGGTGCGGTGTTCCGACAGCCGCGCGTGGCACGATTTTCGACAAGTTCACGCAGGCGGATATGGGTGACACGCGCGCGGCTGGTGGCACAGGTCTTGGCCTTGCAGTCGCCAAGGCGATTACCGAAGGCCACAATGGTCGGATTTTCTTTGCGTCCGAAGAGGGCACGGGATCTGAATTCTTTGTCGACCTCCCACGTCTGATCGGTGAAGAGGTTATCTCGCTTGAGGACGCCAACAAAGCCGCCGAAGAAGCCGATGAACTGGCGCAGGCCGAACGCGGCGCGGATGGCGAGGATCGCTCCGTTCGCAGCACGGTCGCAATCAATTATGACTCCATGGAAGTCAGCCACTTCTCGCAAGTTGGCATGAATGCTGAACAGATCGAAGAAGAAGGCGAGGTCTTTGAAAGCCAGAGCTCAATTCAGAACTTGCTGGTGCAACTGCGGTCTGGCGGCTTTGACGTGGATATCGAAACCGGCAGTGTCAGCGTCGCGCAAATCGTCAGCGGCAAGGGTGTTGTAGCTCAATCCACCGTCTTTAACTGGCTCAGCGATCAGGGCCGCAACCTGATTGCCGGTCTGTCGGAACGCAACCAAGTGGCCAATATCCCTGTGTCTGTCATTCAAGCAAAAGCGGTGGACGAGAACCTAACGGACGCGCTGATGCTAAATGGCGTGCGCGCGAACCTTTACACCAACTGGCTGTCGACCCTGCCGGAGCTCAGCGACAAAGAAGATCTCAAATTTGACCTGATGGCCGTGGCTTCTAGCGATCTGCCTATTTTGGATGCAGAAGAGATCAATATGTCCTCAGTGACTGATGTCCAACAGGCACTCGCCCTGGCTGGAATGGAAAAATTCGATGCTGTCCTTCATTTTGACACATTGGGATTGGCAAACTGTATGACAGTGATTCCCGTCGTCGGAGGCAAGCTGCCGTCCACGGTTCCTGTCGTTTTGGTCGTATCTCAAACCGAAGCGCCAGAAGCAGAGCGCGGAGTCGTATCGAAATTCGCAAGGTCCAACCCAGCAGGACGAGGCAAGTCGCGGCGTAGGTCGCGGGGCTAGTCCTAACCCTAAGAGAAAGAGGCAAACCCATGGGTGAACTAAACAAAATCCTCCACGTCGAAGACGAGGCCGATATTCGCGAAATCGCGCATATGGCGCTTGAACTTATCGGTGGTTTCGAAGTCGCACAGGCCGAGCTTGGCACGGTTGCTCTGGACATCGTTCAAGGCTTTGCGCCTGACATGATCCTGATCGACGTTCAGATGCCAGAGCTGACAGGTCCCGAAACTTTGGAAGCGATCCGCAAAATGCCGGGCTTTGAAAACATCCCAGCGATCTACATGACGGCGAACGTCAGTGAATCAGAGAAGGGATCCTTGATTGGTCCGCTTGAGCTGGGTCTGATTTCCAA
>JABSOU010000116.1:3040-10846 GCA_013215215.1 Cognatishimia sp. | reverse complement strand
TGCGGCACCCATTTCGGCGACACGAAACTCGCAACCTCAATACGCCGAAACCCCGCCGCGCTGAGACAATCCACCAAAGCGATCTTATCCACGGTCGCGATCTGTTGCTTTTCATTCTGCAACCCGTCGCGCGGGCCGACCTCGAATATTTCAACAAACATCGACATCTAAGCCTCGGGTACCGGATAGAAATCTTGCGCGTAAAACTGTTGCGGCCCTTCTTTGGCCAAGACCGCCTGATAGGCAGACCGCGCCTCTATGCGTTCTATATAGGCGCGCACGGCGGGAAATGGGTCTAGGTCCACAAAGAACGGCACCGCAAAGAGGTTGAAGCCCATCATCGTATCCGCAGCTGAAAAATCTGACGGCAAGAGCCAGTCCTGATCGCCCAGCGCGGCCTCAAGAACCTTAACCGAGGCCCGCAATCGCGCCACTTCCAGCTTCAACACGACGGGCGACGCTTTGGCCGGAGGCCGCAGAAACACCATCTGCAGGTTCAAAGACGCGATCGTGCTGGCCTGGGTTTCCGCATACGACAACCATTGCAGGAAGGCGATGCGCTCGGGTTCTCCTGCGAGACGCCCTAAGCCATGCTCAGGCCGCGTCTCACACAGGTATTCCGTGATCGCGGGGCTCTCAATAATCACCTCCCCATCGATCTCAAGCGCAGGCGCGCGCCCACCCCGAGATTTCGCCAAATAGGCCGGATCGCGCAAAGACCCATCGGTGATCGCATAGGTCTCGACCCCATACTTAAGCCCCATTTCCTCCAAGAGCCACATGATCCGCATAGACCGCGAATAGGGAATGTGGTGCAGCGTAATCATGCCTCGGCCTCCTCCATCAGGATCAGGATATCGCCGGCCTTCACCTGCGCCCCTTCGGTGCACGGCACGTCCGATACCACCCCATCCATGCCAGCAAGCAAAGCGTGTTCCATCTTCATGGCCTCAAGGATCGCCAAACGATCGCCTTTTTGAACCGTGTCGCCTTGGGACACGAACAGGGCTTTCACGACGCCCGGCATAGGCGCAGCCACTGAGTTGTCGGCGGCATCTGTATCTGTGGCGCGATCTAGCGGGTCTTTGATCTTAAAGGCCAGGCTTTGCGCAGCAAAGACGGTGATCTCTTGGCCGTCCTGTGCATGTGCGTAGACAGCTTGTCCCCCAACGGACCATACGCCTGCCGCCTGAGAAAATTCAAACCTCTCACCCAGCGCATGAACGGTAATCTGAGATGGGCTGTGCACTTTAGACGAGACCGCAAAGACCTCGTCGCCTTGCGCGAGTTCAAAACTCTGCCGCAGCCCCCCCCAGAGTGAAAACCCGCTATCTTGGGACAGGTTCGGCAAGATCGTAAACAAGGCAGCCTGTGCCACCAGTGACGCACTCACACCCTGAGCCTCAATCAGCGCTTCATAGTCCCGTGCAATCAGACCCGTATCGACATCGCCTTTTGCAAACCCCTTATGGGCCGCCAATTTCGCCAGAAAACCAAGGTTCGTCACAGTCCCCGCCAGTTCCGTCTCGCCCAGCGTGCGGCGCATCTTGGCGAGCGCAATGTCCCGCGTGGCCCCATGTGTGATCAGCTTTGCCACCATCGGATCATAAAAGGGCGAGATCTCATCCCCTGCCCGCACACCACTGTCCGCGCGACAGCCTTCCGAGAACTTCAGATGCGAAATCCGGCCAATCGCTGGTAAGAAGTTGTTGTTGGCATCTTCCGCATAAAGCCGCGCCTCAAAGCTATGACCCTTGATCGTCAGATCCTCTTGCGTCAGAGGGATCGGCTCTCCACTGGCCACGCGCAGTTGCCATTCGACAAGATCCACGCCTGTGATGGCCTCAGTCACCGGATGCTCCACCTGCAAGCGCGTGTTCATCTCCATGAACCAGAAGCGATCCGATCTAAGACCATCAGAGCCGTCCACGATAAACTCAACAGTCCCCGCGCCTTTATAGCCAATCGCCTCCGCAGCCCTCACGGCCGCCTGCCCCATCGCCTCACGCACCTCTTCGGTCATGCCGGGTGCAGGTGCTTCCTCGAGAACCTTTTGGTGACGACGCTGCAAGGAACAGTCACGCTCAAAGAGATGCACAGCGTTCTCACCATCTCCAAACACCTGAATTTCGATATGGCGTGGGTTCTGGATGAATTTTTCAATGAGGACATCTGCATTGCCAAAGCCCGTCATGGCCTCGCCCTGCGCACTCTCCAAAGCCTCAGCAAAGTCGACTGCGGCCTCAACGATCCGCATCCCCTTGCCACCGCCACCAGCAACAGCCTTGATCATCACCGGATAGCCAATCCGTGCAGCCTCTTCAGCCAGGAAGGCCGGATCCTGATTGTCCCCATGATACCCCGGAACGACAGGCACACCGGCCTCAACCATCAAAGCCTTCGCGGCATCCTTAAGCCCCATGGCTCGGATGGCGCTAGAGTTTGGCCCAATAAACACCAATCCCGCCGCCTCAACCGCATCCACGAACTCGGGGTTTTCCGACAAAAACCCATATCCCGGATGAATAGCCTCAGCCCCCGTCGCAAGCGCCGCATCAATGATGGCATCCCCGCGCAAATAACTCTCCGCAGGCGCGGCACCGCCAAGGCTCACCGCCTCATCCGCCATCGCCACATGCTTCGCGCAGGCATCCACATCCGAATGCACCGCCACACAGGCCACGCCCATCGACTGGGCGGTCTCTATGACACGGCAAGCAATCTCTCCGCGATTGGCAATCAGGATCTTTTTAAACATCACCTGAACCTCATTTCTCTTGCATCAAATATCCCGGGGGAATTGGCCGCCAGGCCAAGGGGGCAGCGCCCCTCTACATCCGGAACACACCAAACTTCGTCTCTTCAATCGGCGCACAGAGCGCCGCCGACAGGCTCATCGCCAAAACATCGCGGCTCTTGCGCGGATCAACGATCCCATCATCCCACATTCGCGCCGAGGCATAGAGCGGATGCCCCTGCTCCTCAAACATATCAATGGTGGGCTGCTTAAAGGCAGCTTCCTCGGCCTCAGACCAGCTGCCGCCTGACCGCTCGATAGCCTCTCGCTTCACGGTGGCAAGAACCCCCGCAGCCTGAGGCCCGCCCATCACGGAAATCCGCGAATTCGGCCAGGTCCACAAGAACCGCGGAGAATAGGCTCGTCCAGACATCCCATAGTTGCCAGCCCCGAAAGAGCCCCCAACCAACATCGTCACCTTCGGCACATTGGTTGTCGCCACCGCTGTCACCATCTTGGCCCCATGGCGCGCAATACCTTCGTTCTCGTATTTCCGCCCGACCATAAATCCGGTGATATTCTGCAAGAACACCAGCGGGATATTGCGCTGGCTACAAAGCTCAACGAAATGCGCACCCTTCTGTGCACTTTCGGAAAACAGCACACCGTTGTTGGCGACGATTCCAACAGGGCAGCCTTTGACATGCGCAAAGCCCGTCACCAAAGTCCCACCAAAGCGCGGCTTGAATTCATCAAACCGAGACCCATCCACCAGCCGCGCAATCACTTCGCGAATGTCATAAGGCTGGCGCAGATCGGTCGGCACGACCCCCAAGATCTCCGCCGGATCATAGGCAGGCTCCTCTGAGCTCTGCCAGGCGACCGTTTTGGGCTTCTCTATATTCAGATTGCCAACAGTGCGCCGCGCCAGAGCCAGCGCATGGGCATCATCCTCGGCCAGATAATCGGCAACGCCGGAAAGCCGCGTATGGACGTCTCCGCCGCCCAGATCCTCGGCACTCACCACCTCTCCGGTCGCGGCCTTTACCAAAGGCGGCCCTGCCAGAAAAATCGTCCCCTGCTCTTTCACAATGATCGAGACATCCGACATTGCCGGCACATAAGCCCCGCCCGCGGTACACGACCCCATGACCACAGCAATCTGAGCAATTCCCTTGGCGCTCATCCGCGCCTGATTGTAAAAGATCCGACCAAAGTGATCGCGATCTGGGAAAACTTCATCCTGATTGGGCAGGTTTGCCCCGCCGCTGTCCACCAGATAGATGCAAGGCAGACGACATTCCTCAGCAATCTCTTGGGCGCGCAGGTGCTTCTTAACCGTCATCGGATAGTACGTGCCGCCCTTCACGGTGGCATCATTGCAAACCACCATGACCTCTTGGCCCATCACGCGCCCCACACCGGCAATCGCCCCCGCACAGGGGGCTGCGCCCTCATACATGCCATGTGCCGCAGTCGCCCCAACCTCCAAGAAGGGGCTCCCAGGGTCCAGCAAGTTCGCAACCCGCTCACGTGGCAGCATCTTGCCTCGGCTCAGGTGACGCTGACGGGCTTTCTCACCACCGCCCAAGGCCGCCGCCGCCGCCACATCATTGATCTCTTTGAGAGCCGCCAGATGCCCCTCGACATTGGCCTTGAACCCCTCAGAGCTGGGAATTGCAGAAGACGAGAGCCTCATCACATCTTCCCCATAAGCTCGCGGCCAATCAGCATGCGACGGATCTCAGACGTACCTGCCCCAATCTCCATCAGCTTGGCATCCCGGAAAATCCGGCTCACAGGCGTTTCATTCATGAAGCCCATACCGCCCATCGCCTGCACCGCCTGATGCGCGACCTTCATGGCCTCCTCAGAGGCATAGAGAACACAGGCCGCCGCATCTTGCCGCGTGACCTCTCCACGATCACAGGCCTTGGCGACCTCATAGACATAGGCCCGCGAAGAATTCATCGCCGTGTACATATCCGCGATCTTGCCCTGCATCAGTTGGAAGTCGCCGAGAGACTTCCCGAACTGTTTGCGTTCCTTCAGATACGGCATGACCTCATCCAGACAGGCCGCCATGATCCCCGTGCCGATGCCCGATAGAACCACGCGCTCATAATCCAGACCAGACATCAGAACCTGAACACCTTTGCCCTCTTCGCCTAAGACATTCTCAAAGGGCACCTCAACGTCCTCAAAGATCAGCTCGGCCGTATTGGACCCGCGCATCCCCAGCTTGTCGAAATGCTTGGAGGTCGAGAAACCCTTCATCTCTTTCTCGATCAGAAAGGCGGTCATCCCGCGCGACTCGGCATCGGGGTCCGTCTTGGCGTAAACCACCAGAGTATCTGCGTCCGGCCCATTGGTGATCCAGAACTTATTGCCATTGAGCACATAGCGATCATTGCGCTTCTCAGCCCGCAGCTTCATCGACACCACGTCCGACCCCGCACCCGTTTCAGACATCGCCAGAGCACCCACATGTTCTCCCGAAATCAACCGCGGCAAATATTTCGCGCGCTGCTCATCTGTGCCATTCAGCTTAATCTGGTTCACACAAAGGTTCGAGTGCGCCCCATAGGACAGCGACACCGAGGCCGAGGCCCGCGCGATCTCTTCCACCACAATCACATGCGCCAAATAGCTCATGCCCGCGCCGCCGTATTGCTCATCCACCGTGACGCCCAGCAACCCAAGCTCCCCCATCTCGCGCCAGAGCTCATTGGGAAAGGCGTTGGAGACATCAATCTCGGCAGCCAAAGGCTTCACCCGCTCCTGCGCCCAGCGGTGGGTCACCTCGCGGATCGCCTCTATGTCCTCGGGCATGTCAAACTTCATCGTGTGCAAAAACATGGGCTGATCCATTTATTGAACATTTGTTCATTTATAGCCACAAGACAAACACCCTGACAAGCGCGCCGCAGGAATTGCGACGCGACGTCTTGTCTTTCTCTTGCCAAAAATATCCGCGCCGCAGGCTTACCCCGCCTGAAACACCGCGCTGACCTCTGCTTTGATAATCCGCGCGATCAAGGCACAGTCCTCTTCGCTAAACGTCAAAGGAATACGCATATCGACAATGCCATCCAAAATCCGATCCGTCCGCGCCATCGGCTCTGACGGCGCATAACGCCAGGAATCGTAGCGCGATGTAAAGGCAACCGGCTCGCGTCCACCAAACCACTTGAGCTCGACTCCGCGCGCCTTGCAGCGATCTATAACGTCGTTCACCTTCTCGGCCGTCCAATCCAGCAACAGAAACTGGATCGACGAACCAACAAAATATTCCTCGTCCGGCCGCTCAACCACGGCCAGCCCCGGCGTCTCGCGCAGCCCCGCTTCAACCACCCTGTAGAGCACGTTCCAACGCTCGGCCTGCTCGGGCAAGGCCCGCAGCTGAGGTCGCAGGATTGCCGCCCTCAGATGGTCCATACGCCCCGACACATTCGGCGTCGTGTATTTGACCTTTTCAAAGACCTCAGCAGGCGGCACCGCCCCGTGGCGTTCATAAAGCATGTAAGACCCGCTCAGGATCGTCGCCCNNGCCATCAGCTCGGGATCGTCAGACACCAGCAAACCACCCTCGCCGGAATTGGCGTGCTTGTAGGTCTGCGTGGAATAACACGCCATATCGCCCCAAAGCCCAGATGCCTTGCCGCGCCAAGACGCCCCCATCGTATGGGCGCAATCTTCAATGACGCGGATCTTCTTGGCCGCGCAGATCTCCATCAAGGCCTCCATGTCACAGAGATGGCCCCGCATATGGCTCAGCATCAGCACGTTTGCTTGATCCGCTTTCGCCGCTAAGTCCTCAAGATCAATCACCAAATCCTCGGTGACGCCCACAAAGACCGGCACCGCCCCCACAGAGGCAATCGCACCCGGCACTGGCGCCAGCGTAAACGCGTTGGTTAGAACCTTATCGCACGGCCCAACTTCCATCGCACGCAAAGCTGCGCCCATCGCATAGCCACCAGAAGCCACCGCCAGACAATAGCTCACCCCAAGCTGCGCCGCGAATTCTTGCTCAAGCAGCGACACCTCACCCAGCTCGCCCTCAGCCACATTGTAACGATGCAGCCGCCCGCTTTGCAGCACCGCCATCGCGGCGTCGATCCCTTCTTGAGGGATCGGTTCTTGCTGGGTGAAATTACCGGTAAAAATCTCAGTCATAGCGTCACTTTTTCAAGGCATGCGCGGATTGGCAAGAGGCGTTACGCCGCGCCGATCAAACGCTCTACGATCTCGGGCAGCTCTGCGTAGTCAGACATCAGGGCCTCGGGCGTAAGCGCCGCCATATCCTCGCCACTTGGACCAAAAGTCACAAGAACCGACGGCACGCCCGCCGCTTTAGCCGTATTTCGATCCGTATCACTATCGCCCACCAACACCGTATGCGGCATCTCTCCGCCCAGCCGCGCAACGGTTTCCACCAAGGGGGCCGGATCAGGCTTGCGCACCGGCAGAGTATCTGCCCCCACAAGCGCCTCAAAGGCATCTCGAACGCCCAGTTCCCTCAGCAGCTGATCCGCAAGACCTTCTGGCTTATTGGTGCAAATCCCGACGCCATAGCCTTGCGACTTCAGAACTTCGATTGTTTCCATCGCACCGGGGTAAATCCAGCTATGCTCGCAGATTGTCTCGCCATAGGCTTTCAGCAGCACCGGGTAGTACGCCTCCACCGTTTCAAGGCTGTAACGATCCGTGCGCTCAAGGCCCACGGTCAACATCCGCTTCCCGCCGCGCAGCGCGACACCCGCATCGCGATCCACGGAAAGAACATCCCCTAACCCCATGTCGTGAAAGCAATAATTCGCTGCAGCCAAAAGGTCGCCGCTAGTGTCCGCCAGCGTCCCATCCAGATCGAAAACAACGGTTTTACGCATACTTGCCCCCTCAATCGGCCCAAAGCGCGGCGGTTTTCTGCCAAGCCCTGTTACAAGTCGCAAACATCTTTGATGCTTTCCCCACTTGCACGACCCCCGCACTCGGATAAAACGAGCGGGTTAGAAATACAAAGAGAAATCTTAATGTCTATTGCACTGGTCATCCTTGCCGCGGGG
>JABSOU010000116.1:0-2940 GCA_013215215.1 Cognatishimia sp. | reverse complement strand
CGCCCCGGTGCGGAACTCGCGGAAGAAGTGAAAATCGGTAATTTCGTCGAGGTCAAGAACGCTCAGATCGATGAGGGAGCCAAGGTCAATCACCTCTCTTATGTGGGTGACGCCCATGTGGGAGAGAAAGCCAATATCGGCGCGGGCACGATCACCTGCAACTACGATGGCGTGATGAAACACAAAACCACAATCGGCAAAAACGCCTTTATTGGATCAAATACGATGTTGGTGGCACCTGTCACTGTCGGCGACGACGCAATGACGGCAAGCGGCTCCGTCATCACCAAGAACGTCGGCGACGGGGCATTGGCTCTGGCCCGCGCCGAGCAAATTGAAAAACTCGGCATGGCCCGCAAGCTCTTTGAGATGCTGCGCGCTAAGAAAGCAAAACTTTCTAAGGACAAATCATAATGTGTGGGATCGTTGGCGTTCTGGGGCATCACGAAGCCGCCCCTATTCTGGTCGAGGCGCTGAAACGCCTTGAATATCGCGGTTATGACAGCGCAGGCATCGCGACCGTCAAAGATGGCGCATTGGATCGGCGCCGCGCGGTGGGCAAGCTGGTGAACCTCTCAGACCTTCTGGTACATGAGCCGCTGGCGGGTAAATCCGGAATCGGTCACACCCGCTGGGCCACGCACGGCGCGCCGTCGGTCTATAACTGCCACCCGCATCAAGCCGGCCCCGTAGCTGTCGTCCACAACGGCATCATCGAGAACTTCCGCGAGCTACGTGAAGAGTTGTCTGCCGCAGGCTACGGTTTCACTACTGAGACAGACACCGAGACCATCGCCCTTCTGACGCAAATGTTCATGGACGCAGGAGACGCGCCCGTCGACGCCGCCCACAAGACGCTCGCGAAGCTCGATGGTGCCTTCGCTCTGGCCTTCCTCTTTGAAGGTGAAGAGGATCTGATCGTCGCGGCCCGCAAAGGCTCGCCCCTTGCGATCGGCCATGGGAACGGCGAGATGTTTGTCGGCTCTGACGCGATTGCACTTGCGCCTCTGACCGACGAAATCACATACCTCGAAGAAGGCGACAGCGCCGTCCTCACCCGCACTTCTCTGGAGATCCGCAACGCGGCCGGAGACCTCGCCAATCGCGCCAAGAAGAAAATCGCCATCGACTCAGCCCAAGTCGATAAGGGCGGCTATAAACACTTCATGGCCAAGGAAATTGCCGAGCAGCCGACCGTCATCGGCGAGGCGATCAGCCATTACCTGACGGGCGACGGCACCGATATCGCTCTGCCTGCTGAGATCGATTTCACCAAAATCGACCGGCTGACCATGGTGGCCTGCGGCACTGCGTTTTATGCCTGTATGACCGCCAAATATTGGTTTGAACAACTGGCGCATCTGCCCGTCGAAATCGACGTGGCCTCTGAATTCCGCTACCGCGATCCTGTGATCACCAAGGGCACAGCCGCGCTTTTCGTCAGCCAATCTGGCGAGACCGCCGACACGCTCGCGGCCCTTCGTTATTGCGAGGGCAAGGCCGATAAGATCCTGTCGGTCGTCAACGTCGCAACCAGCTCGATTGCGCGTGAATCTGACGTGGCTCTGCCGATCCTTGCAGGCACGGAAATCGGCGTGGCTTCAACCAAAGCCTTTACCTGCCAATTGACCGTCCTTTTGATCCTCGCGCTAAAAGCCGCCAAGGACCGCGGCACCATCGAAGACGCGCGCTATCAAGAGCTCTTGACCGAGCTGCGCGCCTTGCCCGGCATCATGAACCATGCGCTGACCATCGAAGCGGTCACGGAAAAGATCTCTCGCAAGCTGGCCGAGGCCCGCGACATCCTGTTCTTGGGCCGCGGAGTGATGTATCCACTGGCACACGAGGGCGCGCTTAAACTCAAAGAAATCAGCTATATACACGCCGAAGCGTATGCTTCTGGAGAGCTGAAACACGGCCCAATCGCCCTGATCGACAAGAAGGTTCCCGTGGTGGTTCTTGCCCCACGCGACGGGCTCTTTGATAAGACGGTCTCGAATATGCAAGAGGTCATGGCGCGCAACGGGAAAGTACTCTTGATATCGGATTCCAAAGGCTTGATGGAAGGTGGCGAAGGCACCTGGGAAGCCATTGCCATGCCGGATGCAGACCCTGTCCTGACCCCGATCCTTTATGCGATCCCGGCTCAGCTTTTGGCCTATCACACGGCCGTGTCCAAAGGCACCGACGTGGACCAGCCGCGCAACCTCGCGAAATCAGTTACGGTGGAATAGGCTTTACGACGCGCAGCCAATGCGTAGTCTGTCGAGGACGTGACCAAGGAGAGTTTCATGTCCTCGTACGAAACCTTGCCAGACAACCTTCCCACGCCCGTAGATGACGGCGCCTGCGCGCATCTGGTGGGTATGTCCATGCCCGATCTGGACCTGCCAACCACCGGCGGTGGATCGGTCAATCTCTCAAAACTCCCGCGCAAAACTGTGGTCTATTGCTATCCCATGACCGGCGTGCCCGGCGTTGCTCTGCCCGACGGTTGGGACGAGATCCCCGGCGCGCGCGGCTGCACGCCGCAATCCTGTTCCTTTCGCGATCATAACGCCGAGATCAACGCGCTTGGGGCCGATGTCTTTGGTCTCAGCACACAGGATACGGCTTATCAGGAAGAAATGGCGGAACGGCTCCACCTGCCCTTCCCAGTGATCAGCGACGCTGGGTTCGCTTTGATTGAGGCGCTGAACCTTCCGACTTTCGAAGCCGACGGCAAACGCCTCACCAAACGCGTGACGTTCATCATTGATGGCGGCAAAATCACCGCCGTTCATTATCCAGTTTTCCCCAGCCATTCTGACCCGGATTGGGTCATGGCACAGTTGAAAGAGGCCTAGCACATGGGCACGCAATATTCCGAGCTGAGCGATGCGCACATCAAGTTCATCGCCCAGCAACACATTTTCTTTGTCGGCTCGGCCGCGACGGATG
>JABSOU010000012.1:6624-7175 GCA_013215215.1 Cognatishimia sp. | reverse complement strand
TGGTATCGCAATTCTGATGACAAATTCTTCTTTGTCGCGACCGACGACAAAAAGACCTACCGCCTGATTGATATCGAAAGCGGCGAGGTCGTGGCCCAGGTCGCAAAGAAAGAAATCAAACAGATCAAACCGAACTCTGGCGTGCGCGCCAAGATCGATGGGGCGCTTGTCGCCTTTCGCCTGACCGACGCAGACCCTGAGGTGCGTGATGCGGCCCTCGTGGGCATCAGCCGCGATCCCAAGGCGAAAGACCTTGCGCCTTTGACTGCCGCTCTCGCGAGCGAAACAGACCCCGGCCTGAAAGCGCGCATGGAGCGCCAGTCGCGCATTCTAACCGTGAGCTTTGGCGATACAACGGAGGCCCGCGTCGCAGCCATCGCGAGCTTTGACGGCGATCTGGGCCTCGACGCCCGCGCGGTTTTGAACCCTCTGGTTACAACCACACTCAAGGCAGCACCGGAGGTCGGCGCAGGTGAAAACGTGGCAAAAACATTGCGTCTTGGCAATGACATCAGCGAAGAGGACGCCTTTGACCTTTTGGTGGCCTCAGG
>JABSOU010000012.1:0-6524 GCA_013215215.1 Cognatishimia sp. | reverse complement strand
ATCGGATCTTGGAACCTGGTTGCTTTTGACGGTGGACGTCCGCGCCTGGACGAAAGCATGCATTACATTGCCGAGATAATTGGCGCGATGGACATCTGCGCCATTCAGGAAATCAAACCAGACCTCGGCCCGCTGAAACGGCTTTGCAAGCTGCTTGGGGATCACTGGGAATTTCTGGTGTCCGATGCGGGTCACCATGAGGGGTCCAACAATGAACGCATGGCCTTTGTCTATAACACCAACAAAGTGCAGTTCCGCAGCCTGGTCGGTGAAATTGTCTTTCCGAAAAACGACCTGACGCAAGATCGGCAGCTGGTGCGCACCCCTATTTCGCGTACTTCCAATCGGGCTGGTTCAAATTCGTTCTGACCACGGCGCATATTGTCTTTGATGCCGAGGACGGAGAAGACGATCTTGAGCGTCGCGCAGGTGAAGTGGGCCTTCTGGCACAAGAAGTCATGAAGCGCGCCAAGAAGGAAGGCGAAGTCTATGTGCTATTGGGCGATTTCAACATTCCCAAAGCCCATGACATCGTGATGAAAGCTCTTTCTGGGCCGGGTCTGAACGTTCCAGAGTTTGAGCCAAGCAACCTCGCGCGGGACAAACACTACGATCAAATCGCCTTTGCCGTGCCCAAAGATAAAGGACGATTGAAGTCCGACATTCTAAATCATGGTGTCTTTGAATGGCGCAACGCCGTCTTTGGACCTCATCAGCCTGGCGCTGATTTCAGCGAAGACCCGGCCGAGGTCGAGCGTATCTCTGATGCAGACAATCTCAGTCACTACGAACCGATTGCAGCGTGGAACAATTCTCAAAACCCTAAGAACGACAGTAAAACAGCGCCTTATGCGAATTTCAAAAGATCCTACACAACTTTCATGAAAACCGAGATGTCGGATCACCTCCCGCTCTGGGTAGAGATTAAAACTGATTATTCCAAAGAATACCTGCAACGCTTTCTAAAGGATTAACAACACATTCCGACCGGCCAAAATTTTAGGGCCTAAGCCGCGCCAAAATGCATTTTGTGCGCGTCGCCCAATGTGCAACGCTGAGGTCAGCGAACACGCATGAGCGAGACAAAAAGGAATGCAGAGTTGAAAGTTGGGTTTATTGGCCTCGGCAATGTCGGGGGAAAGCTATCGGGGTCATTGTTGCGCAATGGGGTCGATCTGACCGTTCATGACCTGAACGCGGATCTGGTCGATGCCTTTGTGGCAAAGGGCGCCAAAAGGGCCGAAGGGCCTGCGCAGCTCATGGCTGAGTGCGATGCGGTTGTCACCTGCCTGCCCTCGCCCGCGGCCTCTGCTGCGGTGATGGACGAGATGCTGCCTGAGGTCACTGAGGGCAAAATCTGGATGGAGATGTCCACGACCGATGAAGCCGAAGTCAACCGTCTGGGCGCCATGGTGATTGCGCGCGGCGGGGCGGCGGTGGACTGCCCGGTTTCTGGCGGATGTCACCGCGCTGACACTGGCAATATTTCCATTTTCGCAGGCTGTGATCGCGCCACGTTTGATCGCATTCTGCCCTTTCTAAAAACCATGGGCCGCCGGATCCTGCACACCGGAGACCTGGGCTCGGCGTCGATCCTGAAAGTCATCACCAACTATCTGGCAACCGCCAACCTTGTGACCTGCTGCGAGGCTTTGGTGACCGCGAAAGCTGCAGGCATGGATCTGAACACCGCCTATGAAGCGATGAAAATCAGCTCTGGCACATCCTTTGTGCATGAGACGGAGAGTCAAGTGATCCTGAACGGTTCGCGCGATATTTCCTTTACGATGGACCTTGTGAAAAAGGACGTGGGCCTGTTCCAGGAGGTCGCCGATCGCAACAATGTTCCGCTGGAGATCTCGCCAATGCTGATCAATATCTTTGATGACGGCATCGCGCGATTTGGGGAACGGGAGCTTTCGCCCAACATCATCAAACGGCTTGAAGAGGCCACGGGTTTGGACATCCGTGCGCCGGGCTTCCCGCCGGAAATGACAGATGATGAACCCGAAGAGCCTGGCTATGAGGTCGTACCTCAGGGCAAATGAGCCAAGCGCGGCGGCTTAACAGACCGCCGCGTCGTTCCAGCGTGTGTCCTCAAATAAGCGGCCCTTGTGCTGACCTGACAGGATGTTTTGTCGTGCGGCCTCCCAGGAGGCAGCCCAGGCGGCTGGGTCGCGTTGCTCTTGGCTTGGGTCTGCAGCACTGCGCGCGATGAACCCCGGAAAGGCCGGACGTCCGCTGGCCTGCCCGGTCGGGTGATAGCGCAGATCCATGCTCCAGCGCAGACCATCAGAGAGATTGGGCAAGGCGCGATGGACGTTCATCTTATGAAACAGAACCGCGCCGCCTTTGCTCACCGGCAAGGGCGTGCCTTCGCGTTCGCCCATGACTTTGTCAGGCACCTGCGGCTCGCGCGCGATGGCGGCGTTGGAACAATGCACTTTCGGCCCCTCTTGATGCGACGCCGGAATTGACGTGAGGCAGCCGTTTTCAATCGTGGCTTCTGTGATCGCGAGCCAGACTGTGATTTGATGGGTGTCGTCGGCTTCTTCAAACAAGGCCACGATGTCTTGGTGCCAGGTGGTCGCGCCCACGTTGGAGTGGCCCGCGACTGCATCGTGAAGCCCTTTGGCGGGCGGTTTCATCCGCATTTGCTGAACCGGGCTTGCGTCGATCTCGGGCCCAATCAGCGCCTCAACGACGTCAAGCACCTTGGGATGGCGCATCAGGTCAAAGACCGCGGGGCCCGCGTGCACATGGAAGGTTTCGGGATCAATGCCTTCGTTAAGTAAAGGCAGTGAAATGTTCAGAAAGTTGGTGAGGTCCGGATATTCCGCAATCACCGCCGCGTAACGGTCGCCGAAGTCCAAAGTGTCAAAGGCGCTGGATATCTTGCCCTTGTCAAACAACTCATGCGCCAGGCGATCCAGCAGCGCCTCATATTCCAGCTCAATTGCGACGAGGTCTTCCGGCGGCACGAGACTGTCAATCGCAAGGAACCCATCGCGCTCGAAGGCGGCGATCTGATCGGCAGAGAGTGCAGAAGGTTGGGACATTGGACATCCTTCCTCGGCTAGGGACATGGACTTGTCTTGATTTCCAAAAGCGTGGCATTGCCCCTGTGGCAAATCAAACGTAATCTTTGACCAACAAGGCCCCCAAAAATTGGCGGCTTATTGAGAGAACCTCCGATATGCCCCAGAAACTCCCCCCTCTTCCCGCCCTTCAGGCCTTTGAGGCCGCGGCCCGCCATGAGAACTTCGCCGCCGCCGCACAAGAGCTAAACCTGTCGCAATCGGCGGTCAGTCATCGGGTGCGTGGGCTTGAGCATCATCTGGGCTATCCGCTGTTTGAACGCCTGCCTCGTGGGCTGCGACTGACCGAGGCGGCCAAGGCCTATTTGCCCTCGGTGCGGCGCGCCTTTGAGGATATTCTCAGCGCCACATCCGGCGTCTTTGGCCATCGCGGCGGCAAGACGCTGCACCTGCGGGCGCCGGTGAGCTATACGGCGTTGTGGCTTGGGCCTTTGGTCACCGAGTTCACGCGGGAATTCCCCAGCATTCGCGTGAACCTGTCCAGTTCCATATGGGTCGATCGCCTTGCGGTCGGAGGCACAGATATCGAGCTGCGCCTTGGGCGTGGTCATTGGCCTGGCTATGAGGCGCGGCCTTTGTTCCATGATGCTTTGGTACCGGTCTGTTCTGCTGAAACCGCGAGACATCTGGGCTCCCCAGCGACGCCGCACGCCATTGCCCAGCACCCGCTCGTTCACGTGATGGGGCCCGAGGATCAATGGTCTAAGTTTTTTGCGCATTTTGGGGTCGACCACGCGGCCAACCCAAACGACATCGGCGTGGATTCCTCGATGGCCGCCTCGGAAATGACGATGACGACAGATCGCGTGACCCTCATGCAGGAGAAACTCGCAACCCGCGTGCATGACAGCGGGCGTCTTGTTGCCCTGCCCGACCTGAGCATCACGCCCGACGAAGCCATGTATTTGTTGACGCCGGTAACTACAGAGCCGCGCAACGGGAGCGCAGTTCTGTTTGAAAATTGGCTCATGGACAGGCTCTCAAGTTAGGCAAGAAGAATTGGGCCGGCAGCCTTCGCTACCAGCCCAAATCAATCTTGTGACCCCAGAGCCTATTTGTTCAGCGCGTAGCGCGTCATGGCCATTGTGGAGACATCCATCATGCCCATGAACTCTGCAGCCGCAGGGGCCGACCCAAAGCTGTCCATGGAGGCCTGCGCAGCCTCGGCACTTTCCCAGTGTACAATCGCAATCCAACCGGTGGCAGTCGCACCCGTTTCGCGCGACACAAACCCGGGTTGCTGGCTCACGTGATCAGCTTCGACCTGCGCGTCGACGATGGCAAATGCGTCGTGGGTCACGCCGTCTGCCAGTTCAAACGTCGCAATTTCGACGACTTGGGCGATCTTTGTTTCAGCCATTGTGACAGTTGCTCCTGTGATAAAGGCGAGTGTTGTCAGAAGTTTAAGCATGTTTCAGGTCCGGCTTCAGCGTGTCCAATACTCGGGGATCAGGCTCAGCAGGAACTCACCGGTATAGGCTGGGAAAGCCGCTTTCATCTGCGCGATCGCATCATCCGGCGTCGCAGCAGAATTCATGACATCGTCCATCACGCGGATATATGCGATGGCGGTGTCCAGATCGCCGCGCGTCGTTGGCAGGCCGTGGCCCACAAGCAGGGTTTCGAACGCGGGATCGTCGCTCAGCTCTTGCAGGGTTGCGATCCAATTGGCGCGGTCTGTGCCGGGGGCGAAATAGATGCCGTTGTAAACAAGGTCCTGCACCACGGCGACTTGCTGCTCTGGCAGAACCGAGACCAGCATATGGGGCGCCTCGACGTCTTTGTAATGACGGAACTCAACCTCAACGCCAGACAGGGTCGTAGACCCAACCGCGATATCGCCGCCGGTCAGTACATTCACAGGCTCTGGCCATTCACCGCCGGTTGCCTCAGCACGCATGCCTTCGCGCACCTCTGGCAGTGTCGAGTAGCTGACGCCCTCGATGAAAGACGCCCCACCCCAATGGTCAGGGTGTTCGTGGCTGAGAACCGCCAGACCCACGGGCTTGCCGGTCGATTTAATCAGAGCGCTGACCTCTTGTGCGGTGGGAGGCAGCATGGTCGCATCAACCACCATCAGCTGATCACCCAGGTCGATCACATGGCTGGTGACATTCACGGTCTGCGCGGGCGAGACATAGGTGTGAAAATTCACACCTGCTTTCGCGAAGGAATGCACGGTGCCTGCGGGCAGCGCGCCTTGCGCGTTGGCAATCGTTGGCGTCAGTCCCGTGCGCAGCAGCGCGACGGCGCCTGCGGTAAGCGTTGCGCCTTTTAGCAGGTTGCGGCGGGAGAGTGTTGTTTCTAGGGACATCGGGTTTTTCCTTTACTCGTTATTGCATTTGCTTGGGTCGTTGACAGGCAATGTAGAGCGGGTTTATCGTTTCGATTAGAGAACAATACGCGCAATCTGATTTCGAAATTTTGGAAAGATGATCGACGACTTTAAAGGACTGGCTGTCTTTGTGGCCGTGACAGAAGCCGGCAGCTTTAGCGCTGCAGGGCGGAGGCTCAATTTGTCGACCTCGGTCGTTAGCCACCATGTCTCGCGGCTGGAAAGTAAGCTGGGCGTATCGCTGTTTTTTCGTTCCACCCGCGCGCTGTCTTTGACCAGCGAAGGCCACAAAATTCTGGACGCCGCGAAACGCATGGTAAGCGCTGGTAGCGAAGCTATTGATGCTTTGGCTGGCGAGATCGACCAACCCGTCGGCGCGCTGCGCATGACGATCCCGGCCTTTGGGCAATATTCCCCCATGCACCGCGCCATCTGGGCCTTTGCCGCGGATCATCCGTTGGTGTCCCTGACGGTGCACAGTCTGGACCGCCAGGTGGATCTGGTGAGCGAAGGCTATGATCTGGCGATCCGCTTGGGCAAGCTCGTGGACAGCAGCCTCAAGACCAAACGCATTGGCATGTTCCGCCGTATCATGGTCGCCTCGCCGCAATATCTGGCGACCCGCGCGCCCATTGAAACGCTGGAAGATCTGGCGCAATGCGACTTTGTTGGGATCGCAATGCTGAGCAATGCGATAACACTGATGAAAGACGGGGAAACTGCGACCTTCGAAGCTAAGCGGCTGCGCCTTGAAGTCGATTCAATCACCGCAGCGATTGCGGCTGTTAAATCAGGACTTGGCTGTCAGCATTTGCCAGAAGCAGAGATTGAAGCAGAACTGCAGAACGGCGCATTGGTCGAGGTCTTGCCCGATTGGAAATTACCTGATCTTGGGGTTTATGCAGTTTGGCCCGACAGTGGCCCGCAAAAGCAATTGACGCGACGCATGCTCGACTATCTGGTCGCGGTGAATAAGGGCAGGACTTAAGGCCCTGCCCTCAAACTTTTAAACTATGACCTGCCCCCCGAGTCTCCCTCATTCATAACGAGAGTCTGCGGGTCTGTTTTTCATATTCTTCGTTGTCAGTTTG
>JABSOU010000115.1 GCA_013215215.1 Cognatishimia sp. | reverse complement strand
GTGGTCATCATGGCCATCTTCGTCATGATGCTCGTCGTGATCGTCTTTGTGGCCGTGATCGTCATGCTCATCATGATGGTCTTCATCATGATGTTCGTCTTTCGCTTCGTCATGATCATCGTGATCGTCATGATCATCGTGGTCGTCGTGATCATCGTGGTCGTCGTGATCATCTTGGGCAAAAACCGGGGTTTCACGGAAATTCAGAACGTCGGTGCCATGCGAATGCAAAAGCTCCAGAGACTCAGCGTCACCCGCCAAGGTCTCGATGGAAGACTCCAGCCAAGGGGTCAGTTCCTCGCCGATCCAAACCACAAGATCTGCGTTCTGCAGAGCACGCGCTTCAGACGGGCGCATGGAATAGCCATGAGGCGACGCGCCTTGTTTCATCAGCAGCTCAGGCGCACCCAAGTCACCCATGACTTGAGACACCAGCGAGTGAACCGCAGGGATGTCAGTTACAACATTTGGAACGTCCGCATTCGCGGCCGTGGTCGTCAGCAATAGTGCAGATAAAGCGCGTAATTTCATGGGTTTCTCTTGTTATGGTATAACGTCATAGGGTTGCCTATATGAACTGTTATAGTATATCAAGCCCTCAGATATCCTTGGAGCAGGCATGCCAAGTCACGAATTTCAAGCACATGACCATTCTCACTGCGTTTCAGATGCAATGAACGCAGCACTCGTACATTGCGAAAAGAACGGTCTCAAATTCACGCCTGTCAGACAGCGCGTGTTTGAGATCCTGCTGAGTGAGCATAAGGCGATGGGCGCCTATGATATCCTCGAGATCCTGGCCAAAGAGGGCATGGGCAGTCAGCCTCCCGTGGTCTATCGTGCATTGGATTTTCTGGGCACGCATGGATTTGTGCATAAAATCGAAAAGCTTAATGCCTTTGTCGCCTGCGAGCATCCCGGATCTGATCATGATCCGGCCTTCATGATCTGTCGCAGCTGCACCAAAGTTGTCGAGATGAATGGATCTCCAAACTCTGAAATTTCGTCTGCAGCCAAAAGCATGGGCTTTGAAGTCGAGGCGATTGTTGTCGAAGCAGAAGGTCTCTGCCCGACGTGCCAGGATACGGAATGACGCTCGTAAACATCGATGCCATGACCGTCCAAATGGGCGGCACAACGGCATTAAGAAACGTAGATTTTTCTATCTCCAAAGGCGAGATCGTAACCGTCGTCGGACCCAATGGCTCCGGCAAATCCACGCTGATGCGCGCCATTATCGGAGCGATTGCGCCCAACAAGGGCCGAATCACGCGATCTGAGGGTTTGCGCATCGGCTATGTGCCCCAGAGCCTGCATATCGACCCGACGCTCCCAATCACGGTACGCCGGTTTCTGTCGCTGCCGAACCGCAAACCAAGAGAAGAGATTGAAACCGCCATGGCGCGGGTTGGTGCGGACAATCTGCTGGACAAACAGATGTTCACCCTGTCCGGTGGGCAGTTTCAACGCACGCTTTTGGCGCGCGCATTGCTGGAAAAGCCGGACCTGCTGATTCTGGACGAGCCTACGACCGGTTTGGATCAACCCGGCTCGGCGGCCTTTTATCGCCTGATCGAAGACATTCGCACAGAGTTGGGCACGGCCGTTCTGATGGTCTCACATGAGCTGCATGTGGTCATGAGCGCCTCGGATCGGGTGATTTGCCTGAATGGCCATGTCTGTTGCCACGGTGCGCCGGATGTGGTGGCCTCGGCCCCGGAATATCGCGCGCTATTTGGGTCTGGCACGCAAGGGGCGCTGGCGCTCTATCGGCATGATCACGATCATGTCCATGACCACGCAGAGGATCACGCCCATGCTGGATGATTTCCTCGTTCGCGCCACCTTGGGAGGAATTGGCGTCGCGATCGCGGCAGCCCCCTTGGGTTGCTTTGTGGTCTGGCGCCGCATGGCCTATTTCGGAGACGCCACAAGCCATGCCGCGATCCTTGGTATTGCCCTAGCATTGGCGCTGAACATTTCCGTTTTCACCGGAGCTTTGGTGATCGCGCTGGTCATGGCTCTGACGGTAATAACCCTGTCGGATCGAGGCTTCGCGATGGACACGCTTTTAGGCGTGACCGCGCATTCTGCCTTGGCCGTTGGTCTCGTCGCGGTCTCGTTTCTATCCGGCGTGCGTCTGGATCTTATGGCCTATCTCTTTGGCGATATTTTGGCCGTTGGGAAATCTGATCTGGCCGTGATCTGGCTGGGCGCTGCCTTGGTGTTGTTACTGATGGTCTGGCGATGGTCCGCGCTTTTGACAGCGACGCTCAATCACGGTCTGGCAAGCGCCAGCGGCATCAATCCAAAACGCGAGCAAGTGATCCTGACCGTCAGCCTCGCGGTCGTGGTTGCGGTGGCCATCAAAGTGGTCGGGGTCCTGCTGATTGTCGCCATGCTGATTATCCCATCGGCCGCAGCGCGCCCGCTCGCGCGCAATCCCGAGAGCATGGCGGTCATTGCTGGTGTAATCGGGGCGCTGTCTGCCGTCTTAGGCCTGCGCGCCAGCTATCTCTATGACACGCCCGCTGGACCAAGCATCGTCTGCGTGGCCGCGGGCCTATTTCTGGTAAGCAATATTCTGGGACGGTTCCGCGTCGCCTAGGCGGTGAACCACGCCTCAAGCGCCTGTGGGTCGGCCTCGATGAACTGAGCCTCGCCGCCGCAAAACTCTTCAAAGGCCTGACGGTTCATCCCATTGACTCCGCAGACGACCGGCACGCCCAACTCAATCGCTTGACCAATGGCATTGCGGAACCCGCGTCCGCCGGCCTCGTGCTTGCCGAATTTGTTGATCACCAAGAGGTCCGCATCCTCTGAAATCTGCGCTTCGACCTCGACCACTGCCTTTTCCAAAGCATCCACGTCCAGGCGACATCCGCGAGAGTCTTTGCCCAGGTTTTGGGAAATACGAATGGTAGGCCCTTGGGGCATCACCATGACATCCATGTCGCACATGGCACAGTCTTCGCGGTCTGTATTCACCTGCACGACACCGCAGACCTTAGTGCCTTTGGCCTCTTGGGCTGTCGCAAAAGCATGCAGGACGTGGTCCAGATCCCCTTTGCCTTCTGTCATGGTGAATGCGATTTTCATTGGCCGCGTCCTTGCTGTCTGACCTCCTATCTAGGGGCGCAGACAGGCAATTTCTATGGGCAAAAGCGACGCGCTACGCGCCGGTGTCTTCTTTGAAACGAACAACCAGATCTTCGAGCATCCGGCGGTAGGGCCAAGGGCCGTGACTGATGCGGGCAACACCCAGATCCGCCAGCTCTTGGGCAGAGGGGCAGCCGGGCATCATCAGCACATTGACGGGGATTGTTGCAGCTTCGCAAATGCGGCCAATCAGCTCGGGATCCACGAGCGCCGGGATGAAATACCCGCTTGCGCCCGCCTCGGTATAGGCGGCCATCCGTTCCAACGCTTGTGGCATAAGGCCCGTGTGCCAATCGCGGTTGGCTTCCTTGAGGAAAAGGTCGGTGCGGGCATTAATAAAGAGGTCTACGCCGAATTCGGTTGCGGCCGCGCGCGCCGCTTGGATGCGTTTGACCTGATCGACCTCGGAATGGAGGCCCTTGCCGCCGATCATCTGGTCTTCAAAGTTGATGCCCACTGCGCCCATCTTCATGGCCTGCGTGACATTGCGCGCAACGCCCGTCGGGCCGACGGCATAGCAACCCTCGAAATCCAGCGTCACCGGTACATCCACGGTCTTACAGATCCGGCTTATGTTCATCATCGCGATTTCGAGCGGGAGCTTCTCGCCATCCACAAAGCCCTGCGCGTCGGCAACTGACCAGCTTCCGGTGGCAATGGCTGGCGCGCCCGCGTCAACCAGCGCCTTCGCGCTGCCGGCGTCCCAGATATTATAGAGCACAAGCGGATTGCCCGGCTGATGCATCTGCGCAAATTGGGTTGCTTTCTCGGCCTGTGTCATGCGGCGCTGTCCTTTTGATAGTCCCGTTCCAACTCGATCAACCGCTGTTTTCGCCAGAGACCGCCGCCATAGCCGGTGAGGCTCCCATCTGCGCCGATGACCCTGTGGCAGGGAATGATCAGCGCGATCTGATTGGCCCCATTGGCACGGGCGACGGCGCGGGTGGCGCTGGGTCGACCAAGGTCTTTCGCAAGTGCCCCATAGGTCTCGCTCTGTCCAGCACCAATGGAGAGCAATCTGCGCCAGACCAATTGCGTGAACTCAGACCCATGCAAGGTGAGCGGAATGTCAAAAAGGGATGAGCGGCCCGCGAAGAACGCCCCGAGCTGGGCGCGCAGGGTCTCGTGAATAGGAAATGTTCCGATCCCGAGCGATCCCTTGGCATAGGTGTTGAGCTTTTTCAGCGATCCGGGCAGAGCCTTGCGGTCGATAAACTCCAGCAAATGCAGAGAGCTCTTGTCACAGACCGCCACCATCGGACCCAAAGGCGTGTCAATCCAATCCGCCCTCAAAATAGCGTCTTTGGCGAAGCTTTGAGGGCTTTGGCCCATGAGTTTGGCAAAGGCAGTTCGAAAGGCACTGGGGCTGTCAAACCCAGCATCAAGCTGCGCTTCGATCACCGGACCGCCTTTGGCAAGCGTGGTAAAGCCTTCGCGCAGGCGGCGTTGGCGGGCCATTTCCAGAAACGTCATCCCGAATTGGCGCTTGAACGCACGCCGCGCGGTAGAAGGGTCGATCCCGAGTTTAGCCACATCGTCTTCGCTGAAACGATAGGAGGGACGCGCCTCTAGCTCTGTGAGCAATTTGGCGATGACGGGGTCCCCTTCGGCATAGGGCGCCATGGGTTTGCATCTCTTGCAGGCTCGGAAGCCTGCGTCTATGCACTCGCCGATGCTGCCATAGAACTGGCAGTTTTCGGGTTTTGGATTGCGGGCTGGGCAGTCGAGACGACAGAAAATCCCCGTCGAGGTGACACCCACCCAGGCGCGGCCTTCGTAGGAGGTGTCTATGTTGCAGAGGGCTTCGTAGAGCGTGGCGTGGTCAGGTAGGTCAAACATCATGCGGTCAGACTAGACCGAGTCGCGTAACACTGGCGTCTAAAATCGGGCGCGGATGTGGGATTTGTGTACTTAAGGCAAGATGAAAGCCGATTAGAGCATGTCCCAGAGGAGTTTTAATGCCAGTGCCAGAGAGGTAGTGATGAGAAGGGGCTTGATCAGGCGTGATCCAACTTTCTGGGCTAAGGATGCCCCAAGACGCGCGCCGAGAATCTGCGCCAGACCCATGGCAATCCCTGTGATCCACCACGGCGATGCGACAAATGCAAAGGCAAGCATGCCGCCTACGTTTGAAGCAAAGTTCAAGAGTTTCGTGTGGGCGGTGGCTTTGAGCACGCCGTAGCCAGCTAGACCCACAAAGGCGAGCATATAAAAACTACCAGCGCCGGGGCCGAGAAGGCCGTCGTAGAAACCTATAATCGGGACCATGGTGGCCATGAGTACCATCGGAGACATGCGCCGGGCGCGGTCTTGGTCGTTTAATCCTCGGGACAAGCCAAAGTAGAGGGCGACCGCAATTAGAAGGATCGGCAAGAGCAGGCGGATGAAATCGGTGGGCAAAACAGAGATCAGCAAAGCGCCCGCAACAGACGCCGCAAAGGCGATTGTGGCGGGTAGGATCTGTGCCTTTAGATCGACATGGCCGCCTTTGGCATATGTCAGCGCGGCGGTGCCTGCTCCGAACAGGCCTTGGATTTTGTTTGTCGCAAGAGCCGTGACGGGATTTGCTCCGCTGAGAAGAAGCACCGGAACGGTGATCAGCCCGCCGCCGCCCGCGATGGCATCGACAAAGCCAGCGGCAAAGGCTGCGCCGAGCAGAAGGAGGAGGATCTCGGTTGAGACCTCAAACATTTAGGCGAACTCGGACTTTGCGTAGCCTTGCAGGTATAGCAGGGCGGTGAGGTCTCCGTGGTTGATACGGATGTCGCATTCCGCGGCGACGGAAGGTTTGGCGTGCAGCGCGACCCCTGCGCCGGCAAGGCCGAGCATGCCGAGGTCATTCGCGCCATCACCCACGGCCATGACGTCGTCAGCAGAAAGGCCGAGTCGTGCTGTGATTTCGTTCAGCGCCTCAACCTTGGCTTCGCGGCCCAGGATCGGGCGACCGACGTCTCCGGTCAGTTTGCCGTTTTCGACCAGCAGGGTGTTGGCGCGGTTCTCGTCGAACCCGTGCGAGGCGGCGACAAAGGCGGTAAAGGCGGTGAAGCCGCCGGACACCAAAGCTGCGTAGCCGCCATTGGCTTTCATGGTCGTCAAGAGGGTCTGGCCACCGGGCATAAAGGTGATGCGCGTGTCGATGACAGTCTGGATGACGCTTTCATCGAGCTCTTTGAGCAAACCTACCCGTTCAATCAGCGCGCCTTCGAAATCGAGTTCGCCATTCATGGCGCGCGCGGTGATGGCTTTGACATGATCGCCGACGCCAGCGACATCGGCGAGTTCGTCGATACATTCCTGCTGGATCATGGTGCTGTCCATATCGGCAAGCAGCATCTTTTTGCGACGATTTTCCGTGGGTTGCACGATCAGGTCGATCTTGAGCGCCTGCAGGTCTTCCCAGACCGACCAGAGATTATCCGGTTTTTCGGACAGCGAAAATTCCGCAGCCTCTCCTGGTGCCAACCACTGTGCCTCTCCGCCACCCCAAGCGTTGCGCAGGTTTTCGACCGTGGCGCGGTCTAGGCATGGGTTTGCAGGGTCGGTCAGAAGGGTCGCGATGAACATTTTGGGCCTCGTGCTGGCGGGAACTCTTTGCCCATAGCTCAGCTCATGTGGATTTACCAGACGATCCCAACGACGATGGCAAAGTTTCCGATAGGCGACATTTCTGTCGGTCTTTCTGTTTGATGTGCCGTTTTTGTCCCCGAATTGCGGTTGCGAGTCGGGCCTCCGCGCTTTAGCTCCGGCGGTGGGACACCTCTCCCCAACGAGAGGCGCTTATCTGGAAGGGTAGCAGTAATGGCTATTGAACAACCGGCAACGCGGCCGGCGAACCCGCGTTTTTCTTCTGGCCCATGTGCCAAACCCCCCACCTTTGAATTGAATAAACTCGCGGATGCAGCTTTGGGCCGCAGCCACCGGGCTGCTGTTGGCAAGACCAAGCTGAAAGATGCCATTGAAGGCACCCGCGAGATCCTCGGCATTCCGGCCGATTATAAGATCGGAATCGTTCCTGCGTCCGACACCGGCGCAGTTGAGATGGCTTTGTGGTCCATGCTGGGCGCGCGCAAGGTCGAGATGCTGGCATGGGAAAGCTTTGGCGCGGGCTGGGTCACAGATGTGGTCAAGCAGCTGAAGATCGACGCCGAGGTTAAGACTGCTGACTACGGTCAGATCGTTGATCTGGCGTCGGTTGATTTCGCCAATGACGTCGTCTTCACTTGGAATGGCACGACCGCAGGTGTTCGGGTTCCGAATGGTGACTGGATTGCAGATGACCGTGAAGGCATCACGATCTGCGACGCAACTTCTGCGGCTTTCGCGATGGACCTGCCTTGGGACAAGCTGGATGTGACCACCTTCTCTTGGCAGAAGGTTCTGGGTGGCGAAGCGGCCCACGGGATCATCGTTCTGTCCCCTCGCGCAGTAGAGCGTCTGGAGACCTATACACCTGCATGGCCTCTGCCGAAAATCTTTCGCATGACCAAAGGCGGCAAGCTGATTGAGGGCATCTTTACCGGCGCGACGATCAACACGCCGTCTATGCTGGCGGTTGAGGATTATCTCTTTGCGCTGGACTGGGCGCGCTCTGTGGGTGGCCTCAAGGGTCTGATCGCGCGAGCGGATGCAAACGCCCAGGCCGTGTTTGATTTCTGCGACGCAAACGATTGGATCGCGAACCTCGCTGAAGATGCGGCGACGCAGTCCAACACTTCGGTCTGTCTGAAGTTCACTGATGACCGGATCCAGGATGGCGCGGCTTTTGCCAAAGCTGTCGCGAAACGTTTGGAAGCGGAAAACATCGCTCTGGACATTGGTGCTTATCGTGACGCGCCAGCGGGTCTTCGGATCTGGTGTGGCGGCACGGTCGAGACCGCAGATATCGAGGCCATGTTGCCTTGGCTCGCTTGGGCCTTTGAGGCCGAAATCGCAGCTCAATAACGAACGGGGACGCGATTTCCTTGAAAGAAATCGACAGCGGAAACTTTCAAAGTTTCCGCCCCCTCCCGAAAATCAATCAGAGGACCAAACCCATGGCGCCTAAAGTACTTGTTTCCGACAAACTCAGCGAAACCGCTGTTCAAATCTTCCGCGATCGTGGCATCGACGTGGACTTCATGCCTGACCTTGGCAAGGACAAAGAGAAACTGGCCGAAGTGATCGGCCAATATGACGGGCTCGCGATTCGCTCTGCGACCAAAGTCACGCCGACCATTCTTGAGGCCGCGACCAATCTAAAAGTTGTGGGTCGCGCAGGTATCGGCACCGACAACGTTGACAAAGAAGCCGCCTCCAAGAAGGGCGTGATCGTGATGAACACGCCGTTTGGCAACATGATCACCACCGCCGAACACGCGATTGCGATGATGTTCGCGGTTGCGCGTCAGATCCCAGAGGCGTCCGAGTCCACACACGCGGGCAAGTGGGAAAAGTCCAAATTCATGGGCGTTGAGCTGACCAACAAAACCCTCGGTGTCATCGGCGCAGGCAACATCGGCGGTATCGTTTGTGACCGTGCCCGTGGCCTTAAGATGAAAGTCATTGCCTTTGACCCGTTCCTCTCTGAGGAAAAGGCCGACAAGATGGGTGTTGAGAAAGTTGAGCTTGATGACCTTCTGGCCCGCGCCGATTTCATCACGCTGCATGTGCCGCTGACCGACGGCACCCGCAACATCCTGTCCGCTGAAAACCTCGCCAAAACCAAAAAGGGCGTGCGTATCATCAACTGTGCGCGTGGCGGTCTGGTGGACGAAGAGGCGCTGGCCGAGCTCTTGAAATCCGGCCATGTCGCGGGCGCAGCCTTTGACGTTTTCGCCGAAGAACCTGCGAAAGAAAACGCTCTCTTCAACTTGCCAAACGTCGTCTGCACCCCGCACCTGGGCGCAGCAACCACCGAGGCGCAGGAAAACGTGGCGTTGCAAGTGGCCGAGCAGATGTCCAACTATCTGCTGACCGGTGCCGTTGAAAACGCGCTGAACATGCCGTCCGTGACCGCAGAAGAAGCCAAAGTCATGGGCCCATGGATCAAACTGGCCGATCACCTTGGCGCCTTCGCGGGTCAAATGACCGACGAGCCGATCCAGGCGATCAACATCCTTTATGATGGTGTGGCCGCCGAAATGAACCTCGCCGCGCTGAACTGCGCTGTCGTTGCGGGTATCATGAAGAAAGCCAACCCAGACGTGAACATGGTCTCGGCCCCTGTTGTCGCCAAAGAACGCGGCATCAAGATCTCTACGACCAATCAGGACAAATCCGGCACCTTCCAGGGCTATATCAAAGTCACCGTGGTGACCGAGAAGCGCGAGCGTTCTGTTGCGGGCACGGTGTTTAGCGATGGCAAGCCACGCTTTATTCAGATCAAAGGCATCAATATCGACGCCGAGATCGGGGCGCATATGCTCTATACCACCAACCGCGACGAGCCGGGCATAATCGGGGCTCTGGGTCAGACCATGGGCGCAAATGGCGTGAACATCGCGAACTTTACGCTGGGCCGTGCGGATGTGGGCGGCGAAGCGATTGCGTTGCTTTACGTGGACGAAGCCGTGCCAGCCGAAGCTCGCGCCGCGCTTGCGGAAACTGATCTCTTTACCCAGATCAAACCGCTTCAATTTGACGTCGCTTAATCGTCAAAAAACTCATCTATGAGACCGGCGTCGCCCCCTTTGGGGCGGCGTTTTTAATTGGAGACCCTTATGCCCACCATCTATGCCCTCGGCGACATCCACGGTCACCTCGCTCAGCTAGAGACCGCACTTGCGTGGATTGAAGGCGACGGCGGCCCTAACGCGCAGATCGTTTTCCTCGGGGATTATATCGACCGCGGCCCCGACAGCCGCGCCGTGATCGAACTCTTGTCGCAGGGCCTTGCAGAGGGCCGCAATTGGACCTGCCTGAAAGGCAATCACGACGGCTATCTGATCGATTTCCTTGCCAATGGCCGCGCCGAGAGCCTCTTGCGCCCAGACCTGCATTGGTTTGACAAACCGCTGGGCGGTGCGGCCACCCTTAAGAGCTATGGGGTCGAGGTCGAAGGTAAGCCGATTTCAGGCGTGGTCGAAGAGACACGCGGAGCCGTCCCAGAGGCGCATAAAGTGTTCTTGGACGCATTGCCCTGCTCGTATGAAACCGAAACTCACTTCTTTTGCCATGCCGGTATCCGTCCTGGCGTCGCTTTCTTAGACCAAGTCGAACTCGATCTCACCTGGATCCGCAATGAGTTCCTGAACGACACCCGCGACCATGGTAAATTGATCGTGCACGGGCACACAGCCGTGAACTTTCCCGCACACGCCGGCAACCGTGTGAACTTGGACGGTGGCACCGGATTTGGGCGTCCACTCTACCCCGGAGTCTTTGAGGATGGGCAGGTTTGGGTGCTGACCGAGGCAGGCCGCGAACGGTTGGAGCCGAAGGCCGCGAAGGAAAGCGCCTAGTCGCGCCGGATCACTCCGGCCATACCGGCGGCGCCCAGACCGAGCATGATCCACCCCATGAGTTTCACGATCCAATTGGAAACCCATAAAATTGTGCCAAGTGTCGTTGCCGTTGTCGGGGCCCAAGCGGTTTCTTGTTCTAACGGGATCAGCGGTATGAACACATCCACTGCATATGTCAGCGCGAAGAAGCTCTCGCAATGCTGACCGATCGGACCGTCTAGCCAAACAAGCGTTGGCAGGGCTTCGGTGGCGACCAGATTGGCCCAGAGATCACTGACCAAAATGACGTCCGAGTTTGGCACGATGCCACCGGTTTCCATCGCCATTGCGCTGAGGCACATGGTAAAAACAATCGCCCCAAGCGCCCAATAGACGACCCGTTGCGGCGCATAGCCATAGCCTGCGGTCGCGCCCAGAAATCCGCGCC
>JABSOU010000114.1 GCA_013215215.1 Cognatishimia sp. | reverse complement strand
AAGTGGTGTGTGTTCCGAAGAAGCACGCCAAACGTTCTTTGCCGCGGGCCGTTCTATGGTCCAAGATCAAGGCGCGGATGCCATTGTCTTGGCAGGAACCGATCTAGGTTTGGCCTTTGACGGCAGAGACCCAGGCTATAAAGTCATTGATGCGCTTGATGTTCATGTCGCGCAGTTGGTGCGATTGGCGACTGGGCAAGAAGAGCTGCCTGTATAGGCGTGAAAGGCAAATGGAATGAGTAAACCATCTGACAACCCAGCAGATCCGTTTAAGAAAGCCCTTGCTGAGGCCACCAAGACGCTTGCCCATGACCCAGAGCTCTCGGTCACCTATACCGTAGACCCGTCTGGCGTCTCAGGCGACGCGATGCGCCTGCCGCAGGTCAGCCGCCGCATGAGCCGCGAAGAGGTTCTGATGGCGCGCGGCACAGCGGATGCTTTGGCCTTCAACCGCCGCTATCACAACGCGGACACGCACGCCCGTTATGCCCCGACCGAAGGCATGGCGCGTGAGCTTTACCAAGCGATGGAAACCGCCCGCTGTGAAGCCATGGGTGCGCGGGATATGCCGGGCTCGGCTGGCAATATCGACGCCAAGATCGCCTCTGAGGCCCGCATTCGCGGCTATGAGAATGTGACCCAGCCTGCCGACGCGCCCCTGTCGGCGGCAGCAGGCTATCTGATCCGTCATTTGGCCACGGGCCGCGACTTGCCTGCCCCTGCGCAGAATGTGATGGAGTTGTGGCAGCCCTTTATTGAGCAGAATGCAGGCGAGACGCTGGGTGATCTCTCTGACCTTTTGCACGACCAGACCGCTTTTGCAAAATTCGCGCGGCAGATGATTGATGATCTGGGCTATGGCGATCAGCTGGGCGAAGACCCTGATGAGCTGGATGACGAGGACGAATCTGAGGCCGAAGAGCAGCCTGACGAAGAGCCCGATCCAGATAGCACCGGCGACGATCAGTCCGACGAAGAGGAAATGGATGCAAATCCTGAATCCTCTCAAGAAGAACAACAGGATAGTCAGCAGGCCCAAGTCACCATGGACGATATGTCCGATGACGAGATGGCCGAAGAAAACGAGATGCCGGATGGAGAGGCCCCACTCGAGCCGCCTGCCCCGCAGCCGATTTCTGATGCGGATCCGGACTATCAGGTGTTTGACCAGAGTTTTGACGAAGAGATCCGCGCCGAAGATCTGGCCGAGGTCGCGGAACTGGAACGTCTGCGCGCCTATCTGGACCAACAGCTTGAGCCGCTGAAAGGCGCCGTAAGCCGTCTGGCCAACAAGCTGCAACGCCGCCTTCAGGCGCAACAGAACCGCTCTTGGTTGTTTGACCTCGAAGAAGGCATTCTGGACGCAGGCCGGTTGGCGCGGGTTGTGGCCAATCCGACGACGCCGCTTTCGTTCAAAGTCGAAAAAGACACCGAGTTCCGCGATACTGTCGTGACGCTTCTGCTGGACAACTCCGGATCTATGCGTGGCCGCCCTATCTCTATCGCTGCGATCTGCGCCGATGTTCTGGCGCGCACGCTGGAGCGGTGCAATGTGAAGGTCGAGATCCTCGGCTTTACCACCCGCGCGTGGAAAGGCGGTCAAAGCCGCGAGAAATGGCTGGCTGATGGGCGTCCGCAACAACCCGGCCGTCTGAATGACCTGCGCCACATCATCTATAAATCCGCCGATGCACCCTGGCGTCGGACGCGGCCCAATTTGGGTCTGATGATGAAGGAAGGCCTGCTGAAAGAGAACATCGATGGTGAGGCCCTTGAATGGGCGCACCGTCGCATGGTGAGCCGCCCCGAGGCGCGCAAGATCCTCATGGTGATTTCCGACGGTGCGCCGGTGGATGACTCAACTCTGTCGGTTAACCCCGCGAATTACCTGGAAAAACACTTGCGTGACGTGATCGCCATGGTGGAAAAACGCCGCCAGGTGGAGTTGCTCGCGATCGGTATCGGCCACGACGTCACCCGCTACTATGAGCGTGCTGTCACCATCACCGATGTCGAGCAACTGGCCGGCGCGATGACCGAGCAACTGGCAGCCCTCTTTGACAGCGATCCGCGTGCTCGTGCGCGCGTGATGGGCATGCGCCGCGCGGGGTAAAGCGGCGGGGGACACGCCTTCGATTTTGCTCTGTTCCACGCCCGCCGCGCCGCCTATGCTGCGCCTGTTGATCCCTATTTGGAGCGCCCCATGTTTCAGACATTTGATGCCAGCAGTTCACCGGAACAAGGGCCTCCGCGGCTTGCGAAACTGCGGGCGGAATTGGAGCGTGTGGGCGTGGACGGCTTTCTTGTGCCACGCGCGGATGTGCATCAGGGCGAATATGTTGCGCCACGCGATGAGCGGCTGTCTTGGCTGACGGGGTTCACGGGCTCTGCAGGGTTCTGCGTCGCGCTGAAGGACCGTGCAGGGCTGTTTGTAGATGGCCGCTATCGTGTGCAAGGCCGCCAGCAATGCGCTGAGGACTTCACCATTGTGCATTGGCCTGAGGTCGGGCTGGCGGGCTGGCTCAAGGACAATAGGAACGCGGGTAAGATCGCCTTTGATCCATGGCTGCACACGGTTGGCCAGATCGACCAGCTACAGGCGGAACTGACAGGCACGGACATTACACTCACCCCAAGCCCCAATCTGGTGGATGAAATCTGGACCGATCAACCGGGCAAGCCAAACGCCAAGGCTTTCGCGCAACCGATTGAATATGCAGGCGAAAGCAGCACCGACAAACGTGCGCGGCTGGGGAAATCCATCGCCGAAAAAGGCGCGCAGTCCGCAGTCATCACCCTGCCTGACAGCCTCTGTTGGCTGTTGAATATCCGCGGCGAGGACATCGCACATAACCCGGTTGTGCATGGCTTTGTAATTCTGCACGCCGACGGAACCTGCGACCTGATCGCCAACCCCGAGAAATTCATTGAGGTCACGGAACACCTTGGCGAAGGCGTCACGCTACGCCCAGAAGAGGATCTTCTGCCAGCCCTGCAATCCCTCGCAGGCCCCGTGTTGCTAGAGAAAAACTCGGTACCCACCGCCATCGCAGCGGCGCTGACCTCGGCAAATATTCCCGTGATCTTTGCTGCTGACCCATGCGCCCTGCCCAAAGCCTGCAAAAACGCAGCCGAGATCGCGGGGGCCGAGGCCGCCCATCTGCGCGACGGTGTGGCGGTTGCGAATTTCCTGGCCTGGTTTGATGAAAACGCCACCAAAGGCATTACTGAAATCGACGTGGTCACCGAACTCGAAGCCCGACGTGGCGCGACCAATATGCTGCGGGATGTGAGCTTTGACACCATCGCAGGCGCGGGCAGCAATGGAGCCGTGATCCACTATCGCGTGACCCATGAGACCAACCGCACGCTCAATTCTGGCGAGTTGCTGGTTCTGGACAGCGGAGGGCAATACCAAGACGGCACCACCGACATCACCCGCACCCTCGCCATCGGAGACGCCGGCGAAGAAGAAAAACGCGCCTTTACGCTGGTTCTAAAGGGCATGATTGCCGTCTCGGAACTGCGCTTTCCAAAGGGCTATGCGGGACGCGATATCCAATCCATCGCGCGGGTTCCGCTTTGGTCAGCGGGGCTCGATTTTGACCATGGCTTAGGCCATGGCGTCGGCAGCTATCTGAGTGTGCACGAGGGCCCACAGAGCCTCTCAACCAAAGGACATGTACCGCTGGAACCCGGTATGGTCGTCTCAAATGAACCAGGCTATTACAACGAGGGAGCCTACGGCATCCGCATTGAAAACCTCCTGGTGGTTCAAGAGGCCGAGGCGATTGAGGGTGGCGATACCCACCGTCAGATGCTCTGTTTCAAAACGCTCCCCTACGTTCCTATTGACCTGAGCCTTATCAACGCCGATATGTTGTCCTCATCTGAACGGGACTGGCTGAACAGCTACCATGACGCCTGTTACCGCACTTTGATCCCCCTTGTTGATGCAAGCACCAAGGACTGGCTGCGGAAGGCCACGGCCCGCATCTGACATACTTGCGTCACAATTGGCTGTTTTGACGGCCAGGACTGTTTTTGAGGAGAAGCCTATGACACCCTATATTACGATCCGCAAAGCCNCGGGGAACTGGACTGTGCGTGCTGGTGGTGCNGTNNTNGGTGAATCCTCAAATGCGCTGGANNTGACCGAGGGCGATTATCCNTCCGTGATCTANTTCCCNCGCGAAGACATTGCGATGGCNTTTCTGGATGAAAGCGACAAGACCACCCATTGCCCGCACAAGGGCGACGCGCGGTATTTCTCGATTGTGACCAAGAGCAAAACTCTTGCTGATGCGGTCTGGAGCTATGAGGATCCCAAAGAAGACGTTGCCCGCATCAAGGACCATCTGGCCTTCTACACAAGCGACGAGCTAACGGTCGAGCAGCTGTAACGCGACATCACAAATCATCATGTAAAGGGCGCCTCGTGCGCCTTTTCTTTTGCCCGCTCGGGTGGTTTAACTCACCGTCTATCGTTTGAGAGCTTTCCCGATGTCCCAGCAAAGAACATCACTTGGGCTGATTTTCCTGCTTTATGCGGCTGGCCTTGGGGCCGCTGGGCAGTTCGCCAAAATCGCAACGATCTTTCCCGAAATTCAGGCGCTCTATCCGGCGTCTGTGGTCACGCAGGGGCTGATCATGTCTGTGATCGGGTTTCTCGGTGTGATCTTTGGCATCTTTGTCGGGCAAATCGTGTCTTCGCTGGGATACCGCAAAATGCTGATCGCGGGCATGCTGCTTGGCGCGGCCATGTCCTTTGTGCAGGCGTTTTTGCCTCCACTGCCGCTGTTTCTCGCGAGTCGCATGATCGAAGGACTCGCCCATCTTGCAATTGTGGTCGCCGCGCCGACGCTGGTCACCCAAGTGACCGCGCCGAACAAGCGCTACCTGTCGATGACCCTCTGGAGCAGCTTTTTCGGGGTTGGGTACGCCCTATGTGCCTCTGCCGCGCCTTTCGCGCTGGAGTTGGCCGGGCCGCCTGCCCTTTTCGCCGGTCACGGTGTCTATATGCTCGTGCTCGCTGGCCTGTCATTTGTGTGCCTGCCGCACCTCGGGCTAGAGCGCGCAGCATTGCCGACATTCAAAGACGCGATCGCACGGCACATTCGCGTTTATAGATCGCCGTTTCAATCGCCTGCGGCGCTAGGGTGGCTGTTCTACACGCTGACATATCTTGCTTTGTTGACGGTCCTGCCGCCTCAGTTTCCTGCAGAGCACCGGCTTGCCCTCGCAACC
The DNA here is from genome assembly GCA_013215215.1 of Cognatishimia sp. Lineage (GTDB taxonomy): Bacteria > Pseudomonadota > Alphaproteobacteria > Rhodobacterales > Rhodobacteraceae > Cognatishimia. The sequence continues at coordinate 6,016 of JABSOU010000114.1, read as the reverse complement.
ATGCTGCCGATTGTCAGCATTCTCTCGTCCTTCACGCTCGCCGCAACGCTGATGCGTTTTCTATCGGCGGTCACTGTGGCGCAGATCGGTTTTGCAGGCGGTATCGCCACCGCTATATGGATGGCGGTCTTTGGTGTCTCTACCGAACTGGCCGTGGCGATTTTTGTCGTCATGGGGCTTTTGCAATCGGCAGGCTTCGCGCTGGTGCCAGAGCTCAACAAAGACCCTCAGGATCAAGCGCTTGCCATGGGCGGCATTGCGCAGATGGGCAATCTTGGCACCATGGTAGGCACACCGATTTTGTTGTTTTTGCTGAGCCTTATGGGAACAGGCGCGATCCCTCTTTTCCTCGCGTTGATCTTTGCAGGCGGGCTCACCGCACATGTCATCGCGAAACGGCTCAGGCAACACGTTTAGGAATGCTCCTCGGCCGCGGTCGCGGCCAGCGCGCGATTATAGGCCTTAAGCGCATCCACCTGATGCAACGCCCCCAACAGCTCCGGCGCTTCGCCGCCTCCTTTCAGACGCACGACAGGTATGAAGGCGATATTGGTGGCGTCAAAGATCGGCATTGCCTGTTCCAGTGTCGCCCCCGCGCCCAGATAGATGTCCTGTTCGATCTTCTCCCAACAGGCCTCTTCTGTGGCACCACGTTCGGGGTCAATCGGCTTCATCACGCGCGTCACGTTGAACATCGCCAAGAGATAGGCCTGCGGGCCCTTGGCGACGTGAATATTGCGCCTCTCAAGCTGGGTCAGGAAGTAAGACCCATCCACAAGACGCGACCCCAGCGCTGTTGAGATCGAGACCGTCACCATCACGGCCACGCCGGTCTGCCAGTCTCCGGTCAATTCAAAAACGATCAGCGTGGTCGAAATCGGCGCTCCAAGGACGGCGGCGGCGACGCCACCCATGCCCGCCAAAGCATAGAGCGTGATCGAGCCAGAGAAATCGGGGAAGATAGGCGTTGCAATCAAGCCAAAGGCCAGTCCGGTCAGCGCACCCAACATCAGCGCCGGTGAAAACACGCCGCCGCCCATACGGCCTGCCAATGTGATCGCGACGGCTATGATCTTGAGGATCACAAAGACAATCGCCTCATGCAGTAAAAGCTGCCCTGTCAGCGCATCCGACGTCGTCTCATACCCCACCCCGATGATATGCGGGAACCAGATCGCCAAGAGGCCCAGCAGAGCCCCCGAGATCATCGGCCGCATCCAGCGTTTGATTTTGAACTGCGCCACCACATGGGTGGACATGTCGTCAGCCCAAAAGATCGTCCACATCAGTGATACGGCCACAATCCCGCAGACAGCGCCGAGGATCAGAAAGGCCGGGAGTTCCTGATAGAAGGCCAGCGTGGATTCCATTGGCAGCATGAACTCGGTGACATCTCCGAATTCGAGGCGGTTTATGACGGTGCCTGCGGCTGACGCGATGACAATCGGCGCAAAGGCGTGCACGGCAAAATGGCGCAGGACGACCTCAAGCGCGAAAAGAGCGCCCGCGATTGGCGCGTTAAAGCTGGCCGAAACCGCAGCCGCCACGGCGCATCCCAGCAGGTCGCGCCCTGTGATCCCGTCGGCCTTAATCCGGTTGCTGACCCAACTGGAAATCACCGCAGCCATATGCACAACCGGTCCCTCTCGGCCCGTCGAGCCGCCGGAACTGAGCGTGATGAAAGAGGAAAGAGCGGACGCGATGCCCGATTTGATGTTCACACGACCTTCGTGCAGCGCCGCGCCTTCGATCACATCCGCAGGCCCCTGCGCGCGGGCATCGGGCGTCATGCGATCCAGAATGATGCCAACAATCAGCCCACCAACTATCGGAATGATCAGCACCCAATACCAAGGCAAGGATTCCGCAAATGTCCGAAGCTGAGACACATCATCGGTGCCATAAATAAACGCCTGAAGCGCCTCGATCCCCTTGCGGAAAAACAACGCCGCAAAGCCCGAGGCAATCCCGATCATCAACGCAATCAGCCAGAACTGGATCTGGTTCGGTCCACGTTTCAGAAGCACTTTCCAGCCACCATGACAGCTGCGCCCGGCGTGGCGCACGGAGTCGGCTATGAAGGATCCAATCGGGTTGGGCATGGTGCCTAAGGCCAGTTAATCCATTCCAGCTTTACGCCTGCGCAGCGGGTGTTGAAAGCCCCGATGCCCTAGAATTTAACAACTGTTGCGAAACATAGCCTTAAGCGTGCGCAAAAGGTCAGCAATCAGGCAACGCCTGCCAAAAGCGCCTTGGCCGCCTCGCGCGCAGGATCGGTGACCACATCGCCCGACACCATCCGTGCGATCTCGTCAACGCGTTCTTGTTCGCCCAGGGGCACGACTGTTGAGAGCGTCACATCCCCCTCTACACGTTTCTCAACACGCCAGTGATGCGCCCCAAGTGCCGCCACTTGCGGCGAGTGCGTGACGACGAGGATCTGCCCGCCCTTCGCCAAGGACGACAGACGCCGCCCCACGGCATCCGCGGTTGCGCCGCCAACGCCTCGGTCGATCTCGTCAAAGATCATGGTGATCTGGCTGTCGTCGCCACTGAGGCATACTTTCAGGGCCAAAAGGAAGCGGCTGAGCTCACCACCAGAGGCGATCTTTGCCAAAGGCCCCGAGGGCGCACCTGGATTCGTAGCGACTTGGAAGGACACGGCGTCAATGCCATCTGCGCCTGCCGTGTCCGCCGAGATCTCTGTCGTGAAAACTGCGCGTTCCATTTTGAGCGGCGCGAGTTCTGTCATGACAGCCGTATCCAGAGACTTCGCGGCCGTTTTGCGCGCCTCACTGAGTTTTTTTGCGGCCTTATCAAAGGCATCGCGCGCAGCCTTCGCCTCAGCCTCAAGCGCTGCGATATTGCCTTCGCCTGCGTCCAGCGCCTCCATCTTGGCGCGCATGTCGTTGGCGAAGGCGCCTAATTCATCAGCGGTAACACCGTGTTTGCGGGCCAAGGCACGGATCGCAAAGAGGCGTTCTTCGATCTGCTCCAACTCATGCGGATCAAAGCTTAGTTGATCTAGACAACGCTCAACGCCATTGACTGCCTCGCCGAGCTCTCCCATGGCGCGCGCAAGGGCCGCCAGAGGTTCTTCCAAAGGCTCGCCAACTTCAGCTACCGCACCCTCCAGCCAACGGCTTGCGTCGCCCATTGCCCCTTCGGCTCCATCAGAACCCAGCGCGTGAAACGCCTTGGTCACATCTTCGCGCACGCGTTCCGCGGCTTGCATCAGACGACGACGCGCGTCTAGGTCGGCATCCTCGCCAGGCTGAGGATCCAATTGATCCAACTCAGTGACCGCATGGCGTAGGAACTCTTCTTCGGACTTCATCTCCGCCAGAGTCGTCTGCGCCTGCACCAAAGATTTCTGATCCTTTTGAGCAGCTTGCCACTTCGCGCGCACATCGGCCTTCAGATCGCCAACGTCCGCAAATTGATCAAGCAACGCGCGATGGCCCTTGGGATCCAACAAGCCGTGATCATCGTGCTGACCGTGCAGCTCGACCAGATGATCCGAGAGCTGGCGCAGCACTTCGCCAGAACAGCGCCGATCATTGACCCACGCCGTCTTGCGCCCGTCCTGCGTGTTCACCCGGCGCAACATCAATTTGTCGCCACCCGGCAGCCCGGCCTCTTCGAGGATCACATGGGCGGGATGGCCGCTAGGCAGATCGAATTCCGCGACAACCTCGCCACGTTCGGCCCCTGCCCGCACCAGTTCTGCGCGACCGCGCCAGCCCAGCACAAAGCCCAAGGAATCCAACAGGATCGACTTGCCCGCGCCGGTTTCACCGGTCAGCACATTCAACCCGGGTTGAAGATCCAACTCCAACCGGTCGATGATCAACATGTCCCGAATTTCCAGCGCCCGAAGCATCAGCCCACCCGAATTACGTTCCGGCGCCGGTTACAGCCACTTGCCCTTGACCGTCTGACGATAAATGCTCGCCAGCCAACCGTTGCCCCGTGCTCTGGGTTCTAGCCCTTGGCCGGTCAACAGTCGATAGCTGTCTTCATACCATTCGGTCGAGCGGAAGTTGTGACCCAGGATCGCACCTGCAGTCTGCGCTTCGTCGGTCAGACCAAGCGAGAGATAGGCTTCAACCAGGCGATGGAGCGCCTCTGGTGTGTGAGTCGTGGTTTCAAAGTCCTCAACGACAACGCGGAAGCGGTTAATCGAGGCCGCATAATTGTCGCGCTTGAGGTAATAGCGCCCAATTTCCATCTCTTTGGCGGCGAGATGGTCAAAGGCCAGCTCGAACTTCAGCACGGAAGAGCGCGCATATTCGCTATCTGGGTAAGTTTCGATCACAGCGCGCAGGGCTTGCAACGCCTGGAACGTGAGACCCTGATCGCGACCGACTTCGTCGATCTGGTCGTAATAGCTGAGCGCCAAGAGATATTGCGCATAGGCCGCGTCGTCGTCCACAGGGTAGAAATCGATGAAGCGTTGTGCCGCGCTGCGGCTGTTTTCGTAATCCTTATCAAGGTGATAGGCATAGGCCTGCATGATCAAGGCACGTTTGGCGTAGTCGGAATAAGGATAAAGCCGTTCCACTTCCGAGAAATAGAAAGCCGCATCATCCGGCGCGCGGTTTTCGATTTCATATTCGCCACGCTCATAGATCTGGCGGGCGGTGAAATTCTCAAGCTCTGGATCCGGGGCAAAAAGGCCTGCGCCTCGGTCACCACAGGCCGACAGCAAAAGTGTCGAGGCCAAAAGAACTGATCCCAGTTTGCGTGACATAGAGCCTGCCATTCTGTTTACCTTCTTGAGCATCGCTTAAGACATAATGCGTCCCAAGCGTTTAGCATAGAATGTAGCGAGGAAAAAAGACTTTGGCGACGGGGCATTTGCCCTTGCCGCATCAAAGTCACGCGACCGCTGGCACCTCAGAGAGGTGAACGCCCATACCCGGCAATTTTGCGCAGGTATTTTCAGAGCATTCGACAAAGCTATAGGCCATCGGATCGGCGAATAGCTTGCGCAGCAACGCATTGGTCAGCGCATGGCCCGCGCGGTGACCTCTATAGGCCCCAAGGATCGGCGCGCCTGCTGTGTAAAGGTCGCCCAAAGCGTCAAGCATCTTATGGCGCACGGGCTCGTCGTCACGACGCAGGCTGCCTGCTTCGATCTTAGAGCCGTCAAAAACAATCGCATTTTCGCCCGGAACACCGCCAAGGGCCAAACCGTTGGATTGCATCGCAATCACATCAGAGCGGCGACAGAAAGTGCGGCTGTCGCAGAGTTCGCGCACGAAGGTGCCGTTCGCCATGTTCAACGTGTGTTGCTGAACGCCGATGGCTGCGTCTTCGAAATCAATGTGGAAATCGATTTCCAGATTGTCTGCTGGGGTCAGTTCCGCCCAAGCATCGCCCACCTCGACGCGGATCGGCTTTTCAACCTTGATCGCGCGGATCGGAGAGGTCTGCTCTTGCCGCCCACGGGACAGAATGGTTTTCACAAATGGCGCGCTCGAGCCATCCATGATCGGAACTTCAGGCCCATCAATTTCGATCAGAGCATTATGCACGCCACAGCCCGCAAGAGCCGCCATAATATGCTCGATGGTCGAAACAGAAACGCCAGAAGAGTTCTTGATGAGGGTGCAGAGAGGGGATTGCTCTACGTTGTCCCAACGCGCCGCGATCATCGGATCTCCGTCCAATACGTCAACGCGGCGGAACCAGATACCATAATCGGCGGAGGCGGGTTCAATCACCATACGCACAGGCTTACCAGAATGTAGCCCGACCCCGGTGAAACGAATTGTAGAACGCAAAGTATTTTGCACAGGCAGTCCCCAGTTTTACGGCTCCCCAACCGTGGGAAAAGCTCTAAAGCGCGGGGCGGCTGGACTCAATTCAAAGATTGCGACGGGTCGAAACATGACATGTACAGATCGGCATTTTTTCGCCAAAACGCGCATAGATGCCTGATTTTAAAAGAATAAAGCCGCCTGACAAGGCGGCCTTACTTTGTTACATATTGAAACTTTTAGTTGGCTTG
>JABSOU010000113.1 GCA_013215215.1 Cognatishimia sp. | reverse complement strand
GACAGGAAGTCGTCTTTCTGTTCTGACACCTGTGTGATCTTTTCATTGGCACGGCGCAGCTGGCGGGCGGTGCGCTGTAGCGCTTCGGACTTGGCCTCAAGCTGGCTGGAATATTCCATGATTTGGGCGGTTTCATTAGCCACCGCCAAAAGATCCTGCACAGATACAGACGCGCGACCCACCACTTGCGACACCATCGCATGCGCCGTCGCAGCTCCAACAACGCCCGAGAATTGACGTTCGAGAACCTGCAAGAAATCAGGATCAGGATCTGGCAGATAGCCGTTCACCCCTTGCCGCCGCGCTTCGCGTTCAAACAGATCCTGCGTCTCGCGCGCGCCAAGGATCCTCTGGGCCATCACCATCAGATCTTCGCTTTGCGCAACGCCCCCCGTCCAACTTGGCGTTTGCGCGGAATGGTCGAAAATATTGACGAATTGCGCGCCCTGAAGGCGTTCGACAGGTGTAGGGAAGGACCCGAGCGACACGACCACAAAGACCAATGTATTCAGAGAGATGGACCAAAGGACTGCATGCAGCAGCGGATCCATTCCATTGATCCCAAACATCGCCTGCGGACGCAGCCAAAGGATACCGAAGAGGCCTTCGTTCATGATAAAAGGCGACCAGGCGCCAAAGCTGGGCAGCAGCAGTGTATACATCCAGATCGCGAAACCCACGGTCATCCCTGCGAATGCGCCGATGCGCGTTGCGCCACGCCAGAATACACCGCCAATCAGAACCGGCAGAACCTGCGCCACACCGGCAAAAGCGATCAGGCCGATTGCCGCGAGGGCCGAGCCCCCACCACTGAGCTGGAAATAGAGATATCCGAGCAGCGTAATCCCGAGGATCGACAGCCGACGCGACAACAGCATAACTCGGCGCATGTCGCCTGACAGCGTCACCTGCTCCATCCGGTTGGCCCAAAGCCAGATTGGAAGGACGATGTGGTTGGACACCATGGTGGACACCGCGATCACCGCCACGATCACCATCGAGGATGCCGAGGAAAAGCCGCCAATAAAGGACAGCATCGCAAGGGCTTCGTTCCCGGTTGCGAGGGGAATCGTCAAAACAAAAAGGTCTGGGTTTGACCCTTCGGGCAACAGTTCTAGCCCAACGACAGCAATCGGCACGACAAAGAGGCTCATGACCATCAGGTAGGTCGGAAAGGCCCAGCTTGCAGTGCGGAGGTGGTCTTCGTTGTCGTTCTCCACGACCATGACCTGAAACATCCTTGGCAGGCACAAAAAGGCCGCAGCAGAGAGGAAAATAAGCCCCGCCCAGCGACCCCCAGAGATTTGCCAGCCCGCAATCGGAGAGGCTTCGATGCGTTCCAGAATATCTGCAGGGCCATCGGCTACGAACCAAACCACAAAGACCCCAACAGCCAAAAGCGCAAAGAGTTTCACGACAGCTTCAACCGCAATCGCCATGACCACGCCATAGTGACGTTCATTCACATCCAGGTTCCGCGTCCCAAAAAGGATGGTAAAAATTGCGAGGCCTATGGCGACATATAAAGCCACAGAGGTCAGCTCGACATCCTGTCCCCCCGAGGCCCCAACAAAGACTGAAGAACTCAGCGCAACTGATTGAAGTTGCAGGGCAATATAGGGGGTTGTGCCGATCACTGCGAGGATCGTCACGCCTGCGGCTACCACATTGGATTTGCCATAGCGGGACGAAATCATGTCGGCGATGGATGTGATACGCTGACTGCGCCCGATCCGAACCATTCGCCGCAACAGCCACCACCAGCCGATCATGACCAGAGAGGGACCGATATAGATCGTCAGATACTCAAGACCGGATCGCGCCGCATAGCCAACCGCACCATAAAACGTCCAAGCGGTGCAGTAGATCGACAGAGAGAGCGTGTAGACGACAGGCATCCGCAAAAAACCGCCCTGCCCACGCCTATTTGCGCGTTCGGCCAGAAAGGCCACGGCAAATAGAAAAATCACATAGGCAAAACTGACCGCAATCAGAACATTTAACGCACCCATTAATGTTCCTCCGGTCGCTGCCCTTCGCTCGCGGCAGTCCTATCGCGGCCCCGTCCCAGCAAGGCCGCCGAAATCGCGGCCAAGAGAATGAGAACGAACCAAACCAGAAAAATATAAACGGTGGCACTGGATGTGCTGATCGTTGAGGGGCCTTCGCGTTCCCATGTCAAAGGCAGCATCCAGAGGATCAAGCCGAGAAAGGGTAAAATTCGGATCGCATCGACCAAGCGATGACGCCGATACATTTGACGTTCAAGAAAAACGACTCGACGCTCAGACATTGGCCGTCAGCGTCCTCACAGTTTCAAGAACTTCGGAATTGGCAAAAGGCTTCGTCATGAACTTGCTGACTCCCAGCTTTTCAGCCAGTTCGCGGTCTCGGGTCTGTCCACGCGCGGTCAGCATCAAAACAGGTGTTTGGGCAAAGGCCTGATCCGCCCGGATGTCTTCCAAGATCTCAAAGCCGCTGCGGCCGGGCAACATGACATCTAGGATGATCATATTCGGCGCACGGTCTCGCACGGCATCCATGGCATCATGCCCATTGGCATGGGTGACGACATCATATCCTTCGCGAGACAGGATGAAGTTGATGGCCTCAATGATATTGGGCTCATCCTCGATCAACAAGACGCGCATCTGTTACTTCCTCCCGTCGTAAGCAACCGCGTTCGGCTATCTTTACCGTCCACTACGCAGAATCCAAGCTAAATGCCATCGACCAGGATCGACGGCTCACGTCTGGCACTGCAATTTTCCACCGAACAGATCCGGCAGGCCGCGCCCACTTGACCCTCTGGTGGCAGTCTTTCCGAGTTTGGCGTGATCAACATCGTCGCGGTAAAAGTGGTCTCTTTGCCAAACTGTGGACGCCCCTGCAGTTCCGACACGGCAAAGCATTTGAACTGCTCCATTTCACGCGCGGCGAATTCAACGACCTCGACCAAAGGCTGTCCCGGCCGTTGCAATGCATGGAACAATGGCCAACGTGGACAGGCCGAACTGTAGCGCGGCAGGCTGAACCCGCGGATCTCCTTGCGGTAGATCATGGTGCCGGCCATGTCGCATTTGACCAGACCGTAGTCCTGCTCCAAAACAGATTTCGGCAAGAACGCCATACGGCGCATGACGGCAGCCAGCGACACGTCAAAACGGTCGGCCAAGGCGGCCACGTCGCCCGATGTGTCTCGATGGGCGCCTTGAAACTCATGTAGCGGCATGGCGCGCGCATTGGTCGCATAGTCGGTCAGCAGTTCTCGCGCCAGAAATTGCGCCCCTTTGCTGCGCAGAAGGCGGGATTGCGCCAGAACAGTTTCAACATCCGCGCCATCTTCAATCCCAGGAAAAAAGTACCCGGCCTCTCCTAGAAAGCTGTGCAACTCATCGCGCGGCGAGGCCAACCGGGTTTCCGCCTCCTTCGCACCATCCAGATAATTCACCAAAAGCTGCGAGCTGTCCGCAAGACGTTGGCTGTCCTCGGAAAGGTTCCGGTGAAAACGCGCACGCCATTCTGGTTCCAGCTCGCGGTTTTCATGCAAGATGCCTGCGGTCGCGTGTACCGCGGTTACCATCGACAGAACCTCATGCATCGCCGCGGCCAGTTCCGGGTCATGCGCCAGACGGTCACTGAGAGTTTCAACAGTGCGCTCGAGCTTTAGGCCCAATTGATACTGCGACCGAATGATATTGGCCCAACCAGGAAAGCGCGCGGCAAATTCGTCGATCCGCTCAAGCTCTGGATCTGCGTCCGTCACCACATTTGCAGCCTCTCGAAGAGCCGATATCAGAGCAGCTTCAGCCCCCTCGCTGAGCAATGTGGATTCGACGCCCAACACTCCCGCAATATCGACGACAAGTTTTCCGCCGATTCTGCGCTTGTCATGCTCAATAAGATTCAAGTAAGAGGCAGAAATACCGACGCTGGACGCCAGGTCCGCCTGCCTCATTTTCAAGGCAATCCTGCGTTCGCGGATTCGACTCCCGACGGACCGATCCTTCATGTTGGCTTACCCCTTCTGATTCAAAGGTTTTTCAGCTTTCGTAAATTTTATTTACAAGCCCAGCTATCACACCGTGATTTTCTTTACAAAATTTTTATTACTTCAAAGGCGCTTGTTGCGAAATTTTCAACTTCCCACTGATACTCGAAGAACACGTAAAGTGTGATGTGTGTGCCGCGGAGGAGGCGGTCATGCACAATAATCTGTTTAAACGGGAGGAATATAATGTCCAAATCGACATTGACTCGTCGCGGCGTCCTGAAATCCGGTGCAGTAGCCGGTGCAGGTCTCGCGCTGCCAACATATCTGGCCGCTGGTAGCCATGCTGGTTACACCAACGCGCCAACCGGCAGCACTGTGACGCTTGGCTTCAACGTACCACAAACCGGTCCTTACGCGGACGAGGGTGCGGACGAGCTGCGCGCGTTCCAGCTGGCGGTTGAACACCTGAACGGTGGCGGCGACGGCGGCATGATGAACACCTTTAGCTCCAAGACGCTGGACGGAACCGGCATCCTGGGCAAAAAGGTTGAGTTCGTCACTGGCGACACCCAAACTAAATCCGACGCGGCGCGCGCATCTGCTCGCTCCATGATCGAAAAAGACGGCGCAGTTATGATCTCCGGTGGTTCGTCCTCCGGTGTGGCTGTTGCGGTTCAAGCACTCTGCCAAGAAGCAGGCGTTATCTTCATGGCGGGTCTGACCCACTCCAACGACACCACCGGTAAGGACAAGAAGGCAAACGGTTTCCGTCACTTCTTTAACTCCTACATGTCCGGTGCGGCGCTGGCGCCAATCTTGGCCAACAACTACGGCACCGACCGTAAGGCGTATCACCTGACCGCGGACTACAACTGGGGCTACACCACCGAAGAAGCGGTGCGTACCTCGACTGAAGCTATGGGTTGGGAAACAGTTGCAGCGGTGAAAACACCACTGACACAGACTGACTTCTCGTCCTACATCGCGCCTGTTCTGCAGTCCGGTGCTGACGTTCTGGTTCTGAACCACTACGGCGGCAACATGGTGAACTCGCTGACCAACGCGGTTCAGTTCGGCCTGCGCGACAAGCTGGTGAACAACAAGAACTTTGAAATCGTTGTTCCTCTGTACTCCCGCCTGATGGCGAAGGGTGCGGGTGCCAACGTTAAAGGCATCTACGGTTCCACCAACTGGCACTGGTCACTGCAGGACGAAGGTTCCAAAGCGTTCGTTCGTTCCTTCGGTGAGAAGTATGGCTTCCCACCATCCCAGGCGGCACACACCTGCTACGTACAGACCCTTCTGTATGCAGACGCGTGTAACCGCGCAGGCACCTTTAACCCATGTGGCGTTGCAGAAGCTCTCGAAGGCTTTGAGTTCGACGGCATGGGCAACGGTAAAACTCTGTACCGTGCCGAAGACCACCAGTGCTTCAAAGACGTCCTGGTTGTGCGTGGTAAAGAGAACCCAACTTCCGAATTCGACCTTCTTGAAATCGTTGAAGTTACTCCTGTCGATCAGGTTACCTACGACGCTTCCATCTTTGGTGGCGAACTGGGTTCCTGTAACCCAGGCGCGTAAGCGAACCTCCCAGAATGGGGCGCTGATCGCCCCATTCCCTTTAAAGTATCACGCAGCCCTCCTGAGGGTTGCGTGACCTAATACGGTGGGACCAATGGAAGCAATTATCCTACAAATTCTCAATGGCTTAGATAAGGGATCCGCCTATGCGTTGATCGCTCTGGGCCTTACGCTGATCTTCGGCACACTTGGGGTTGTGAACTTTGCACACGGCGCGCTCTTTATGATCGGCGCTTTCTGTGCGGTGACCCTCAGCCGGATCTTGACCCTGTCACATACGATTGTTGATGAAACCCGCACAGACTTTCTGGGCAATCCCCTGAAAGTTGAAGTTCCCTATGTCCACGACATCTTTGGGGTCTCGACGGGGGATGTGATCATAGACTGGGCGGTCCCCCTGTCCATCCTCTTCGCAATTCCGGTGATGATCGCAATCGGCATCATCATGGAGCGTGGTCTCATCAAGCATTTCTACAAACGTCCGCACGCTGACCAGATCCTTGTGACCTTTGGCCTTGCGATCGTTTTGCAGGAAATCATCAAATACTACTTTGGTGCAAACCCGATCCCAACCCCAGCGCCTGACGCCTTCAAGGGCTCTTTCGACTTTGGTCAAGCGCTTGGATTTGATCCAAACCTGATCATCTACCCCTATTGGCGGATCGTCTACTTCGCCTTTGCGATGATTATCATCGGTGCGGTCTTTGCTTTCCTGCAATTCACCACCTTTGGTATGGTCGTACGCGCCGGCATGGCAGATCGGGAAACCGTTCAGCTCTTGGGCATCAACATTGACCGACGCTTCACACTGATGTTTGGCATGGCCGCTGCTGTAGCAGGCCTGGCCGGCGTCATGTACACGCCGATCAACTCGCCGAACTATCACATGGGCATGGACTTCCTCGTCCTCAGCTTTGTTGTGGTTGTTGTGGGCGGCATGGGCTCTTTGCCTGGCGCGGTTCTTGCAGGCTTCTTGCTAGGCGTTCTGGAAAGCTTTGCCTCCATGCGCGAAGTTCTCGCAGTCCTGCCCGGCCTGAACCAAATTATCATCTACCTCGTCGCCATCGTGATCCTTCTGACCCGCCCACGCGGTCTGATGGGACGCAAAGGCGTGATGGAGGAGTAAGACTATGTTCGGACTTGAAAAGAAAGACTGGAACCTCCTGCTGTTCGTCGCAGCACTCGTGGCCCTCGCGCCGTTTATCCTGAACCCCTTCCCGGAAAACTCTGCGATGGCTCAGTTCAACGCAGGCTATCCGGACCTGATGCAGCGCTTTGTGATCTTTGGCATCTTTGCCATTGGCTTTAACATCCTCTTTGGCCTCACAGGCTACCTCTCCTTTGGCCACGCAGCCTTCCTCGGAGTGGGGTCTTACGCGGCGATCTGGATGATGAAGCTGCTGACCATGAACGTGATCCCAGCGATCATCCTGTCGGTCATTGTTGCGGGTATCTTCAGCGTGCTGGTGGGCTATGTGACCCTGCGCCGTTCGGGCATCTACTTCTCGATCCTAACGCTGGCCTTTGCGCAGATGTCTTATTCCCTGGCCTACTCGGTTCTGACGCCGATCACCGGTGGTGAAACCGGCCTGCAGCCAAAAGTCAGCGATCCACGCATTCTGGACGGAGCCATCGCGGATGGGACAATCCCAAAAGCCAACCTCTTTGGTCTGGAGATGGGCGCAAGCTTTGATCTGAGCATCGCGGGCTGGGTCTTTACCTTCAACGCAGGCTACTACATCGCAGCGATCGTCATGCTGGCAAGCTTCTATCTGGCGATCCGTATCTTCCGCAGCCCCTTCGGTCTGATGATGCGCGCCGTGAAGTCCAACCAGCAGCGGATGAACTACACCGGTCTGAACACCAAGCCTTACACCCTCGCAGCCTTTGTGATCTCTGGCATGTATGCGGGTCTGGCCGGTGGTCTGATGGTGGCCATGGACACCCAAGCGGGTCCTGAGCGGATGTTCTGGACAGCCTCTGGTGAGGTGGTTCTGATGACCATCCTTGGCGGTGCTGGCACGCTGATCGGTCCAGTTCTGGGCGCAGGTGTGATCAAATACATGGAAAACATCCTGTCCAAGATCAACTCTGACATCCTGCATGGCTGGTTCGCCTTTATGCCAGACGGCATGGAAGACTTCACCGTCGCGATCCTTTACCCCTTCATCGGGAAAGGCTGGCACCTGACCCTGGGCATTCTGTTCATGCTCGTGGTGATCTTCCTTCCGGGTGGTCTTGTCGAAGGTGGCCAACGTATCCGAGCCTTGTTCGGACGCGGCAAAGCCGAAGACAAACCCTCTACCGAACCTGCAGAATAAGGAGACTGACCTATGGGAATTCTCGAAGTCAAAGACGTCGGCAAACGGTTCGGTGGCCTACAGGCCCTCGGCGATGTAAACCTCAGCGTCAAAGAAAACTCTGTTCACGCCATCATCGGTCCGAACGGAGCTGGCAAATCCACCCTGCTGAACTGCTTTGTGGGGAAACTGATCCCGGACACAGGCTCTGTCACCTTTGACGGCCAGTCCGTGCTGGGACGCACGCCATACGAAATCAACCAGATGGGCATCAGTCGCGTGTTCCAAACGCCCGAGATCTTTGGCGATCTCTCGGTCATGGAAAACATGATGATCCCGATTTTCGCCAAACGCGACGGCGCTTTCCGTCTGCAGGCCATTCCACACATGATGGAAGAAAAAGACATCGTGGAAGCCGCAGAAAAGCAGCTGGTTGATATGAATATGGCTGACAAACGTAACATGCACGCCGCAGCCATGTCCCGCGGGGACAAGCGGCGTCTCGAGATCGGCATGTGCCTCGCTCAGGAACCTCGTCTCTTGCTTCTTGACGAACCCACCGCTGGCATGGCGCGTGCCGATACCAACAACACGATCGACCTTTTGAAACAGATCAAGGACGAGCGTGACATCACCATCGCCATCATCGAACACGACATGCACGTGGTGTTCAGCTTGGCAGAGCGCATCACGGTTCTGGCCCAGGGCACCCCTCTTGTTGAGGACACGCCTGACAACATTAAAGGCCACCCGAAAGTGCGCGAAGCCTACCTCGGCGAAGCGGCGTAAGGAGAAATCACAATGAACGACAAACCCGATTTTTCCAAAGGCAAGAACCGTGCGGAAACCGCTCCAGCCTATCTCTCGGTGTGGAACCTCGAGAGCTACTATGGCGAGAGCTACATCGTGCAAAACATCAGCTTCAACGTGCACGAAGGCGAAATTCTGGCTCTGCTCGGCCGGAATGGCGCTGGCAAAACCTCGACGCTGCGCTCGATTGCGCGGATGGATGAGCCACAGGTGCAGGGCGGCGAGATCTGGCTGGATCACAAACCGCTGCACTCTTGCGCGAGCCATGAGGCCAGCCAGATGGGCATCGGCCTCGTGCCGGAAGACCGCTCGATCATTCCCGGCCTGACCGTGGAAGAGAACCTGAAGCTGGCGCAGATCGCACCACCGATTGGCTGGTCGCTGGAACGTCTCTACTCGCTTTTCCCGCGTTTGGGCGAGCGTCGCACCCAAGAAGGCGTCACGCTTTCGGGCGGTGAGCAACAGATGTTGGCGATTGCGCGCGCCTTGGCGCGGGACATCAAAGTTCTGCTGCTGGACGAGCCTTACGAGGGTCTGGCCCCTGTGATCGTGGACGAGATCGAAAAGACTCTGCGGATCATTAAGGAACAGGGCATCACCACGATCATCGTGGAACAAAACGCGGTGCGGGCGCTGGAATTGGCGGATCGCGCGGTGATCTTGGATACCGGTGGCATCGTCTTTGACGGCACCGCGCAGGAAGTGCTTGAAAACGAGCAGCTCCGCGCTGAATATCTGGCTATCTAAGTCGCAACTGGCGCGCCCTACCCTTCGGTAGGGCGCTGCCTTGCAAAATAGGATTACAACATGACTTCACCTACATATGCGCCGTCTGCGGAACTGGCGTCCAAAGCACACGTGGACGCAGCCAAATATGAGGAAATGTATGCCGCCTCGATCAAAGACCCCGACGGGTTCTGGCGCGAGCAAGGCGCGCGGATCGATTGGATCAAGCCTTTTACCCAAGTCAAAGACGTCAGCTATGATTTCGGCAATGTGAATATCAACTGGTATGCGGATGGCACGCTGAACGTATCCGCCAACTGCATTGACCGTCATCTGGCGGCCCGCGGCGATCAAACTGCGATCATCTGGGAGCCTGACAGCCCAGAAGAAGCTGCCCAGCACATCACCTATCAAGAGCTGCATGACAATACGTGTCGCATGGCCAATGTTCTTAAGGACATGGGCGTCGGCAAAGGCGACCGTGTCGTTCTCTATATCCCGATGATCCCGGAGGCCGCCTATGCGATGCTGGCCTGTACCCGCATCGGCGCGATCCATTCGATTGTTTTCGCCGGCTTCTCGCCTGACGCTTTGGCGGCACGGGTGAATGGCTCTGAGGCGAAAGTCGTGATCACTGCGGACGAAGCGCCGCGTGGCGGTCGCAATACCCCGCTGAAAACCAATGCCGATAAGGCGCTGGAAGCCTGTTCCGATAGCGTGAAATCCTTGGTGGTCCGCCGCACCGGTGGCGATGTGCCTTGGAATGATGCGCAGGACTACGACTATAACGCTTTGGCGGCTGAGGCCGCGACCACCTGTGCTCCAGAGGAAATGGGCGCGGAAGATCCGCTCTTCATTCTCTATACCTCGGGCTCTACGGGTCAGCCGAAGGGCGTTGTCCACACCACAGGCGGCTATATCGTTTATGCGAGCCTCACCCACCAGATGACGTTCGACTATCACGACGGCGATATCTTCTGGTGTACGGCGGATGTGGGCTGGGTCACGGGCCACAGCTATATCGTCTATGGTCCGCTCGCGAATGGCGCGACGACCGTCATGTTCGAAGGCACTCCGACCTATCCAGACGCCTCCCGCTTCTGGCAGGTTTGCGAAAAGCACAATGTCAATCAGTTCTATACGGCTCCTACTGCGATCCGCGCGCTGATGGGCCAAGGCGATGAGTTCGTGAAAGGCGCCGATCTGTCCTCGCTGCGTATCCTTGGCACCGTGGGCGAGCCGATCAATCCAGAGGCCTGGAACTGGTACAACGACGTTGTCGGCGGCGGCAATTGCCCGATCGTGGACACCTGGTGGCAGACGGAAACCGGCGGTCACCTGATGACCCCCCTGCCCGGCGCGCATGCGACCAAACCGGGCTCTGCGATGAAACCGTTCTTTGGTATTGAACCGGTGGTTCTGGAACCTGCCTCTGGCGAGATCATCGAAGGCAATGGCGTCGAAGGCGTACTTTGCATCCGTGACAGCTGGCCCGGCCAAATGCGCACCGTTTGGGGCGATCATGAGCGGTTCGAGAAGACCTATTTCAGCGACTACAAAGGCTATTACTTCACCGGTGACGGTTGTCGTCGCGATGAAGACGGCGACTACTGGATCACCGGCCGTGTGGATGACGTGATCAACGTTTCCGGTCACCGTATGGGCACCGCCGAAGTGGAAAGCGCACTTGTGGCGCATGAGAAGGTCGCCGAGGCCGCCGTGGTGGGCTATCCGCACGACATCAAGGGTCAGGGCATCTATTGCTATGTCACTCTAATGTCTGGCGAGGAACCATCGGAAGAGCTGCGCAAAGAGCTACGCACTTGGGTTCGGACCGAAATCGGCCCCATCGCCAGCCCGGATCTGATCCAATGGGCCCCGGGCCTGCCGAAAACCCGCTCTGGTAAGATCATGCGCCGGATCCTGCGTAAGATCGCGGAAAACGACTATGGGTCTCTTGGAGACACCTCCACACTCGCGGAACCCGCAGTCGTCGATGATCTCATCGAAAATCGTATGAATCGATGAGGTTAGACTGAGGGGCTCTGCCGTTTGGTTGAAATGCAAAGGCTGGGAGGGTCCCAACTCCCGGCCTTTGTTGCATCTAGCGATGATTGATTGACGCTGC
>JABSOU010000112.1 GCA_013215215.1 Cognatishimia sp. | reverse complement strand
GATGATCGAGACCTATAAACGGCTGCATGCTGCTGTCTGGCCGGATGTTCTGGCGCAGATCAAAACCAGCAACATTCGCAACTACACAATTTTCCTGCGTGAGCCGGAAAACCTCCTGTTTGGCTATTGGGAGTACCACGGTTCGGACTTTGATGCCGACATGGCGGAAATGGCCAAAGACCCACGCACACAGGATTGGTGGACCCACACCGACCCCTGCCAGTCGCCACTCGCAACCCGCAAAGACGGAGAGCAATGGGCGATGATGGAAGAAGTTTTTCACACGGATTGAGATGATGACTGAGAGACAAGGCCGCTTAACCGGTAAAACCACATTGATCACTGCTGCTGGCCAGGGCATTGGCCGCGCCACCGCAGAGCTGTTCGCCGCTGAAGGCGCTGAGGTGATCGCGAGTGACATCAACGACGACGCTTTGGCGGAACTGGCAGCCATAGACGGTGTGACCGCGTTAAAGCTCGACGTGACAGACGGCGACGCGGTCAAGAAAGCCGCCAACGACCTGCCTGCATTGGACGCTTTGTTCAATTGTGCGGGATTTGTTGCCAACGGCACCATTCTGGATTGTGACGAGAAAGACTGGGACTTCAGCTTCGAACTGAACGTGAAAGCGATGTACCGCCTCATCCAACTGACACTGCCTGCGATGCTGGAAAATGGCGGTGGCTCGATCATCAACATGTCATCGGTGGCCTCTTCGATCAAAGGTGTGCCTAATCGGTTCGCTTATTGCGCCTCCAAAGGCGCGGTGATTGGCCTGACGAAATCCCTTGCTGCCGACTACGTCACCAAAGGCCTCCGCTGCAACGCGATCTGCCCCGGAACGGTGGACAGTCCCTCCATGCATGGTCGGTTACGAGCCACCGGAAACTATGAACAGGCGCTGAAGGATTTCATCGCTCGCCAACCCATGGGCCGCATCGGCACCGCTGAGGAAATCGCCGCCTTGGCGCTTTATCT
Organism: Cognatishimia sp.; assembly: GCA_013215215.1. Lineage (GTDB taxonomy): Bacteria > Pseudomonadota > Alphaproteobacteria > Rhodobacterales > Rhodobacteraceae > Cognatishimia. The sequence goes on along the minus strand of JABSOU010000112.1, from coordinate 10,601 downwards.
CGCATCCGATGACAGTGCCTTCACCACTGGTCAGACCTTCGCCATCGATGGCGGCTGGTCCGTATAAGAATTTTAGGAGAACAAGAAATGAAACTGTTGCGATACGGTGAGCGAGGCGCAGAAAAACCGGGCTTGCTGGACCAAGATGGCAATATCCGAGAACTGTCCGGAGTGATCAGCGATGTTGCAGGCGACGCCCTGAAGGATGAGAGCATTGCCAAGCTACGTGACCTCGATCCTATGAGCCTGCCTTTGGTTGAGGGCAACCAGCGCCTCGGTGCCTGTGTCGGTCAGGTCGGCAAGTTTATCTGCATTGGTCTGAATTACGCAGATCACGCAGCGGAGTCGGGCATGGCTTTGCCGCATGAGCCGGTGATTTTCTTCAAGGCGACATCTGCCATCAGCGGTCCCGACGATGACGTTGAGATTCCGCGCACTTCTGTCAAGTCAGACTGGGAAGTCGAGCTTGGTGTCGTGATCGGCAAAGATACCAAATACGTGAGCAAAGAAGAGGCGTTGGATCATGTAGCCGGCTATTGTGTGGTCAACGATCTGTCGGAGCGTGACTTCCAGCTGCACCGCTCTGGTCAGTGGGTGAAAGGCAAGTCCTGCGACACTTTTGGACCGATTGGGCCGTGGTTGGTTACACGCGATGACGTTGCCGATCCGCAGAACCTTGCGATGTATCTAGAGGTCAACGGGCACCGCTATCAGGACGGTTCCACCAAGACGATGCATTTTGACGTGGCAACCGTCATTTCCCATCTTTCACAATTCATGAGCTTGCAGCCAGGTGATGTGATCTCGACCGGCACGCCCCCGGGAGTGGGCATGGGGCAGAGCCCGGAAACCTATCTCAAACCCGGAGATACAATCGAACTGGGGATCGAAGGTCTTGGCGTGCAAACACAAAACGTGGTGGCGGGCTAATGGTTCAGATTACAGCGATACGTACGCATGATTTGCGCTTCCCCACATCGGAGGGGCTAGATGGTTCTGACGCGATGAACCCAGATCCCGATTACTCTGCTGCCTATGTGGTTTTGGAAACGGATGGTGCCCATGAAGGTCACGGGCTGACCTTCACCATTGGGCGTGGCAACGACATCTGCGTCGCCGCGATTCAGGCGATGGAGCATTTGCTGGTTGGCGTTGAACTGGACTGGATCCGTGAAGACATGGGTCGGTTCTGGCGTCACGTGACGGGTGACAGCCAATTGCGCTGGATCGGGCCGGACAAGGGAGCCATCCACCTTGCCACTGGCGCGGTGGTCAATGCCGTGTGGGATTTGCTTGCAAAGGAAGCGGGCAAACCTGTGTGGCAATTGGTGGGCGACATGTCTCCGGAAGAAATCGTTTCTTTGGTCGACTTCCGTTACCTCAGCGATGTTCTTACGCGTGATGAAGCTCTGGAGATTCTGCGGAAAGCTGAGCCGGGCAAAGCGGACCGCATGGCTAAGCTTACGGCTGAAGGTTACCCGTGTTATACCACATCGGCTGGATGGCTGGGCTACTCAGATGAAAAACTCCGCCGCCTGTGCCGAGAGGCACGGCAGGCTGGTTTTACCCATACCAAGTTCAAGGTGGGGCATGATCTTCAGGATGACATCCGACGTCTGACCATTGCCCGCGAAGAGCTGGGCGATGACATCAATATCATGATCGACGCCAACCAGGTTTGGGAAGTAGATCAGGCGATCGATTGGGTCAAAGAACTGGCATTCGCCAATCCGCTATTCATCGAAGAACCCACAAGCCCGGATGATGTGCTTGGCCACCGCAAGATCCGTGACGGGGTCGCGCCGATCAAAGTGGCCACCGGTGAAATGTGCCAGAACCGCATCCTGTTCAAACAGTTCATTGCCCATGAGGCCATTGATTTTGTTCAGATCGACAGCTGCCGCTTGGGCGGGCTTAACGAGGTGCTGGCCGTACAGTTAATGGCCGCTAAATTCGGCTTGCCGGTTTGGCCACATGCTGGCGGCGTGGGACTGTGCGAATATGTGCAACATCTCTCAATGATCGATTATATTGCGATCACCGGAGAGAAGGACGCCAAGCGCATCGAGTTTGTTGACCATCTGCACGAGCATTTTGTGGACCCCTGTGTGGTCGAAAATGGGGCTTATAGCGCGCCGACCAAGCCGGGGTTCTCGATTGAAATGAAGCCAGATTCGATTGTGACCTATCGCTTTCAGCCATCCATGGCGGCGGAATAAACGCCTGCCACACCCGGAATTTTCCGGGTGTGGTCCATTCCCACGGTGTACGTTGCACACGCCGTTCCGAAATTAATCAAGAAGGTGCCTCATGAAGACCAACCGCATCGGCAAAACCGACGTAACCGTGACCGAAGTCTCTTTTGGCTGCGCCAGCATTGGTAATCTTTATCACGCTGTATCCGATGCCCAAGCGCAGGACGTGATCGCCGCCGCCTGGCAAGAAGGCATCCGTTATTTTGACACTGCGCCGCACTATGGTCGGGGCCTGTCAGAACAGCGATTGGGAAATTTCCTGAGACACAAACTGCGCGACAGTTACACACTCTCCACCAAAGTTGGGCGCGTGCTGTCACCCGGACACACAATGTCTGAGGCTGACGGGTTCATCGACCCGCTGCCCAATGACGTCCGTTATGACTATTCCGGCGACGGCATCGAAGCCTCACTGGAAACAAGCTTGGAACGTTTGGGCACCACGATGATCGATATTGCCTTTGTGCACGACTTAGGTCGCTACACCCACGGCGCACGCAACGACACACATATGGAAGCCTTTCTGGACAGCGGCTACGAACGTCTTGTGCAACTGAAAGAAAAAGGCCGCATTCGCGCCTTTGGACTTGGGGTGAATGAAAATGAAGTTTGCTTGGAGGTGATGCAGCACGGGCCACTCGACGTGATCCTATTGGCGGGTCGTTTGACCTTGTTGGATCGCTCCGCCGAGGAACAGTTGACACAGAAAAGCCGTGAGGCAGAAACCAGTCTTGTACTGGGAGGTGTCTTCAATTCCGGAATTTTGGCAACGGGAGCAGTGGAGGGTGCAACTTACGACTATGCGCCGGCCAGTTCCGAAATCCTTGCACAGGTGTCTGGTTTGCAAACCACATCAGAGTGGCTGGGCCTGCCCTTGGCGACCTCAGCACTGTTGTTTGCCAAACATTATGATCTGACAGCTTCGGTGTTGATTGGCACGGCCAAGGCGTCCACTTTGCAAAGAAACCTGTCCGCCCTCAAAACATCCCTGCCCGGGGCGTTCGCTACAGCTTTCAATCTGTGACGCACCACGCTGGATCAACGGATAATGATTTCGCAAAAACTACCTAATTGGACAGCTTGGTATCAAGTATCAAATCAAATGGTCCACGATGCCAAGCGAGGAATTCAAAACTCCCTATTCTTAGATTTGGCGAGCAATCATTTGGGCTCACTGCTTTACGCCCCGCGGCAAACGACCGCTTGCTGTCCAACGCACAGAATGGCCATTTGACTTTGCTTGGGTTATGCATGCGCGTCGAAAGGCAGCTTAGTCCCGCACGACCGTCATTCTTTCATCGAGCAGCTAAGGTCCGGAATGAGCCCAAAACGTCCCATTCGTATGGAGCACAGCATTCGGCAGTAAGGGCGGAAACGAGACATTTGCTGCTCATGCGAAAGCAGTCCAGTAAATCCCTGAAGCAGCCATTCAATTGCAATATAGTATGATCACACGCGCCAATGTTCGCTCACCAGAAATTCACTTACCCTCGACCGATTAATGGCATCATTCTCGCCATTACAGTCATGAAATGAACCTTTGTCGAGGGCGGTGAATTAGCGATATGAAGGATGCTGTCTGCAACATGTTGCCCATCCATCACCGGTTCAACCTTGATCGTTAAATCTGCCCACGAAGCAACAGCTCGCATCTGCTCAGTCATTCGGCACGGCGTTGCCGGCTTCGATTTGCCCACAAGCAATATTTTAGGGCGATCCCTCAACCAGTCGGATGATCTCCAACTTCATAGATGCAGATACTACCCACATTTGGATCAGGTGAACATTCGATAGGTAGATGCCCGTAGATGAGCATTTAATGCGGCTATAGCAGCGTTATAGTCGCGCTCTTTTACTGCTTCAATTAATACTAAATGCTCATCATATGTGTCTATCAAGTTTTGACGGTATGTTAACTCAGTATGAACTAACTTACACAAGCTAAGGTTATCTTGTAATCTGTGGTGAGCGGCAGATATGGATGTATTGTGCAGAGCTTCGACGATATTGGAATGCAGGTACTTATCAAGTTTGGCCAACTCCTCAACAGTGCTTGAAATATCGTCTAGTTTTTGAATTTTCTCGCGGCCCTCTATGTGCTCGAGTTGCAATGAATCGAGCAACTCGTCCTCGGATTTTTCCACAAAGCTTGGCAATGCGCTTTTTTCTATGATGGTTCGAAACTGCATATTTGACCGAAAAAATGAAATATCTGGATAAACAATTTTAATCCCGGCTCGTGGACGCACTTCAACCAAACCATATTCTTCTAAAAGAACTAAACACTCTCTCAAAGGAGTAACAGACATATTCATTTTCTTGCACAATTCAGTCTGTGTAACCGTAGATCCGGGTTCAATAATACCTTCGTGCATGGAACGAAGAAATGTCTGATAGCCTTCGTTGTTTGAACCGAAGGCTCTATATTTTGTCTTAGTGTGCTCCATTTCAGATCCTTCCCGCGCCTCGAAATCTACAATTAGACCACCAAATTGAATTTCACAATCTGTGTTGACATCTATCAATTAGGGATAATAGATATATAACAAACAATGAAATGAGATATCAATGGAAATTACTGGTTTTACAGTTTGGATCACCGAAGCTGACCGCGGACCCAAATTCATTTGGCGCAATGGGATACCCGGCTCACATGGAGATATTCCACGCGGAACTGCGCCATCAAAAGCCGTTATCCGTATGGAAACTGACAGCGGTCTAACCGGCGCAATTGAGGTTCGCTCTGGCGTTGCCATTGGCGATTTAGTGCAGCGGCGCTATCACGAATTTATTGGCGACGATCCGCTATTGACTGAGAAGCTCTGGGTTAAAATGTGGGAAATCGACCGCATTGAAGAAATCAATTTAAGAGCACTTGGCCTTCTAGATATCCTTGCTTGGGACATAAAATCTCAGGCAGCCCAAATGCCGATTTATCAAATGCTGGGCGGATACGACACAAAAATTCCAACATATGCTTCGACCGTGACTTGGCCGACGATGGATGAATATGAGCGCTACATCAAAATGTGCCGCGATCTTGGGTTCAAGGCATTCAAGCTGCATGCTTGGGGCGACGTCGAGCAAGACATTTTATTGTCGAAGAACTTGCGTAAATGGGTGGGACCCGATGCTGATCTGATGTTTGATGGTTCAGCGGGATGGGACTATGTAGATGCGTTGAAAGTTGGTCAGGTGCTGCAAGAGACTGGTTTTCTTTGGTACGAAGAACCAATGCGTGAATTCCACTTGGGCGCATATACAAAACTCTGTGAAAAGCTCGATATTCCAATCCTTGCCGCCGAAACATCGGACGGCGTGCACTGGAATATGGCAAGTTGGATCGAAGCACGCGCGCTGGATATGACGCGCATCAATGCACATAACAAAGGTGGTTTTACTGGCAGCATGAAAGTTGCAGGTCTATCGCAAAGCTTTGGGATGCGGGCACAAGTGCATGGTATGGGCCTCGAAAACGCTCAGCTTTGCGCGGCCGTTCCCAATAATGATTATTACGAACAAATTGTCATGAATGAGGAGCAAATCCTGGGCCTGGACAAGCTTGGCACCTTATCCATTATTGATGGTGAGCTAACCGTCAGCGACGAACCGGGGCTAGGCTATCAGTTTGACTGGGATCACTTGGACAAAACAGCGTTCCAAAAGATCGTGGTCAACGAAGACACACGACCGGAGGCGTATTAATGGGCGCCGCGGTCGAACTCCACGGCATTAAGAAATCATTTGGCTCGGTCAATGTCATTGACGGCGTTGACTTGGCGGTCGAGCAAGGGGAGTTCGTGGTTTTTGTAGGTCCCTCCGGGTCTGGGAAATCTACCCTGCTACGTGTAATCGCGGGACTTGAGAGCACGACATCGGGCGACATCATAATTGATGATCATAACGTAACTTACGCTGAACCTTCAGATCGCGGCATCGCCATGGTGTTTCAGTCCTATGCGCTTTACCCACATATGAATGTTTTTGAAAACATTGCGTTCAACCTGCGTCTGGCAAAGACACCAAAGTCAGAAGTTGACAGGCTCGTTTTGGACGCCGCAAGAATCTTGAAGCTAGAAGCGCTACTTGACCGCTCTCCTGCGCAACTTTCTGGCGGACAACGTCAGCGCGTTGCTATTGGGCGCGCAATCGTTCGCCAGCCCAAGGTTTTCCTATTTGACGAACCTCTTTCGAACTTGGACGCAGGGATGCGTGTGGAAATGCGGCTGGAGATTGAGCGTCTGCACCGTGAACTTGGAGCTGCGATGGTTTATGTCACACACGATCAGGTCGAAGCAATGACGCTTGCTGATCGTATAGTCGCGCTAGATGACGGTCATATTCAACAAATTGGCTCACCGCTTGAACTCTATAAAAACCCCAGCAACCTTTTCGTGGCCGGATTTATTGGGTCTCCCAAGATGAACCTTGTCACCGGGAAAGTTGGGCAGGTTGCATCAGAGAATTCGGTTGAACTGGACGGCAAAGCTCAAGTGAAAATTTCCGCCAGCGTCAGCGGTCAGGCAAGTGGCGATGTTGTCACCGTTGGTATTCGCCCTGAAGCGGTGAAAATTGTTCAGGCAGGCCAAGCCGATGCCATTCAGGCCGAAATCGAGGCGATCGAGCGTCTAGGCAATGTCACTTACGTTTATGCAGACGCAGGAATGTCACAGCTCGTGACGATTCAGGTCGACGCAGAATTCTCTCATAATATCGGTGACAAGTTGGCCATCGCTTTTGCCCCCGAGCAACTCCACCTTTTCGACAAAGATGGACAGGTCATCACACCCTAAGAATTCTAATGACACGACGACAGATACTAACCAGGAGGAAGACTAAGATGAATATCAAAAAGGTCTTAAAGTACGCAACATTAGCAGTAGGCACTGTTGCCGGTACTGCGGTTGTTGCCGAAGAAATTACACTAAACGTGTGGGCAGACAGTGTGCGTGTTCCCATGTTTGAAAAGTATAGCAAAGATGGTGTTGAGCTGAATATCACTACGATTTCAGCACCAGAACTCGTTGCTAAAATTCAATTGGCAATGCAGGCTAAAACCGAAGTGCCAGACGTCGTGTTCTTCAACAACGTTAACTATACAGCTCAGCTGTCGACACGTCGTTCAAACTATATCTTGGACCTGTCGGATCTGATCTCTCAGGAAGTCGAAGACGCGTATTCAACAAACGCCAACTCACCCTGTGAGATCGACGGCAAACTGTTGTGCCTGCGCAATGACGTTGCTCAGTTCCATATCTGGTACAATGCGCCTTTGATGGATGAACTTGGTGAGGAACTCCCAACAACTTGGGAAGAGTTCGAAGCCCTTGGCGCGCGTGTTGCTGAACAAGGCATGGCTCTGGGCTCTGCTGCACAAGATGCACCTCTCATGAATTTCTTGTCGGCTGGTGGTTGTCAGTTTGCGGCACCAGTTGAAGGTCAGTCAAATACGCTGCGTATCGACCTGTCCACCGAGTCTTGTACGCGTCCAGCAGCTATGGTTGATAGAATGGTTGCAAACGGCAGCTTGACCAAAGTTGGGCCGTTCGATCCGGCGTTTGCTCAAATGTATCGTGACAACAAAATTCCACTTCTGCTTGGACCGTCTTGGTTCGCCGAACACGTCATTCGCCCATCCTACGGCGCTCCTGAAGGACAAACTGGCGCGGCATTGCCTCCACGCTGGGCTGACCAAGATCAGCCAATTACATGGCACTGGGGTGGCGGTACTTACGCTGGCTGGAGAAAAACAGCTCACCCAGAAGAAGTTGCTGACCTGATCGAATGGATTGCAACTGACATTGAGCTTCAAACAACGGCTGTGACTATGCCTGCGCATGAGGCTTCATCTGTTGCTTGGGGCGCTGCCATTTCGGCTGATCCTTGGTATGCAAATGACCAGACATACAATGTCATGTTGGAAGCAGTTCAGTACAGCGACACGAATTACACTAGCCTACGCGTCAACTTGGCTGGTGCGTTCTCTGGTACGGTTGCGAAAGCGGCAAGCATTGGCGAAAGTGTCCTAGCCGCATTGCCAGCGCTGGAAGCCGAACTGACGAACCAAGCGAAACTGAACGGTTATACTGTTGTAAAATAAACTCGTTGAAGGGGGCGGCTTGTTCGCCCCTTTCGGTTTCTTCTGCTGCGTTTAAGGTACTGGATCATGACAAGCCTCTTGATGTCCCAAATTGACAGAGAACGTGCAGAAAAAAGCGCTCGTCTCCGTAATATCGGCTACAGCTATATTTTCTTATTACCATACCTCATATTGCTGGCGATGTTCGGTATCATTCCAATTTCATATGCTTTTGGTCTGAGTTTTATCGACACGATTGACTATGTTTTTTATGGCGTAAAAAACTACGACTTTGTTTTTGCTGATTTCAGAATTATGCGATCTCTCACCAATGTTTTGACCTTTGTTGTCTTTTGGGTGACGCTGACAGTCCTCGGGGTCGTGACGCTTTCCTTGATGTTGGACAATATCGGTAAACGTATTGCTGGAACGCTGCGTACGCTATATTTCCTGCCCGGTGCGGTTTCGAGTTCCGCTCTTGTCGTTCTTTGGATTTTCGTCTTGGACCCAGCTGTAAGCCCGTTCCAAGGTATCATGCATTTTTTCGGCTGGGAAACCTTGGCCGACACCGTGTTTACCATTGGGATGCCCGCTGTTTTCATGTTGATGGCATTCTTTACAGGCGCTGGTGGCTGGATTGTGGTCTTTGGCGGCGCCTTGTCAGGCATATCAACGGAAGTTGTTGAAGCAGCTCGCGTTGATGGCGCCAATCGCGCGCAACTGGCTTTGCGCATAAAACTGCCTCTGATTTGGCGCTCGGTGATATTGATGGGCATTCTGTCATTCGCTACTGGCATGCAGATATTTGTGGAACCACAGTTGATGTCGATGGCGCGTGGACCGTTCACTATGCCCGATTGGTCACTGAACCAGATGGCCTATCAATATGCCTTTCAAATGGGTGATTTCGGGGCTTCTGCGGCACTTAGTACGCTTCTAGTTGCCTTCTCAATTTCAATCGCACTTGTGGTTGTCTTCAAAACCAAATTCTACAACATTAGCTAGGGTCCAGACATGATCGATGTAATTCGGCGGAAAAATCTGACCTACGGTCAATTCATCATCTTTGCAACTTTGCTATTTGCACTCTGTTTCTTCGGAATCCCAGTGGTCTGGCTGATCAGTGCTGCATTTCGCTCAGAGGTATCTTTGTATTCAGCGAAAGCGTTTGATTGGCCAGATCTTGTTTCTTTTGCGGAATCTTGGGTCACACTGACGACCTATAATGATTTCCAAATTTTGCTTTGGGCGAAGAATACTTTGATTTATTGTGCTGGCGGCGTGATCCTCTCGCTGATCGCTTGTATTCCGGCGGGATACGCATTGGCTTTGTCGGAATTCCCAGGACGTCGTTTGATCCTCATCGCAACACTTATTGCGATGATTACGCCAAGTACCGCGCTGGTGTTGCCAATCTTCCTTGAGCTTAACCTTCTGGGACTGACGAACTCCTATTCGGGAATGGTGCTTGCCTCAGGGTTCTTCCCTTTTGGTGTGTACCTTACCTATATTTTCTTCTCGTCGTCGCTACCCAAAGGTGTCCTTGACTCCGCTGTAATCGACGGCTGCTCACGCTTCCAAGTATTCACGCGGATCGCCTTGCCTCTGGCTAAACCAATCATTTCGCTGGTTGCGTTCTTTAGCTTTTTGGCAATTTGGGCAAACTACTTCCTTGCGTTCGTGCTGCTATCGGATCCGACATTGTATAACCTCCCTGTTGGTCTGACCGATCTTGTCAGTTCCTCAGGCGCTCTGAGTAATCTGGCTGGTAATGATATCCCCATTCGCAAGCCTGAAGTCATTCTTGCGGCAATGCTCATTATCGTTCCGGTCCTGATTGTGTTTCTTGCCGCACAACGGTTCGTCAAATCAGGGATGTTGGCGGGTGCTGAGAAAGGGTAATGGCTAGCAATTTTGCGCCACAGCCGTTTGGTAAAAGTGGAATAACGTCACCTATTACGTTGCCTAACGGCGCAGTGCCCAATGCGAAATGGCTGGAATACATCCCTCAGCTGGACGGGATCACCCAAGAGGGATTGCGGATTGAAAATGGCATGGCGCGTGTCAGCCATGATCCGGGCCTTGGTATAAATTGGGACTGGGCGCGACTTGATCGCATGGCACAGCCAAAAACCATCAAGGAGGGGACATGATGCAACGCATGGGCATGGTGATTGGCGTCAAGCCAGCGATGATCGAGACCTATAAACGGCTGCATGCTGCTGTCTGGCCGGATGTTCTGGCGCAGATCAAAACCAGCAACATTC
>JABSOU010000111.1 GCA_013215215.1 Cognatishimia sp. | reverse complement strand
TAATCCTCAATCGCCTTAAGCGAGGTCAGTTCCACATTCGCGTGCCCTGTAAACCGGCGCGGGTCGAGGCACCAGGTGTCATAACACGCCTCACCGTGCACAATCTGCTGCGCCAGTAGCCAACCGTGGCCTCCGCCTTCGCCGAGCCCCGCGCGTAATCCGATGATGCAGAAAGCATTACGTTTGCCGGGGATCGGACCCACCAAGGGCGCGCCGTCAATCGTATAGGTGATCGGACCATTCACCACCGTACGGATGCCGGTTTCCATCAGCGCAGGCATGCGCGCAAACGCGCCTTCCAGAACATCGGTCACGCGATCTAAATCATCGGGACACAAAGCATTCACAAAGTTCGGATCTATCCCGTCCATGCCCCAGGGTTTGCAATCCTGTTCATAGAACCCAAGCAACAAACCCTTTTTCTCCTGCCGACAATAATAGTCGCTGATCGGGCAGCGCAGTAGCGGCATACGGTGGCCGGCTTCCACAATGGCGGGGATGTCTTCGGTCAGGAAATACTGGTGTTCCATCGAAGCAACCGGGTGGTGCACGCCCATCATCGCGCCGACCTCATTGACGCGGTAACCGCAGGCATTCACGACGATATCGCAGTCGACGTCAACGTGTTCCGTGTGAACGGTCCAGGTGTCATCCTTGTGCTGGGTCAAAGCGACCACAGGCGTATTCCGATAGACCTCGGCCCCCGCCTTGCGCGCCCGCCGTGCCAAGGCCTGACAGAGCTGTGCGGGGTCAATGTCGCCGTCCAAAGGATCCCAAAGGCCACCAACCAGATTATCAGTGGAGATCAGTGGATGCCTGCGCGCGCATTCCTCGGCGTCGATGACTTCGAAATGCACATCCATCCCGCGCGCCATAGAGGCGAAGTGGTGATAGCCCTGCATTTGTTCCGCTGTATTGGCCAGCCGAATGCCGCCGTCGCCGTGATGATAGTTGATCGGATAATCGGGGTCTTCGGACAGCTCTTTATACAGCGCGATGGAATGGGATTTCAGCCCGACCATCGTCTGGTTCATGCCAAAGTTCGTCACTTGCGCGGCCGAATGCCAGGTTGTCCCAGACGTCAGTTCATTGCGCTCGACCAGCACCACGTCGCTCCACCCCTCCTGGGTCAGGTGATAGAGCGTGGAACAGCCGGCGATGCCTCCGCCGATGACAACAACTTTCGTGCGTGACTTCATTTTGAACTCCCAAGGGCGGTGCTGCCTTCAGGTTTGCCAGAAATCCCGCGTGATCAATGGAAACTGAAGCTGTTTGAGAATTTAGAATTTCTATTTCGAATATTTCGCATTAATGCGCTTCTGATTGCGAAACGCCCCTGTGCGGCTTTCATTGAACGGGCCAAAAGCAGTGAGACCCATGGAAATACAACGCAGCAAAAGAGGCGGTCGCAAATCGCGCCTTGCGCAACGCGCGGCGAAGCCCGTGATCGATCCCTGTCCTCCGGGCCAGATCGGTGGCGCCTATAAGCCGCTCACCGAAGGCGAGCTTTCGCAGATTTTCGACACGACGCTCGCGCTACTGGCAAAGCTGGGGTTGGGCGAGGTGCCAGATCGGCTGCGAAAAGATCTGCTGGCGGTCGGTGCTAAGGAAGCCAGCAACGGTCGGGTTCTCTTTCCTCCTGCGCTCGTTGAAGCCGCGATTGATCAAGCTGCGAAGACCTTTGTCCTGCATGGCCGCGATCCCGCGCGCTCGATCGAGGTTGGGGGCAATAAAGTCTACTTCGGGACCGGAGGTGCCGCGGTTCAGGCGCTTGATATCGACACGCAGGCCTATCGCCCGTCCACCCTGAAGGATCTGCATGATTTCACACGGCTTCAGGACAGGCTTGCTAATGTCAGCTGGTTCACGCGTTGCTGTATCGCGACTGAAGTCGAGGACATCTATGATCTGGACATCAATACGGCCTATGCGCTGATCAAGAACACCACAAAGCCCACGGCGACCGCATTCACATTGGCCGAACATGTCGCCCCCATCGTCGAGATGTTTGACATCGCCGCCGGAGGGCCGGGCGAGTTCGCCAAACGTCCTTTTGTCAAAGCCCACATCAGCCCAATTATTTCCCCGATGCGCTACGGTGAGGACGCGGTGGACGTGGTCTATGAATGCATCAAACACAACGTGCCGATGTCCTGCATCACCGCCGCACAGGCGGGTGCAACCGCCCCCGCGCCTTTGGCTGGTTTTCTGGCGCAGTCGCTTGCGGAAACACTCGCGAGCCTCGTTATGGTCCACGCGATCCAGCCTGGCTTTCCGATGATCTTCTCGAACTGGCCCTTCGTCATCGACCTGCGGACCGGAGCTTTTGCCGGAGGGAGCGGGGAGACCGCCGTTCTCAATGCGGCCTCGGCACAATTGTCGAACTGGCTTGGGTTACCGTCGGGCGTGGCCAGTTCGATGACCGACGCCAAGGCGATTGATGCGCAATATGGCGCGGAAAAGGGGCTGACGTCTATGGCGGCGGCCTTGGCAGGGGGGAACCTGATCTATGAAAGCTCGGGCATGACGTCGTCGCTTCTGGGCGCGAGCTTTGAGGGCTTCGTTCTGGATGATGAGATGCATTCCAACACCTATCGTGCGCTGCGCGGGATAGAGGTCAGCGAAGACAGTCTGGGGTTCGACGCCATCTGCGAGGCGGTTTTGGGCGAAGGACATTTTCTTGGCGGTCAGCAAACGCTTGAGGCGATGGAACGGGACTATTTCTATCCCGATCTGGCGGACCGGGATGATCCCAAAGCATGGACGGACGCGGGATCTGTTGATGCGTGGACGCGGGCGCGCGAGAGGGCGAAAACCATCCTCGCCGAGCATCACCCGACCTATTTGACCCCAGAACAAGACGCGGAAATAAGGGCGCGGTTCAATATTCTGTCGGCCTAGTCGATCAAGCCAAATTGGCCTTTGAGCCACGGAGCCTGTTCAATCATCGAGGCTACGAGGTCCGTTTCAATGCGCGCGCGCAGGAATGTGTCGATCTGGCGCAAAACGGACCGCGCGCAATCCGGTGTCCAGACCAAAGATAACCTGCGTCCAAAGCTTTTGCCCGGAAAGGGATGAAGCACCAGATCCGGCTGAAACCGTCGCGCGCGGGCGAACAAGAGCGGCGTCGTGATCGTCCAGCCTGCGCCCGCTGCGACCATCGCCATCAGCGTTTGGTTGCTGTCGCATGCAAATTTCCTTGGGATGGAAATACCAAGACGCGCCAGTTGGGCTTCGATCTGCTGTGCGATGATGAGATCGCTGGTGAATTGCAGAAACGGAAGATTGCCAGAGCCTGCAAAGATTTCATCCACGCTCGGCGCGCCTTTGGCTGGCAAGACGACAGCAAAGGGATCGCGCAGCAAAGGTTTCTCTTCCAGATCGCGCAGCCGTTCCGGCGGGCTGACTGTGATCCCCATGTCCAGCTTTCGGTCTCGCAACTTGGCAAGAACGTCGCGACTTGTGGCGGTGTGATAGAGGAAATCGCATTCGGGCATAAGCCGCGCCAGATGCACAGCCAGCGCCGGGGTGATGTCGCTATCGAAATCCTCGATGCTTCCGATCCGCAGATACCGCGCTTCGGTGAGGTTACCCGACGAAGCCTCTGCCTGCGCCTTGCGGATCGCGAGCAAGGCGTCATCAATGTTGCGAAGAAAAACATGCCCTTTGGGCGTCAGGACCATTGGCCTTCGGCTGTGATCAAAAAGTGCAATACCGAGGTGATCCTCGAGGCTTTTGAGGTGATGAGACACCGTGCTAATCGACAGGCCCGTTTCCGCCGCCGCGTCCTGCAAAGAGCCTTTGCGCGCACAGATCTGGAATAGCTCAAGCCACTTGAGACTAAGATCCTTGCGGTGAGCGGGCATGGGCACGTTCCTTCGGGTTTCTCGAAACTATAATTCGAGAAGTGCCCCGCTCGCAAAAGGTTTGTGACCTACATGCGCAGGCCAGTCGTGGCGTCAAAGACGTGCATTTTCGTGGGATCAGCCGTCAGGCGAACCGATGTGCCGCGAAGGTTCTTGTGGATGCCTGGTAGCTTGGCAATGTAGGGGTCTTGGCCCTCGGCCTTGTCGATATAGATTAGCGTGACCTCGCCAAGCGCCTCGGTATAGCTCACGTCGCCAGAAAGAACCGCATCCCCGTCGGTCAGGGTCAGATCCTCTGGGCGGACACCCAGATTTACAGACCGACCTTTGTCGCCATCTGTGGTCGCCAGATTGCACACTGCACTGCCACCGTTTTTCAGGGCGATCTTCGTCTGAGCGCCTGTCTCAACGATTTCTCCGGCAAACAGGTTCATTGCTGGAGAGCCAATAAACTGCGCCACGAATTCATTCTGCGGGGTCTCGTATAGCTCAAGCGGCGTGCCCACCTGCGCGATGCCTTTGTTGGCTAGCACCACGATGCGGCTGGCCAGAGTCATCGCTTCGACCTGATCGTGGGTCACGTAGATCATGGTGCTGTCTGGCATCGCCTCTTTCAGACGCGCGATCTCGATCCTCGTTGCTACCCGTAGGGCCGCGTCGAGGTTCGAGAGAGGTTCGTCAAACAGGTAGACCTTAGGATCGCGCACAATCGAACGGCCAATTGCGACCCGTTGGCGTTGACCACCCGAGAGCGCTTTTGGCAAGCGATCGAGGTATTCGTCAAGCTGCAGGATCTTGGCTGCGCGGGTAACGGCCTCGTCGATCTCGGCTTTGCTTTTCTTCGCGATTTTCAGCGCAAAGGACATATTCTCGCGAACTGTCATATGCGGATAGAGCGCATAGCTTTGGAACACCATCGCGATACCACGCTGGGCGGGCGGGATGTCGTTCATCTCTTCGCCGTTGATTTCCAGAACGCCGCCGGTGATCTTTTCCAGCCCCGCAATCATTCGCAGCAAAGTGGACTTGCCGCAGCCGGATGGGCCCACAAAAACAATCAGCTCTCCGGTTTTGATGTCCAGATTGATGTTGTTGAGGACGTTTACAGCACCGCCGTATGTTTTCTCGACATTGGTCAGTTTTAGGTCAGCCATAGGTCTATCCCTGTTTGGTCGCGATGACGCACTGCCAAGGTGCGAGGGTGAGGGTGGAGCTTGGCGCAACGGCGCCGACAGTGCCGCCAATCGAGGTCCATGCACCGGCTGGCATATTCACCTCTGACGGCGCATCAGACAGGTTAAAGGCGCAGAAGATCGTCTGCGTCTCGCCCTTGCGGGTGAAGCTCAGAACACGGTTTTCGGCCGCAAGGTCCAGTTGCTCGCCAGTTGCAAGGGCAGGGTTTGATTGGCGCAGGGCAATCGCACGGCGGTAGTGGTTCAACATTGAGTCAGGATCATCCTGCTGTCGATCTGCCGCCATGGCAGCCTGCATGTCACTGACCGGCAGCCACGGTTTGCTGGAGCCAAAGCCTGCAAACTCGTCCTGTGCCTGCCAGACCATTGGCGTGCGACACCCATCGCGCCCTTTGAATTCTGGCCAGAATTCAATGCCATAGGGGTCTTGTAGGGCCTCAAACGGTACGTCGGCCTCCTGCAGGCCAAGCTCTTCGCCTTGATAGAGGCAAGCTGAGCCGCGCAGGCACATCATAAGTGTGGCATAGGTCTTGGCGGCCTCGTCAGACAGGTTCCAGCGCGAGGCATGGCGTTTCACGTCGTGGTTGGAAAACGCCCAGCAGGCCCATGCGTTGCTGGCGACCGCGTTCAGTTTGTCCATCACGTCTTTGACGAAGTCGGCTGTTGCGGGTTTGGACTCGAGGAACTCGAAGGCATAGCACATATGCATGCGCTTATCGCCGTCGGTGTATTGGCCCATGATCTCGAGTCCGCGCTGGGCGTCGCCGACCTCGCCAAGGCAGGCGCGGCCTTCGTATTCGTCGCACAGCGCGCGGAGGCGTTCCAGGAACGCGAGGTTCTCGGGCTGGCTCTTAGAATAGAGGTGATCCTGATGGTTATAGGGGTTCACCATCGGCGCGATCGAGGCATTGCGGGCCTCGCGTGGCAGGGCTGGATTGCTGCGCAACTCTTTGTCGTGGAAATAGAAGTTGATCGTGTCCAGACGGAAGCCATCAACGCCGCGATCCAGCCAGAAACGCGCGACATCTAACAGAGCGTCCTGAACCTCGACACAGTGGAAGTTCAGATCCGGCTGAGAAGCGAGGAAGTTGTGCAAATAGTATTGCTCGCGACGGGTATCCCATTGCCATGCCGAGCCGCCAAAGATCGACAGCCAGTTGTTGGGCGGCGTGCCGTCCTCATTGGGGTCGGCCCAGACGAACCAGTCGGACTTCGGATTGTCTCGCGACTTGCGGCTTTCCCCGAACCAGACGTGTTGATCCGAGGTGTGCGACAGCACAAGGTCGATCATGATGCGAATGCCGCGGGCATGCGCCTTGTCGAGCAGCTCGTCAAAATCGGCGAGCGTGCCAAACATCGGATCGACATCGCGATAATCGCTGACGTCATAGCCAAAGTCCTTCATCGGAGACTTGAAGAACGGCGAAATCCAGATCGCATCGACGCCGAGAGACTCGATATAGTCAAGGCGACTGGTGATGCCCTTCAAGTCACCGATCCCATCGCCATTGCTGTCCTGGAAGCTGCGCGGATAGATCTGATAGATCACCCCGCCGCGCCACCAATCGGCGTTGGATGTGGATTTAACAGGTGCGAGTTCTGCTGCCTGAGTCATTCAAATTGTCCTATTTCACGGACCCGGCCAGCAAACCGCGGACCAGGTATTTCTGCATTGCAAAGAAAACAAGAAGGGGCACCGCCATGGACACAAAGCCTGCGGTAGCGAGGATTTCCCAGTTGCCGCCGCGTGTGCCCAGCATCTCGACGATGCGGTTCGTCATCACGGTGGTCTGGCCGGTGGCGTCGATCAGGAAGACTTTGGCGACCAAGAGGTCGTTCCACGTCCAGAGGAACTGGAAGATCGCAAATGAGGCCAGTGCAGGGAAGCTAAGTGGCAGAATGATCTTGGTGAAGATCTGGAAATCCGTGGCTCCGTCAACGCGGGCGTTTTCGATGATGTCGCGGGGCAGGCCGACCATATAGTTACGCAAAAGATAGATCGCGAGCGGCAGGCCGAAGCCGGTGTGTGCAAGCCAGACGCCAAGGTAGCCTTTGCCGATGCCAATGCCGAGGTGCAGTTTCAACAGAGGGATCAGCGCCAGTTGCAGCGGCACGACCAAGAGCCCCACGACGAAGGCGATCAACAGCGGGCGCCCCGGGAATTCCATCCACGCCAATGCATAGGCCGCAAAGGCTGCGATCAAGATCGGGATGATGGTCGCGGGGATTGTCACCGTGAGTGTGCTGACAAAAGCGGTCCCCATATTTTCCGAAGGCGACCCGCTGAAGAGGATCTTGTTGTAGTTGTCCAAGGTGAACTCTGGTGGCGTGGTCGCGGTCACAAAGACGCGTTGACCGCGCGAGCCAGAGAACTCCTCGGTGTTCTCCATCCGGTAGTTGCCCGCCGCATCGACGGTGATCGTGCCGCCACGCCGCAACTCTGCGGACTCGCCAGGGACAAAGGCATTGATGTCTCGGGAACTGATGCCCCAGCTGGACACCGATGCGTCAAAGCCTTCTTCGAAAAGCGTGCCTTCGATCACGAACATGCCATCGATATTGACCTGAGTGTCAGGCGCTGCCGTGCGGATCGTCAGGTTCTGTTCCGCTGGGAACAGAGCCTTCCACCAGCCGCCGGTCGAGATCTGATCCGTTGTCCGGAACGATGACACGAAAAGCCCAACTGTCGGGAACATCCAAAGCACTACAAGGGCAGCAACCGAGATATGTACGACCCAGGTGAGCGTCGATTTTTGGCCTGCGATATTGTCCATAGATCCGCCCTCCCTCAGCGCATTTCTCGGCGCGCGTTGCGCACATTCCAGACAAGGATCGGTGTCACGAGCAGCATGATGATCATGGCCGCTGCCGAACCCATTCCCCAGTCATTGGCACGGAACAGTTTGTCGAACATGTAGTTGGCCAAGACCTGCGTTTCCCATTGGCCGTTGGTCATGGCGAAAACGATGTCAAAGACCTTGAGCACGGCGATAGTGATCGTCGTCCAGACCACAAGGATTGTATTGCGGATCTGCGGCACTTTGATTTTGAAAAAGATCTGGAACGGGTTCGCGCCGTCCACAATCGCGGCTTCGACGGTTTCTTCAGGAATACCACGTAGGGCCGCCGACAGGATCACCATGGCAAAGCCCGTCTGGATCCAGATCAGAACTATCATCAGGAAGAAGTTGTTCCAGAAAGGAACGGTCAGCCAGGTCTGCGGCTCTCCGCCGCTAAAGAAGATATAGAGCGCGTTGAGGATACCGATCTGCTCGGTGCCTTCGGGGCGCGCGTCATAGACCAGTTTCCAGATCACCGATGCGCCGACCAAAGAGATCGCCATGGGCATAAAGATCAGAGATTTCGCGATATTGCCCCAGGAGATGCGGTCTGTCAGCTGCGCGGCCAGCAAACCAAAGCCGGTCGAGGCCGCAGGCACCACAAAGAGCCAGAGCATATTGTTGCGCATGCTTTCCCAAAACTTGGGTTCTGCGAACATCTTTGTGTAATTCTCAAGCCCTACGAACTCGTAGCGGTTGCCAGGCAGGCGTTCGGTCAGCGACAGGCGCAGAGTCTCAAACACCGGATAGGCCAGATAGAGCGACAGGGCGAAAAAGGCTGGGAACAGGAACAGCCAAGGGCGGATCTGGTTGGCGCGGTTGATGTTGCGACCGGCGTTCGGACCCTTGGCAGGGTAAAGCACCTTATCCAGAAACAGGTTTGAAAAGTAGAAATATCCGACGCAGCCAATCACACCAATTGCGATGGTCATCACGCCTTGAAGCGCTGGATGCATGGGGCCCTCGTACCGTTGAGAAATTGTTAAGGAGAAGGATAGCCTAGGGGCGGCGGTTAAGTCATGCCGCCCCTAGAGCAGGAGGAAGATCTTACTTCAGAGCATCCCAGGAAGCTTGGATCTCATCCGCAACGGTCTGAGCGTCCTTGCCACCAGTGTAATCGACCATGCCGGTCCAGAAGGTGCCTGCACCCACGCCGCCTGGCATCAGGTCAGAGCCGTCAAAGCGGAAGGTGGTCGCGTCGATCAGGATCTGGCCCTGCTTGCGCAGCGTGTCGTTCAGATAGGCTTGCAGATTGACACCTTTATGTGGGGTCAGGAAGCCGGTCTGCGCCATCATGATCTCATGCGCGATTGGCAGCTGCAGGAAGTTCATGAACTCGGTGGTCGCATCAGACGCATTGGTGATCGCCATCAGAGTACCGCCGCCCAGAACTGGGTTGCCGAGGTCTTTGCTCTCGTAGGATGGGAAGTAGAAGAAATCCGCATCTACGCCGAACTCAACATCTTCTGGGAAGAATGCTGGCACGAAGGACGCCTGACGGTGCATGTAGCACTGCGGAGGCGAAGAGAAGAGACCTTTAGGGCTGTCACGGAAGTCGGTGGAGGCCACTGCGCTCGCGCCGCCAGACACTTTTGCGTCGTCACGTGCAAACCAACCGAACTCTTCGATCGCGGCAACGACGCGTGGGTCGTTGAAGGCCATCTCGTTGCTGGTCCATGCGTCATAAACGTCTGCTGGCTGGGTGCGCAGCATGATGTCTTCGACCCAGTCGGTCGCTGGCCAGCCGGTCGCTGCGCCGGAACCCAGACCGATGCACCATGGGGTCTCACCCTCGGCGACAATCTGATCGGTCAGAGCACGCAGCTCTTCCATCGTGGTCGGAATGTCATAGCCCGCGTCTTCGAAGTTTTCTGGGTTGTACCAGACCAAAGACTTTACGTTCACGTTGTAGAAGAAGCCAAACAACTGATCCGCGCCGTTTGCGTCGGCATAGGTGCCCAGATCAACCCAGGAAGATCCTGCGCCGTAGTTGTTCGCAACCCAGTCGCTCATGCCTGCTGGCAGTGGGCTCAGAAGGCCGCGTGCCGCGAGGTCCGCTGCGAGACCTGGCTGCGGGAAGACTGCTATGTTGGGGGCTGCGCCTGCTTCGGCGTCAATAACAATCTGCTGTTCAAAGCTGTCAGAGCCGACGTAGGTTACGTCTGCGCCGGTCGCTGCTTCGAAGTAAGCGATCATGTTGTCAAAGAAGCCATCCTCTGGGGCCAGCCAAGGGCCAGAGATGGTGACGGACTGACCGGACAGGTCCGGAGCGCCCTCTGAATAGGTTGTGTAGCTGTCCCAGCTGAAGGGGCCTTCGCCCACCGGAAATGCCAAATGGCCACCGGCATGGACAGCACCAGCCGACAGGGCAATAGCCGCTGCGCCTGCGTAAAGTGCAGATTTCATGGTTTTCCTCCCAAAATGCGCTCTCGCGCTAACTCGTAATTCGATTTCAAAGGCTTTCAAAGCGCTTTGAATGACATTTTTATAGCGCTAACGGGTGTGGGAATGTCAACAAGGAAATTCAATGGTTGTTCTCTTGCCCTTTTAAATATGGGAAAAATTAACTTTCTTGCACGGCTCGCGAAAACCGATGTAAACCTTTGAGACGAATCGTACGCCTTAGGGAATTTGAAACCGCTTTGGACGCCGCATGAACCTGAAACAGCTCTCAGAGATCTTGGGATTGTCCCAAACAACCGTCAGTCGTGCGCTGAACGGCTATCCTGAGGTGAACGCGGAAACGCGCGAGCGGGTTGAGGCTGCAGCGCGCAAGCATAACTACAGTCCGAACCGCCGTGCGACGAGCTTGGCGACGGGGCGCTCAATGACCATTGGCCACGTCATTCCGGCCTCGACGCAGCACGAAATGGTCAACCCGATTTTTGGGGATTTCGTGGCAGGTGCAGCAGGCGTCTATGGTGAGGAAGGCTACGACATGCTGTTTTCGCATGTCACCGACGGGGACGAAGAACGCGCCTACACAGATCTCAAGCGCAAAGGGACGGTCGATGGCGTGATCGTGCAAGGCCCAAAGGTAAACGACGCGCGGATCGAGGTTTTGACGCGGCTCGGGCTGCCCTTTGTCGTACATGGCCGCTCTTCGGGCGCAGGGCAGGACTATAGCTGGGTCGATGTGAACAACCGCCGTTCCTTTAAGCGGGCAACAGAGTTCCTTCTTGATCTTGGACATCGCCGCATCGCTTTGATCAACGGTCTCGAAGACATGGACTTCGCGCAGCGTCGCCGCGCTGGATACCTTGAGGCGCTGGCTGAGCGTGGCGTCACGCCTGACCAGGCACTCATGCGCAGCGCCGAGATGACCGAGGTTTATGGTCACCACGAAACACGCGACATGCTAGCCTTGTCCGATCCCCCGACCGCAATCCTTGCGGCGTCGATGATTTCTGCGATTGGCGTGCGGCGCGCCATCGAAGAAGCAGGGCTGACGATTGGCAAGGATGTCTCGGTCATCACCCATGACGATGAGTTGTCATATCTGCGCAACGGGCAGGATGTTCCGATCTTCACCGCAACCCGGTCGTCCGTGCATCAAGCGGGGCGCGTGCTGGCCGAGATGCTCCTGCGGCGGATCGAGGACCCATCAGTGGTTCCAGAGCAAATACTTCTAGAAGCTGAACTAGTTGTTGGCAGGTCCACCGGACCGGTCCCAACCGGAGACTAAACATGCAATTCA
>JABSOU010000110.1 GCA_013215215.1 Cognatishimia sp. | reverse complement strand
GCCTGCAGCTTGCGCCCGTTCGGGCTGCCGGATCCCAAGCGCGCAACATCCGCGTCGCGCGTGTCAAACAGGATCATGCCGCCAGAGCGCAGGTACTGGTTCAATTTGGCATAAGCCTCTCCAGATGGGATCGGCTGATCGGGCGAGACGGGCCAGTAAAGAAACGGGAAGAAGGCCAGCTCGGCGGTTTCCAGATCAACTGCAACAGGGGGCACAGGCTCAATCGACGTCCGAGCAAAAAGCACGTTGCTGAGCCCAAAGAGGCCCGCATAGGACATATCATCCAGCCGGGTGTCGCCGGTCACGACATAGCCCAGTGCGATCTCATCGGTCAGGCGGGGTGTATCTTGGGCTTGCACCTCGCTTGTGCCAAGCCCCATGAGTGTAAAGGCCGCAAGTGCAGTGGTTGCTGTGCGCAAGTTCGCCAGACGGCCCGACAACGCTAGAGACGCCAAAGTGTCCATCACCAAAAGACCTAAAGCGGCGATCATGAACCACGCGGTCAGATCCAGCGCTGCGTCTTTCTCAAACCCTTCCATGGTCACGCTGGCGGGCCAATCATAGGGCGACAGAGTATCCTCCGGGCGCAGCACATTGCGCGCATAAACCTCCTGGCCATTCTGATAGAGCCCCGGCAAGACGTCAGGGCCCAGCGGCTCCTGCGAAATCACCTCGCCTGCAATGCCCGGGAGGGTCTTGCCATCCAGCAGGCGCCCGCGGCCATCCATGACCTGCAGAGGTTGCCAGACCGTGCCCTCCATCACGTCAGCAGCACTCCCGCTCTTGGCCGAAAGAACGGCCAAACGATCCAACATCTGAACGAAAAGACCCGACAAGGGCAGCCCGGACCATTCCGCATTGGCGGACACATGAAACAGCACGACTTGTCCCTGACCGATCTCTTTGCGGGTCACCAAAGGGGTACCGTCTGACAGCTCAGCCAACACGCGATCCGCAAGGCTTGGATCTGGCTGGGCCACGACCTGAGCTGTCACGCGCACATCGTCAGGCAGGGGCAGACCATAAAACGGGCTGCCCTCGGCAAAAGGTGCCAGCGTTTTGGGTTCCCCCCAACTCATCGCACCGCCAACGCTACGCCCACCGGCGCGCAGGCGCACGGGCATCAGCGGATGTTCTTCGGACCGACTCAAATCGCTTGCGGCCATCTGAGGTCCGGCAAAACGCAGAAGCAACCCGCCGCTTTCGACCCACTCAAGCAATGCCTCTTCTTCGGCTGGGGCCAGCGTCGCGATATCGGCAAGGATGATCACATCAGGATTTGCGGGCACGACCACCGGGATTGCGGCCTCTAAAAGTTCCGTGGTTTCTACCAAGGCCTGCCGCAGGTAGTGGGCGGGCGACAAAAGCTCGAGCCCCTCGCGGTCTTCGCGGGTTGATATAATCGCGACTTCGCGACGGCGCAGCGCATCATCGGTTAAATGCACAGCCCCTGCCGACCGCAGACCTTCGATTTCAAACTGCGAGATCCGCCCGCGCAATTCCGAGGGCAATGAGAAGGCGACTTCGGCTTCTGTGTTGCCTGGCTCAAATTGAAAGGTCGCACGGGCCAGGGTTCGGTCGATGCCATTGGGATCTTGGCCTTTGATCGCAATTTGCTGTTCCAAAACTGGCGATGCAAAGGAGCGCAGAACTGCGGCGGTTAGTATGCCTTCATCAAATCCGACCGAGCGAATGGCCAAAACCGGATCCGAGTTTTGCACGACCGTCAGGCGCCCAGCGGCTTGAAACGCCGCCACCAAGGCATCGCGCCCGTCAAAGGCCAGACCATCGGATATCCAAAGCGTTTCAAAGGCCAACCCCTCGATGGAGGCTAAGACTGCGTCCACGTGTTGTTGATCCGGCAGCCAAGCAAGCGGAGCCATGTCTGGAATTTGGCGCACCAAGGCGCCCGCGGGCAGAAAAGCGATCTCTTGCGGGTCGGTCAGGCGAATGAAAGCAGCCTCGCGCCCTGCGCGATCTGCCTCTTTCAGGCGGCTTTCCAAGAGATCGCTCTGTTGCGACCACGCAGCTCCTGAAGCCCAGCTGCCGTCGAGCACCACCAAAAGCGGGCCATCACTGTCAGAGGCTTCCTCGGGGTTCAGAACCGGCCCAGCAAGCCCAATGATCAGAGCTGCAATCAACAGCATCCGCATCAACAACAGCCACCACGGCGTGCGGTCCATCGTGCTTTCATCGTTCGTAAGGCCGAGCAATAGCGCAACGCCGGGAAAACGACGCCGGATCGGCGCGGGCGGCACCGCGCGCAGTAAAATCCACAGGATTGGCAGGCCGATCAACGCGGACAAAAGCCAAGGCGTGCTGAAGGCGAGCGGCAGACCCAGCATCAGCGTTCCCCTTCTATGGCGCGATAGAGCCACAAAAGAGCCTGCTGCACTGGCGCGTCGGTCAAATGGGTCGAGAACTGCCAGCCGGTCAGCTGGGCAAGATGCTGCAAATCAGCGCGGCGCTGCGACAGGCGTTCTAGGTATCTATCCCGCAGGTCATTGGCTTTGCGTGTCTCATGCGACAGCGTCGCGCCCATACTCTCAAAGATCGCACGGCCCTGAAACGGGAAGGCCTCTTCAGCGGGATCAAGGACCTGCAAGAGAACACCCCGCACGCCACGATCGGCGGCTTTGGTCAAGGCGTGTTCAACCGCGTCAATGTCGCCCATGAAATCAGACACGAACAAGGCGCGGGTTTTCGGGATCATGGCGCGTGCTTCGGGGGTACCATAGTCGCCCTCGCCCTGCGCCAAAAGCGCCTCACAGAGGCGCCAGATCTGCCCATCCCCTCGACGGGGTGGCAGGTCTGTTCCAGCGAGACCCACACGTTCTCCGGCGCGGATCAGAAGGATCGACAGGGCCAATGCCAAGAGCTGCGCGCGATCTGATTTCGGGGCGAGGTCTTTGTGAGAGACATAGGACATCGAGGCCGAGCCATCGATCCAAAGGCTGACTGACTGGGCAATCTGCCATTCCTTTTGCCGCACGAATTGCGCGTCAGATTTCGCCGACCGACGCCAATCGATCATGCGAAAACTATCGCCCTCTTGCAGCGGGCGATATTGCCAGAAATCATCCCCGGCACCCGAGCGGCGCCGCCCGTGGTCCCCCAACAAAACGGTGTTCGCCAAATGCTCTGCCCGCGCCAGAAGCGGCGGCAGTTTAGACGCAGCGGCTTCGGCGCGCCGTCTGAGTTGGGGCTGTGCGTTCACGCAGCCGCCTCTTTGCGGTCTGCGGTTTCAACCACGCTTTGGATCACTTTGGCGATGTCTTCGCCGCGCGCGCGGGCCGCAAATGTAAGGGCCATACGGTGTTTCAGAACGGGCCCCGCGAGGGCCATCACGTCCTCGGCAGACGGCGCAAGACGTCCATCCAGCAAGGCCCAGGCCCGTGCCATCATCATAAAGGCCTGCGCCGCGCGGGGACCCGGTCCCCAAGAGACCACATCGCGCACGTGTTCGCCGCTGCTGTCGTCATCCGGACGGCAAGCACGCACCACATCAAGTATGAGCTCCATGACGCTTTCGCCAACTGGCATCTGACGCAACAGGTTTTGCGCCGCGATCAAGTCACCCGCGGCGAAGACCGCTTCTGCCTCGGCCTCTTCTGCGCCGGTGGTGGCCAAGAGGATATCGCGTTCCGTATCACGATCTGGATAGGGCACATCGATCTGAACAAGGAACCGGTCAAGCTGCGCCTCGGGCAAAGGATAGGTGCCTTCTTGCTCAATTGGGTTTTGCGTGGCCAGCACGTGGAACGGCGCATCAAGCGCGCGATCTTCACCGGCAACCGTGACCTTATGTTCCTGCATCGCCTGCAACAGCGCCGATTGCGTCCGCGGGCTAGCGCGGTTGATTTCATCGGCCATCAAAAGCTGACAAAAGATCGGGCCGGGCACGAATTTGAACGCTTTGGAGCCGTCTTCGCCGGTCTCAAGCACCTCTGAGCCCAGAATATCGGCGGGCATCAGGTCTGGCGTGAACTGCACGCGGTTGCCATTCAAGCCCATGACCGTGGACAGCGTGTCCACCAGCCGCGTTTTCCCAAGACCCGGCAGGCCGATCAGCAAGGCATGACCGCCACACAAAAGCGCCGCCAGGGTCAGATCAACCACCCTCTCTTGCCCGATAAAACGCCGCGAGATGATGGATTTCGCCTGCCCGAGCTTTTCGCCCAGCGCTTCGATGTCGCGCAGCATTTCCTTTGGGTCGGACATGACAAATCTCCTGAAAATACGTTATCTACCTGAAAGTGTATCGCGCGCAGCGCAAATGGCAAAAAGAATGACGTCACAAATGAGTGTAAATCTCTCTAAAGGCGGCCTGGAGCAGGCCCAAAAAGCGCGAACCGGCAAAGACTTGCCGCCGGTGCATCTGTGGAACCCGCCGTTTTGCGGCGATTTGGATATGCAGATCAAACGCGACGGCAGTTGGGTGCATGAAGGCGGCAAGATCAATCGTCCAGAAATGGTGCGGCTGTTTTCGTCGATCTTAAAGAAAGAAGGCGATGTGTATTTCTTGGTGACCCCTGTGGAGAAGGTCGGGATCACCGTTGAGGACGCGCCATTTGTGGCGGTGGATTTGGATGTCTTTGACAACGATGGCGCGCAGACCTTGGTGTTCACCACTCAGGTCGGCGATGAGGTTGAGGCAAATGTCGATCATCCGATCCGCTTTGAACAGAACGAAGCGTCCGAGCAACCCGCGGTCTATGTCATGGTCCGCGCAGGTCTTGAGGCGCGGCTGGATCGCAAGTCATTTTACCGGTTGATCGATCTTGGTGTTGAACAAGAGCACGAGGGCACACGCATGTTTGGCGTGACCTCGGGCGATGTGTTCTTTCCGTTGGTGCCAGTTGAGGCGCTTTACGAGAGCTGATCGGGCATTGGCGCGGGGCGGCGACGCAGTTGCGCAACGCCCACGCCTGCGATCACAATGGCTGCACCGATTGCGGCACGCCAATCCCAAGCTGCGCCCATAAAGAGCATCAGGATCATCACGTAAAACGGCGTCGCATTGATGTGAAAAGATGCCAAAGCCACGCCGATCTGACCCACAGCCGCCACCCACAAAAGCTGTGAAATCGCGAGGCCTGCGAGCGCGTAGATCCAGAGCCAAGCCCATTCCGTCGAGCTGATCTGATGGTTTGGTATGACATCCATGCCATAGGCGATCATGCCGCCATAAATTGCTGCAGTCACGATCAGGCCGCCCACCATCGGCAGGACTGCGTGCCCCATCGGCGTGACCTCTGGGAAATGGCGCACCGCGAGATAGCTGCCGACAGCAAAAAGCGTCACAGACCCTAACATCGCCAGAGCGCCCCAGCTGAGCGACACTGCCTCAATTTGGCCGGTGGCGACGATAGCCCCAATGACCGACAAGGCTAAGCCAAGGACGAAAGTAGTCCGTAACCTGCGTTCGCCGGTGATGACTTCGACCAGAGTGCTGACGATCGGCAGGGTCGAGGCCAAGATTGCAGCGGTGATCGCAGAGGTGAGGTCTTGGGATACCAAAAGCAGATAGGGCGCGAGGCCAAAAGTGGGGCCGCCGATCAGAATGCCGCGCAACCAGGGGGCGCGGCGCACCTTGTGCCAACCTTCGATCATGATCCAGATCGGGATCAGAAAGAGGACTGACATCACAAACCGAAATAGGGTCAACGCCATGGGATCCCAGCTGTGCAACAGCAAATCCGCTGCTGGAAAGGCCATGGACCAGATAAGCATAGAAGACAGACCCAAGACATTGCCTCGGAGCATTGGTGACGTAGTCAGCCCATGGTGATGATGTGTAACGGCCATGCGAATCTCCCAAGTCGCAACGACAGGAGTGTCGCGGTCTTTGGCCGGATCGTCTGTTCCGTTTTCGACCAGGAGTCGTTTTCAGGCCGCGGATCCTTTTAAAGGATCCGACGTCGATTTCTTTTAAAGAAATCGGGGGGATCTAGTGGGCTTCGGCCCAGTTGTCGCCGATGCCGGCGTCTACCACCAGCGGCACGTCGAGTTTGATCGCAGGCTCCGCTGCGCCCTGCATAATGTCGCGCGCCACGGAAATCGTCTCTTCGACGGCGTCCTCTGACACCTCAAAGATCAATTCATCGTGGACCTGTAAGAGCATCTTGGCCGGCAGATCTTTGATCGCGGCAGGCATACGCACCATGGCGCGGCGAATGATATCGGCCGCGGTGCCTTGGATCGGCGCGTTGATGGCCGCGCGCTGTGCAAAGCCTGCGTGTGGACCTTTGGCATTGATCTGCGGCATATGGATTTTGCGCCCAAAGAGCGTCTGTACGTAGAGGTTCTCTTTCGCAAAAGCCTTGGTGTCGTCCATATAGGTGCGGATGCCCGGGAAGCGTTCGAAATACCGGTTGATAAAGTCCTGAGCCTCGCCGCGTGGGATACGCAGATTGCGGGCCAAACCAAAGGCCGAAATGCCATAGATGACGCCAAAGTTGATCGCCTTGGCCTGACGGCGCACGTCGGGGGTCATCTCGTCCAGCGGTACGTCAAACATCTCGGATGCTGTCATTGCGTGGATGTCATGACCATCGCGGAAAGCTTGTTTCAGCGTGTCGATGCCGGCGATATGCGCGAGGATGCGCAGTTCGATCTGGCTATAGTCGAGGCTGATCAGCTTGTTGCCCTCTGCGGCCACGAACGCCTCGCGGATGCGGCGGCCTTCCTCGGTGCGCACGGGGATGTTTTGCAGGTTTGGATCGTTGGACGAGAAGCGACCCGTGTTTGCGCCGGTCTGAGAATAGGACGTGTGCACGCGGCCCGTGTCTGGGTCGATGTGGTCCTGCAGAGCATCCGTGTAGGTCGATTTCAGCTTTTGCAGCTGGCGGTAGTCCAAAACCCGCGCGGGGAAGTCATGGGTTGCGGCGAGGTCCTCAAGCACATCGGCAGGGGTGGACCATTGGCCGGTCTTGGTTTTCTTACCACCCTCAAGCGCCATGTCTTCAAAGAGGATTTGGCCGACCTGTGCAGGGCTTTGCACGTTGAACGGCTTGCCTGCCATTTCATGCAGTTCGGCCTCAAAACCCGCCATCTTCTGGGCGAAGGAATTGGACATACGGCTAAGCGTGTCGCGGTCGACGAGAACGCCATGCATCTCCATTTCCGAGAGCACCGGCACCAGCGGGCGTTCGAGGGTTTCGTAAACCGTGGTGACTTGCTTTTGGTGCAGCTGAGGCTTGAAATTCTGCCAAAGGCGGAGCGTGATATCTGCATCTTCGGCGGCATATTTCACGGCGTCCTCAAGCGGCACCTTGTCAAAGGTGATCGCGGATTTCCCCGTGCCCAACAGCGTTTTGATCGAGATCGGGTTGTGGCTGAGGTAGCGCTCACTCAGCACGTCCATCCCGTGATTATGTTCGCCTGCGTTCATCGCGTAAGACATCAGCATCGTGTCATCGATCGGTGAAACCGAGACGCCATAGCGCTTGAAGATCTTGCAGTCATACTTGGCGTTCTGGAAGATCTTGATGATCGCAGGATCTTCCAGAATCGGCTTCAGGATATCGAGCGCCTCATTCAGACCTATTTGCCCCTCGGCCAGATCATCGCTGCCAAAGAGGTCGTCGGATGCGCCTTTTTTGTGGGTGAGGGGGATGTAGCAGGCCTCACCCGCCTCGACACAGAGCGAGATCCCGACCAGATCCACCTGCATTTCATTGAGGCCGGTGGTTTCGGTGTCCACCGCGATCCAGCCCCGCTTGTGGGCTTTGGCGACCCATTCGTTCAAGGCGGCGGCATCTGACACACAGGTGTAAGCATCGACGTCAAACGGCAGCTCATCCGGCGCTGCCGCTTCCGTTTTCGCAGGCGTGGTTTCGGCAATCACAGGGGCCTCGACGCCGAGCTGTTCGGCGATGCGTTTGGTGAGGGTGCGGAACTCCATGTCTGCGAGGAAATGCATCAGGGTTTCAGGTTCCGGATCCTGTACCTCCAGGCTTTCCAGGCTGAAATCCAACTCCATCTCGCAATCCAGCTGCACGAGCTGACGCGACAATTCGATCTGGGCCCGATTGTCGATCAGGGTCTGACGGCGTTTGGGCTGTTTGATTTCCTCGGCGCGATCCAAGAGGCTGGTGAGATCGCCAAATTCATTGATCAGAAGCGCCGCGGTTTTCACGCCAATCCCAGGCGCGCCGGGCACGTTGTCGACGCTGTCACCGGCGAGCGCCTGAACGTCCACAACTCGATCCGGGCCGACTCCGAATTTCTCAACCACCCCGTCGCTGTCGATGCGTTTGTTTTTCATTGCGTCGAGCATCTCAACGCCATCACCGACAAGCTGCATGAGGTCTTTGTCCGAGCTGATAATGGTACAGCGCCCGCCCGCGTCGCGTGCCTGACAGGCGAGGGTCGCGATGATGTCGTCGGCCTCAAAGCCTTCGATCTCTTTGCAAGCGATATTGAAAGCACGCGTGGCGTCGCGTGTCAGCGGGAACTGCGGGCGCAGATCCTCGGGCGCGGGCGGGCGGTTGGCTTTGTAGAGATCGTAGAGGTCGTTGCGGAAGCTCTTGCCGGAATGGTCAAAGATCACCGCCACATGGGTCGGCGCATCTGGCCCCGTGTTGCCCTCAACATAGCGGTGCAGCATGTTGCAGAAGCCAGCGACCGCGCCAATCGGCAATCCGTCGGATTTCCGCGTCAAAGGCGGCAATGCGTGATAGGCGCGAAAGATAAAGGCCGAGCCGTCGATTAGATGTAGATGACACCCTTTGCCGAATTTCGCCTGTTCACCCATGTCGCGTCTCCTTGCCGTCCCCCTGTCTTTTGCCACGGGGCAGCCCCCTTAGAAAGGCCCGAAATTGCAGCTCCTCCCGAAACCGGGTGTTTGAGTATTTTTGGCAAGATGAAACCCTAGCCTCTGTACAGTCGCGACGCGCGCGATAGTGTTGCGGCTGAACAGAAGCGAAAGAGGCGACATGGCACATATCTGGGTGCGGGCAGAGCAGCGTGACAATGAGACCCGCGTGGGGGTGACGCCTGAGGGAGCCAAGTCCCTGCTTGCGCGGGGAATGCGTGTGACGGTTGAAGCAAGCGAGAGCCGTGTGATCCCAACCGAAGCCTATGCGCAGGTGGGATGCGAGATTGCAGAGACTGGGACTTGGCCCAATGCGCCGTCGGAGGCGATTATCTTTGGGCTAAAGGAGCTGCCTGAGGATGGCACTCCTCTGCCGCATCGCCATATCCTGTTTGGACATGCTTATAAGGGCCAAGCCTCCGGTCGGGTCTTGCTTGAACGGTTTAAGGCGGGCGGTGGCACGCTTTGTGATCTGGAGAGCCTTGTCGATGAGACCGGCAGACGGGTTGCGGCCTTTGGCTATTGGGCAGGCTATGCGGGCGCGGCGGTCAGTTTGATGGCCTGGATTGCGCAGCAGAACGGCGGAGTTTGTGGCGCGGTCGAGGCGTATCGCGACAAAGATGCTTTGCTTGAGGATCTGCGCGGACGTTTGGCAGCGTTGGGCTCCGCGCGGCCCAGTGCAATCGTGATTGGCGCGAAAGGGCGTGTCGGCACAGGGGCCAAGGACCTGCTGGTCGCTATGGGGAGCTCAGTTACTGAGTGGGACATGGAAGAGACCGCGCATGGCGGGCCGTTTCCTGAAATCCTTGTGCACGACATCTTTGTGAATTCGATTTTTGCACGCGAAGGCACGCCGGTCTTTGTGCCGAAAGAGGCTTTAGCGGACTCAAGAAAACTCAGCGTCATTGGCGATGTCGCTTGTGATCCGGACAGCGCATTCAACCCAATTCCGCTTTATGATCGCGCCACCTCTTGGAGCGATCCGGTCTTGCGGGTACATGACACGCCCGCCTTAGATGTCATGGCCATCGACAATCTACCGTCGCTTTTGCCTCTGGAGAGCTCAGAGGACTATGCCGCGCAGCTCCTGCCCACCTTGCAGAGCGCCGATGATTTGACTGGGTCGGTCTGGACACGTGCTTTGGCGGAATTTCAAAAGCATAGTTCGGATTTATAGGGTTCTCTGCTAGACGGGCCGCACCTGCCCGCTACGTCGCCCGAGGAGCATGCGTTGATCCAGACTGCCCCCCTTCCCTCACCTGAGCTGCGCCAGCGTGTTAGCGATTTTGCGCCTTGGGTCGCTGAGGCGCAATGGTCGGTGCTGTTTGGTGGGCGCACGAATACGGCGTGGCAAGTGAGCGGGACTGAGCAGACGTTGGTTTTGAAGCTCTATCGCACCTCAAGCGCCAATCCGCTTTTCCCCAATGATGCGGCGGCTGAGGCCATGATGCTTGCGCATCTCTCAGGCCTCGGCATAGCGCCTGAGCTCGTGGCGAGCTTTGACAGTTCCGAGGGCCATTGCACTCTCTATCACGCCATTCCCGGGCAGCCCTGGCGGGACGGCGTCGCGGAGATCGCGGCGATGATGCAGAGGTTGCACGGCCAAGCAATTCCTAGTGGTCTGCGTTCATTGCCCAATGGCAGTGCGGAGGTTTTGGCGCACGGGGACGAGATTTTGGCGCGATGCAAAGAGCATTCGGATTTAGCGGATTTGAGGCCCGCTTTGGATGTGCCAACCACCACGCAGACGGTATTGTTGCATTGCGATATGGTGCCGGGAAACCTGATCACCAACGCGGACGGGCTGCATCTGATCGATTGGCAATGCCCGGGCGTCGGTGATCCCTGCGAAGACATCGCGATCTTTCTGTCACCTGCGATGCAGGGCCTCTATCGCGGCGAAGCGCTAAGCCTAGAGGATAGGGATCTGTTTTTGCGGCACTACCCGCAGGCTGCGGCCCGCTATCTGGAATTGGCGCCTGCGTATCATTACAGAATGGCGGCCTATTGCGCGTGGAAGGTCGAGAATGGTACGCCGGACTACGAAACCGGGTTTAGAGCCGAGGTCGCGGCGCTAAAGGAAGCCTTGCGCTAGGCGATTAGGCCTACCGCATCCCTTTCAAAAGGTTGAAGGACGCATAGCCATCGGGCACAAAACCGCGTCCCAACTGATAGGAACGCACGGCATCGATTGTAATCGGCCCAATCAGACCATCGACCTTGAGGTCTCCATGGCCACGCTGATTGAGACGACGTTGCAGCTCTTTGCGCTCATCGAAGGTAAGCGCGCGGTCGCCATAGGGCCAGCCTGACTTAAAGGCTCCACCGCCGGTGATGCGGTCGCTCAAATGACCCACTCCGATCACGTAGGCATCCGCGGTATTGTATTTCTCGATCGCCGCGAAGTTATCGAAGATCAGAAGCGCCACGCCGCGATGGCCGCCTGGTAAAAGCACGGAAGCCTTGCCAAAATTGCGAACCGGCTTGCCGTCTAGGCCAACCACACCCAGACGCGCCCAGTCGCTGGGGGCTTTGGTGATTTTGCGATTGGCGAGTTTAAAGTCAAAGGACGCCGGGATTTTGACCTCAACACCCCAAGGTTGGCCCTTGGTCCAGCCAGATCTCTGCAGATAGGCAGCGGTCGACGCCAAGGCGTCAGATGGATCATCCGACCAGATGTCGCGACGCCCGTCGCCCGTGAAATCCACCGCAAAAGACTGAAACGACGTCGGAATGAACTGCGTATGCCCCATGGCCCCGGCCCAGCTGCCTTTCATATTGGCAGGGC
>JABSOU010000109.1 GCA_013215215.1 Cognatishimia sp. | reverse complement strand
ATCAGCTGTCTAAGGCGGCGGGCGCGACGCTCGATGTGCATGCCTTGGACTTGGACAATCCGACGGCGGATTTCACCAAAGGCCCTGCGATGAGCGAGGCTGAGGTTGTTGAGGCTCTGCTGACCGGTTGGAATGCGGTGGCTGAGGGCACCGACCTTTTGGTTGTTGGCGAAATGGGGATCGGCAATACGACCTCTGCCGCGGCGATTGCCCACGCGCTCTATGGCGGAGAGGCTGAAGATTGGGTTGGTCGAGGCACCGGCGTCGACGATGCGGGTCTCGCGACCAAAGCCCTTGTTGTGCGCGAAGGCGTTGCGGTGAATGCGGATCGTAGCGGTCTGGAAGTGCTGCGCTGTCTGGGTGGGCGAGAGCTGGCCGCGATGGCTGGCGCGATTGCCAAGGCGCGGGTCGCGCGTATTCCGGTGGTTCTGGATGGGTTCATTTGTTCTGCGGCAGCCGCGACTTTGGCGGCGGAAGAGGACAGTGCGCTCGATCACTGTGTGGCGGGGCACGTCAGTGCAGAAGCCGCGCATTTCAATGTGCTGAAGAACCTAGGCAAAGAGCCGCTGTTGGCGATGAACATGCGTCTGGGGGAGGCCTCGGGCGGCGCGCTGGCGATCAACATTGTGAAGTCCGCAGTCGCCTGTCATTCCGGTATGGCGACTTTTGCCGAAGCGGGCGTCTCTGCGGGCTAAGTTTCCTTGCCGATCTGAGCTGTGAGGACGGTCTGTAGCTCGGCCTCAAGCTCCATCGCTTTGTCGATATAGGGTTTGTTCTGCGATCCCGGGATGTCCTCGCGCCACAGAAGCGCGAGTTCCCGAACGGCGTCACGGTCGTGGTGATAGAAGGCTTCTTCCGCCATGGCCGCCTCATAATCCGTAAGGCCCATGTTTTCGAGCACATAGCGCCCGGCGCGCAGTGAGCTGTCAAACATCTCGCGGACGATGTCATTTGCACCGGCCTGGAACAGTTTAAACACGGTCGGACGATCCGTCGCGCGGGCGATGATATGGAGGTCAGGGCGTTCCTTGCGCGCGTGTTTGACCAAACGCAGCGCGGCCGCCGGGTCGTCCAAGGCTACCACAAGCACCTTGGCGTCCTTGAGGCCTGCGGCGCGCAAGAGGTCCGGGCGGGTTGGGTCTCCGACATAGGCGCGGACGCCAAAACGGCGCATTGTGTCGATTGTGTCTAGGTCGCGGTCCAGAACCACGGTTTTGAAACCCGAGGCGCGTACAAGACGGTTCACGATCTGCCCGAACCGGCCGATACCTGCGATGATCACCGGGCCGAGCTCGTCGATTTCGTCGGGCTCCATCTCGTCATCAGTTTCTTGCATGCGCGACGAGAGCATCTCGTAAAGGATGAAGAGAAGCGGCGTGATCAGCATCGAGAGGGCCACGACCAGAAGCAGGGTTTCGGACAGATCCGTGGGCAGAACATTGGTCTGAAGTGCGAAGGAAATCAGGACAAACCCAAATTCCCCGGCCTGTGCGAGGGCCAGCGCAAAAAGCCATTGATCGCGTCCCCTCAGGCCAAAGGCGCGCCCCAGGATAAACAGGATCGTCATTTTGATCGCGATGACGGAGAGCGTGAGCCCCAAGATATTCAGTGGATCCTGAAACAACGTCGGGAAGTCGATTTGCGCGCCGACGGTGATGAAGAAGATCCCCAGAAGCAGGCCTTTAAATGGCTCGATATCGCTTTCAAGCTCGTGGCGGAATTCGGAGTTGGCGAGGACCACACCGGCAAGGAAGGTTCCGAGCGCCGCTGACAGGCCAACCAGCATCATGAGAAACCCGATACCGACCACGATCAGGAGGGCCAGCGCCGTATACATCTCGCGCAGCCCCGCTTTGTCGATGAAGCGGAACATGGGGCGCACGAGGTAGATGCCCGCAAGGATCACGCCACCGACCGCGCCCAAGGTTACAAGGGTGACGCCCCAGCTTGGCAGCCCTTCGACCAGTGATAGGCTTGCGTGGTGATCGTCTTCGTGTCCGCCCAAAGAGATTGATCCGTCGGCGGCAATCTCGGGCAAGACGGGCAATGCAAGAAGCGGTAAGAGTGCGAGCATAGGTATGACCGCGATGTCCTGCATCAATAGGACTGAGAACGTCGAGCGCCCGCCGGGCGTTTGCATGAGCCCCTTTTCGTTCAGCGTCTGCAGGACAATCGCGGTGGACGAAAGCGCAAAGATCAAACCGACCGCCAGCGCAATTGACCATGCATAGCCCCATTGGCTGAACAGGGCCCAGACGGCCGCCGTCGTGAGAGTAATCTGCAGCCCTCCAAGCCCAAGCAGCTTGTGGCGCATGTCCCAAAGCGCGCGTGGGTCCAGTTCCAACCCAATGATAAACAGCATCATCACAACGCCAAACTCCGCGACGTGCTGTAGGCTCTGGGTTTCGTGGCTGCCCATGAGGCCAAGAACCGGACCAATGACCACGCCCGCCATAAGGTATCCCAGCACCGACCCTAACCCCATGCGAGAGGCCAGCGGCACGGCGATGACCATGGCGACGAGGAAGATGGTGGCTTGGTAGAGGAAGACGTCCATGATGGGCTTTCTTTAAGTCGGAAGGGGCGCGTCGCGTTTGAGTTGGTCCATCACGATCTGACTTTGCACGCGGCTGACAGCTTCATGCGGCAAGAGGACCTCGTGGATGAGGCGGTTCAGGGCCGAGAGGTCTTCGCAATAGACCCGCAGCAGATAGTCCGCATCGCCCGTGAGGGTCCAGACACTGGTAATTTCCGGGCGCAGGGAAAACAGGCGGTTGATCGAGGTGCTTTGATCCGGACCATGGGTCGACAGTTGAACCTGCACAAAGGCCTGCACCGTGAGCCCCACACGAATTGGATCGATCTTGGCGGCGTAGTTCTGGATATAGCCCTCAGCCTCAAGCCGCTGCCTGCGACGACCCGCCTGGCTGGTGGAGAGATTAAGCTGTTCCCCCAACTGCTGCGCCGTCAATTGGGCGTCATTTTGCAGAGCGGAGAGCAGGTTTTTGTCGGTTTGATCAAGCATTTTGCGAAATTTGCGCGTGATTTTAGTGATTTCCTGAAATCATACGCGAAAACAAAGCAAAATGCACGCAACTTTGCGGAATTTCCGCCTCTGGCTGCGAATAGGTTGGGTTTAACACCGAAAACCTACTCTAAGGAGCTGCCCCATGGGTCCTTTCCCACATGACGCCCCCCGCGCCGAGATCTCTGACCATAACCCTGCCGGTACCGATGGGTTTGAGTTCGTTGAGT
Organism: Cognatishimia sp.; assembly: GCA_013215215.1. GTDB lineage: Bacteria > Pseudomonadota > Alphaproteobacteria > Rhodobacterales > Rhodobacteraceae > Cognatishimia. The sequence goes on along the minus strand of JABSOU010000109.1, from coordinate 8,373 downwards.
TCGCGCATCCCGAACCGCAAGAGCTGCGCGACCTGTTTGCGCGTATGGGCTACGTTCATGTGGCCAACCATAAGACGAAAGCGATCGAGCTTTGGCAGCAAGGCGACATCACCTATGTGCTGAACAATGAGCCAAACAGCTTTGCCGCGCGGTTTGTTGAGGCGCATGGCCCTTGCGCGTCCGCGATGGCGTGGCGCGTGGTTGATGCGCAAAAGGCGTTTGAACATGCGGTCGCCAAGGGCGCGACGCCTTATGAGGGTGACGATAAATCCGTTGACTGGCCCGCGATTGAAGGGATTGGTGGGTCTCTGATTTATTTCACCGACGCCTATTATGACACCTCGCCCTACAACTGGGAATTTGACTGGATCACCCAGTCCAAACCAAAGGGCGATGGGTTTTTCTACTTGGATCACCTGACCCACAATGTGTTCAAAGGGAACATGGACGTCTGGTTCAAATTCTACGGCGATTTGTTCAATTTCCGCGAAATTCGCTTCTTTGACATCGAAGGCAAATTCACAGGCCTGCTGTCGCGCGCCTTGACCAGCCCTTGCGGCAAAATCCGTATTCCGATCAACGAAGACCGCGGCGAGACCGGGCAAATTGTCAGCTATCTTAAGAAGTACAAAGGCGAGGGTATTCAGCACATCGCGGTTGGGTCTGATGATATCTACGCCTCGACCGATGCGATTGCAGAAAAAGGGTTGAAGTTCATGCCCGGCCCGAATGAGACCTATTACGATCAATCCTATGAACGCGTTGTCGGCCACGACGAGCCTAAGGATCGGATGATGAAACACGGCATCCTGATTGATGGCGAAGGCGTTGTAGATGGCGGAGAGACCAAGATCCTTCTACAGATTTTCTCGAAAACCGTGATTGGGCCCATCTTTTTCGAATTCATCCAGCGCAAGGGCGACGATGGGTTCGGGGAAGGCAACTTTAAGGCCTTGTTCGAAAGCATCGAGCAAGAGCAGATTAACAACGGCGAGATTGCCGCGGAATAACGACGACGCCCGCGACCAAGCTTTGGTCGCGGGCGTGAGATTTATTTACCCAGAGCTTTGCGAACGGCGCTGACCACGGCCAGAACCACCCCGCCGCCAACGCCACCGCTGACCAGCTGCCCGATGATCGACATCACGTCCAGGCCGCCACCCCCGGCAAGGGCGCCGGCACCGACCATCGATAGGATTGAACCGCCCAGGCCTCCGCCGAGGATGCCGGCGATCGAGTTGATGACTGTGCCTTGGTTGATGTTCTTGATTGCACCACCCGCGACATTGCCGCCAATAGCGCCTGCGATAAGGCTGATAATCAGTTCCATGGAATTCCCTCTTTTTGGCAGGCCAATGAGCTCTGCGTTTCCTTGGGAACCTTAGAGTCTTGGATATCCGCAAGAACGGGAAAAGATGCGAGGGATTTCCCCCCGAAACGCGCCGCCGCGATGTTAGCCCTTAGGCAAAGCCAGCACGATACTGCGGCTGCCTTTCACATAGCGCAACTCGCTTTCGCCGATGGCCGAAACGCGGCCTCCATCCAGACGATCTCCGACTTTGACCTTCCGATAGCGTCCGGTCGACAGGCGCACCAAGGCGCGTCGGTCGCTGGTGGTGCCATAGACGCCGATCAGGTTGATCTTGCGAAGATTGATCGCATTGGTCTGTGTGGCAGAGCGTGCCACAGAGGCCGAGCTTGGGATCGAGGGCGTTGTAACTTGCGCAGGCGGCACAGCAACGGCCGCCAGTTGTTCCTGAACTTTGGCGGCCTTGGCCTCAAAGCCATTGGGCCGCAGAGCAGGGCGCAGGCTAGACGGAATCGCGAGCGCGGTCGCGCCCTCCAGATCGCTTGGATCGATAGAGGCAACAACGGCCGCTGCTGCTTCAAGTGCCGGATCTTCGGGGCGTAGACGTGGGCGCAGGCCTGCGAGTTCGGAGAGCGTGCTGCCGCCCAAAGTAGCGCGTTCGTTCTGTTCAACCAGGTCACCGGGGCGGGGTTGCGGGCGAACGCTGGCAAGTTGCAGAAGCGCGGGGTCTTGGGTGGCTTCTTCGGGCGCAGGCGTTGGCGCGACGGTGCGGGTTGGGAAAGAGGCAGGCACCACGGCGGGTTTACCCGCAAAGACCGTGATCCATTCAGGCGTCAAAGCCCCCTCGCGGGTCGCTACAACAAGACCGCGGTCGTCAAACTCCAGAACTGTGCCTGCGGGAAGCGGATCATACTGCACAGGCAGGGCCACATCATTTGTCAGGCTTTCAATCGACGGCAGGGCAATGGCGTCGTGCGTCTGCTGCGAGACTTCAAACGAGCCGACATAGATCCCTTCGGTGCCCTCAGTGACAGGTAGGCTCGGCTGGCGCGGTGCGAAATCCCAGATGCCTGTCGCGGCATAGCGGGCCTCGGCCTCCAAAGACGGCTCAATCGCGGCTTCGACCGGATCATAGATGCCATCGTCCTCCATCGCCTCGATCTCGGCGCTGTCGGTGATGGTTTCTGGCGAGACAGGCGCCAGAGGCTGTGTGTCCACAGTTGGATCAGGCAGAGCTGCGACCTGCGTGGTCTCTTCACCGCCTTGCCAAAGGGTCGCGACGCCGTCTTCGGTGAAAAGGGCCGCCCATGTGACCGCTGCCGCCAAAAGGACGACAAAGAAGGCGATCAGATAGAGCGAGATCTGTTTATGCCGCGGCAGATCGGCCATCGGCTGTGCGGTCACGCCGACATAAGAGTCGGGCCGGATCTTGGGTGCTGGATTGGCTACCTCCAGTGCAGGTGTCATAGCGCCTTTAGGGTGTGCCTTGAGGCCTGCGGCGAGAGTCGCCGGATCAAAACGTGGTGTTTGAGTGCTGAGACTAGATGGATCTGGCGGAGGCGGGGACGGTGCGACAATCGTGTCTTGTATGACCGACGGGCTCGCTGGCGCAATCGGCTCGGCGACAGGTGTCAAAGGCTCTAACGGCGCGTCGGGGCTCGGGCGGCGTCTGGACGCAAAAGAGGGCGCCTCCTCGGGTATTGCTGGTGTACTGTAGAGCGGCTGGAAATCAAACGGCGCGCCTGCGCCCGTGATATCGACGGCCAAAAGATCAGGCTCGGGGTACTCATCCGGCCCAAGGAATTGCCCGGCGACGCCGGTTGCACCAAAGAAGGGTTCGCCTTCGAAATCATCGCCAACCGGGATGGCCACAAAGCTTACCGGTGCAAACCCGTGTTCGACCGCAAAGGCTTCGGCCTCGCGCAGCGTCTCGATGGCCACTGCGGCGACCTGAAAGACGTCGTCGATCTCAGTGAAATCATAGGACAGCTCGGCGACGTCATAGGGCGTGGCCCCTTGCAGGGCTGCCGCAACCTGAGCCTCAGCGTCCTCCTCTGTGGCCGGGACGTGCAGATACTTGATCTGATCATTAGGCAGAATGAGCTTGCAGGCCGCAGGTCCGTCAACCAGCGCTTCGCCTTCGGCGCGCAGATCGGCCAAAGCCGCGCCCAGATCGCGGTGATCCAGAGGCACATCGCCCAACAGATGCCATCCCGTTTCTGCGCGACACAGCAACGTGATGCCTTCCATGGAAAGGGATAAGGCAAAATCGGGCTTCATACCTAAGCTCTGGACCTAAACTTCTGAGGGCACGGGGTCTTAAAGCCAAACTTTACAGCAGGAAGCCGCCGAGGCAAAGCAAAAGCGGTTGATCTGCGGCGCAATGCGCGTTGCAATGCCGATCGGGGATGCTTCGGATACTTGGAGGCAATCATATGTTAAAATTTCACTCTTGGGCTCTCGCTGTAGCACTTGCCGTGCCGTCCTTTGGTTTGGCGGGCGAGATCGTTGTTCAGGGGCAGGGCTCGGTTGAGCAGGCGCCGGATATGGCGACGATTACACTTGGCTCGCAGTTCGCGGCGAAACAGGCGGATGACGCGTTGGATCAAGTGAGCGAGGCGACGGCCACGGTTTTGGCAACGCTGACCGAGCTGGGGGTCGAGGCGAAGGACGTGCAGACCAGCGGGCTCTATCTGAACCCGGTTTGGGACGACAGCTACAACCGCCACGGCGGGCGCAACATTCGCGGCTATTCTGCGGGCAATACGGTGCATATCCGCGTGCGCGATTTGGACAAGCTGGGCGGATTGCTGGATCAGGTGGTTGAGGATGGGGCGAATACGTTCAACGGGCTAAGCTTTGGCCTGCAGGATTCCACGGACGCCAAGAACGAGGCGCGCCGTCGTGCAGTGGCCGATGCGCGTGCAAAGGCTGAGCTTTATGCGGAAGCAGCAGGCGTTTCGCTAGGCAAGATTATTGAGCTGACGGATGGGGTGACGTCTTCGCCGCAGCCGGTGTTTATGGGGCGCTCGGCGATGGTCATGTCAGATGCCGTTCCGATTGCAGAGGGAGAGGTCTCGACCTCGGCTCGGGTCACGATCACCTTTGAGATTGCAGAGTAAGGTATTAGTGCTCGGAACAAGGGCCAAAGGCCCGCCGAGCACAGCGCCGGACCGGTCCCGAAGGGCCGGCGCTTTGGCAACTTGATTGCCTTTCAAGAATGTCGGGGGGATTTTGCCACTATTAGGTGGCCATCATGAGAGTCACAGCGCCGGCCCACCGGACCGGCGCTGTGCTCGACTTACTTACTCGCCGCGTTCAGCGCGCGATCTAGGTCGCCCTTAAGGTCTTGGATATCCTCAATGCCAATCGACAGACGCACAATGCTCGGACCCGCGCCCGCTGCGGTCTGTTGCTCGACGGTCAACTGGCGGTGCGTGGTCGACGCCGGGTGAATGATCAGCGAGCGCGCGTCGCCAAGGTTCGCCACATGGCTAAAGATCTCGAGGCTATCAACCAGTTTCACACAGGCGTCATAGCCACCCTTGAGCGAGATCGTGAACAAGGCAGACGCGCCTTTCGGGCAGATCTTGGCCATACGGTCATAGTAGGGCGACGATTTCAGGCCCGCATAGGTCACATAATCCACCGCGTCATGCCCCTCGAGCCACTCCGCCAGATCTGTCGCGTTTTCCACATGGCGCTGCATCCGCAGGGACAGAGTCTCGATCCCCATCAAAGTATAATGCGCCGCTTGCGGGTTCATCGTCATGCCGAGGTCGCGCAACCCGATTGCGATGGAGTGGAAAGTGAAAGCCAGAGGACCAAAGGTCTCGTGGAATTTCAGCCCGTGATACGCAGGCTCTGGTTCGGACATCGACGGGAATTTGTCATTGGCAGACCAGTCAAACTTGCCGCTGTCTACAACGCAGCCACCGGTGACGGTGCCATTGCCCGTCAGATATTTGGTGGTGGAATGCACAACCAAAGTCGCGCCCAGGCTGATTGGGTTGCACAGGTACGGTGTTGCGGTGGTATTATCCACGATCAGAGGAATGCCTGCGTCGTCCGCGACTGCTGCGATGGCAGGCAGGTCCGCGATATGGCCGCCTGGGTTGGCGATGGATTCACAGAACACCGCGCGGGTGTTTTCGTCGATCGCTTCGGCCAGTGCTTCGGTGTCGTCGATATCAACGAATTTCGCGCTCCAGCCAAAGCGTTTGATGGTTTGGCTGAACTGGGTGATCGTGCCGCCATAAAGACGGTTGGAGGCCACAACATTGCAGCCCGGCTGCATCAGAGGGAAGAGCGCCATGATCTGCGCCGCATGTCCCGAAGAACAGCAGACTGCGCCAACGCCATTTTCTAGCGTCGCAATACGTTCCTGCAAAACCGCAATCGTCGGGTTGGTCAGGCGGGAATAGATGAACCCCACTTCTTGCAGGTTAAACAGCGCCGCCGCGTGGTCAGAGTCTCGGAACACGAATGCCGTGGACTGGTGGATCGGCGTTTGCCGAGCCCCTGTCGCAGGATCTGGCCGCGCGCCTGCGTGAATTTGCAAAGTATCAAAACCGTAGGTAGGTCCGTCGGTCATCGTCATCCTCCAAAAACTGTTGGTAAATGTGTAGGCGGCAGGGCGCGGGCTTTCAATGGCTTGTTTGCGTGGTCTATGGCGCGTTGCCCTAGTCCAACGGGCGCGTGCGTGTCTTGAGCCGCTCTTTCATCATGGCGTCTCCGGCTTCGGTGCCGTCGTGAAAGGTGCCAAAGAGCTTGTCCATCGGGATCTCGAGCGTGCCATAGTTCACCTCAAAGAACCGATGATGCATCTGGTGATGAAAGTTCCCCAAATGCAGCCGCTTTTTGCCGTTGCGCCACAGGCCCTCGAACCCCGAATGGGTCACGATGGCATAAAGCCCAAAGAACATAAGATGACAGATCAAATGCACCGGATGCGTTGGAACGATGAAATGGATCAGCGCGGTGCCGAAATAGAGCAGATGTTCCACCGGATGCATCGACAGCCCCGACCACGGCCCGACATCCGTATTGCGATGATGCAGCGCATGAAAGCGATCGAGCAGACGGCTGTGCAGCAGGCGGTGGATGGCATAGAAATAGAGGCTTTCCCACGGCGGGATCAGCAGAAAGATCGCAATGAACCAAATCGGCCCCTCGGACCAAGACCAGATCGGCGCCAGTCCGTTTGCCATGGCCCAAAGGATGAGCGTCTCAAACATCGTCCAAATCGTGACGCCAGAGGCCAGCGCCCAAAAGACATTGTCGATATATTGATCGCCAAAGGTAAACACTCGCCCTTTGCGCGGGTAGGGGCGCGGGTCGTATTTCTTGGCGCTGCCTTGCCATTTCCAACGATAGAGCACCAGATGTAGGCCCTGCGCCAGAAGCGCGACGATCACGAGATTGCGCAGCCAGATGCCTGGGATCCAAAGGCCGGGTGTGGCTGCTGTGTTAAGGCTCGGGCTCGCAAAGAGCCACAGACCAACGGACAGCCCCACGATCACCAGGCTGACCGTCATCGGAAACCATCCACGCCACCACCAGTCAAAAGCCGCGCGCAGGTTTAGCGGCCACTGCCACAAAGGGTTTACCTTTAGGGGTAGGGCGTCAGGGACATGGTTCCATTTGCTGCGGGACATGAGGCAGGCTCCGGTCTGGATTGATACAGACTAGGGGCCGCTCTGAGTTGCGTCAAATCCGCGGCCTATCGCATCCAAAACCCAGCTTTGCGGATCTTGTTGCGGATGGCCTTTTCTTTGCGCGGCAGGTTCTCGCGATCAAACATGGCCCGCACCTTATGGCCGCGCCCGTGATAGACCATGAATTTGATCGGATCATATTGCTTCAGGATCGGTTTAAGCGCCTTGTCTTTGGCAACGGATTCTAGCACCTCAACCACGCGGTCGCTTTCCTTGGCGTATAGTAGCGGGAACATGCGGTAGTGGCAGGTAACCTCTCCATCCATCAGGCCTTTGGGGAGGGCATCGCGTTTGCCGCCAAAGGAATGAATCACAAGGGGCAGGGCGACCTGATCCAGCCAGGGGTCAAGCGACTGGCAGACGAGTTCCTTGGGAGGATTGTCGCGGATCTCGACAGCATAGTCCAGGAACCGCGCGCCAAACTCATGCGGGCAACGGTAATAGAAGAACCCCGCATTGAAATAGAGATAGCGCCGCCAGTATTCGTCGGGTTGGCTCAGATCGAGAGAGCTGTCGAAGTCGAGGCCGAAGCGATCGTAGAGGGACTTCCAGATCTCAGTGTAACCCGGCCCATAGAGTTCGGGTGTTGGCCAAGTGCCTTCTACACGTTGCGAAGCGCTGGGCACGTCAAAGTCAAAGGGCACCTTGGTCAGATCGTCTAGGATCAAGGTGTCGGTGTCCAGGAACAGAAAGGGTTTACCTTTGGGCAGCGCTTTTAGGGCTTCGATCTTGTTGCCATAGGGATAGTCCGCGCCAAAATGCTGGCTTTTAAAACCGACGATCTCGGCGCCTAGGTCTTTGAGGAGTAACCGATGGCTGGCATTGCTGATCATCCGCGCACGCGGCCAAAGTGGTCCGGCCTCAGGCTCAGCGACAAAGACTTTTCCGGAGAACTCAGGGGTATTCTTTCGCAGGGAGGCAATTAGCAAAATCGCCTCAAACGTCAGGCGACCGGATTGACCGATAATTAAGATATTGAAGCCTGCCGCTGCCATGGTTTGATACTCGTGCCCGTAGATTTCGGGCAGGGTACGGCTTTTGCCAAGCTTTGGGGAGGGTGGAATTTGTCGTTCTTTTGAACCGCCGCATATACCGAGTCTGTGGATAACGCTGCAGTGCCGCATGATCGCTGCGAGTTTTGGTGTCTTTTGCGAGTGCCTAGCAATTGTTCGATGAGGGATGTGGATCTAAGACATTGTAAATAAATAAGTTTCACAAAAATTCCAAAAAAGATTAAAAAAGGTGAAAAAACCGCTTGCGGGTTCTCGGCACTAAGCATAGAACCCGCTTCACCGACGGGGCAGCGACGCTGGTTGGTTGGTCATCTAGGGAATTTGAGGCGGGGCG
>JABSOU010000108.1 GCA_013215215.1 Cognatishimia sp. | reverse complement strand
CCGCAGTTCTGGCAGAAACACCATCGCCACAACGATGATCCCGATCCCGCCAAGCCACTGCAGAATGCCACGCCATAGCAAGAGCCCTCGCGGCAGGGTCTCTAGGCCCGTCAGAACTGTAGACCCTGTAGTGGTCAGACCTGACATCGCTTCAAAGAAGGCATCGACGAACCGCGCTTCGGTTGCGCCCAAAACAAACGGCAACGCGCCAAAGATCGGCAGAGCCAGCCAGACGCCCGTGGTCAGCATAAAGGTCTGCTGCAGCGTCAGCCCTTGCTGGTTGCCCGACTGACAGGCCAGGGCCACAAGTCCGCCAACAAGAACAGTAAACAGCGCGCTTTCGCCAAAGACCGGCCAATGACCTTGCCCGTCGATGATATCCATCACCATGGGCGGCAGCATCGCGACACCCAACATGGCCACCATGAGGCCAATGACATATCCGACAGGTCTTAGGTCGATCATAGGCGCAGCGTTGGCGTGAACCTCACCCAGTGTCAACTCATAGCGAACTGGTTAGTTCGTTTCTCCGAAAATGCGCAGGCTTTCCGTGCGGCTGCGCGTCTCGCGTTCAAGGCAGCTATAGTACATCAGCGGCTCCATGCTGCCCCCACGCACCAAGGTGCTTTCTGCAGCACAAGCGAGGTCTCGGTAGGTGATCCAGGCGCGCTGTGCGTCGCGTAGCATTGTGGCCGACGGAAGCTCGTCCGCAGCGATGTATTTGTCCATTTCCTTGGCCTGCGCCATAGCGAGCTTATAGGCGAGGTTCAGGTCTTCATCCGCATAGCCATAAAACTGCGCCGCGCAGAAGTTCATTTCCATCTGCGTCGTGGCGTTTGCGCAATCGACCTCCTGCGCGGCCAAAGGCGAGGCCAAAAGCCCCAAAGCAATCAAAATCTTACGCATGATACCCCCTAAGCTGGTTAACCCCAGCTTAGCAGGGATCAGCCAACGTGGAAGAGTGTTGTGAAGAGCTTTGGATCGATGGAGCCCGACTCAAAGGTCTCGCCCTCAGTCAGGATCGAGACCGCGTCGTGGCTGTGCAGGCTCTCCTGATGGCTCGCGATCACGCGGAAATCTCCGATGCGCTCGTCTTGCTGAAGCTCGGCGCAGAACAAGCGCGCGGCGTCTTCAACAAAGATCGGATTGGCCGCATTCAGTTCCGCAAAGGCCTGTTCGTCCTCGCGTTTCACCATGACCTGTGTTTCGGTCGGCACCGCGCGGCGGGCCATGTCGATCAGGTCTTCGAACCACAGTTTCTGGATCGGCTTGGTGACCACCGAAATCCGCGCCACAGAACGCTGAGAATGCGGCGTCGCCAACTGCCCACGCGATTGGCGCGCGTGTTCAGACAATTCCAAAGAACAGGGGCACGTCGAGGAATAAACATAGTCCAGATGCATGATCTTGAGCGGCTTGCCGTTCACATCCACCTTTTCCATGGCGATATCGTAATACTGATAACCTTCAAGACCCGAGCGCAAAGACGGGATCTTCATCGGATAGCGCAGACGCATCTGAATGCGCGCATCAAAGCTGCCGAGGTCCGCCTTGTAGTCTTTCAGCGCATGTTCCAGCACTTCGAAACTAAAGGTCTTTTCTGCATGCTTATAAAAGCTGCGCATAATGCGGGACATGTTGATGCCCTTCTTGTCCTCTTCAAGGCTGACCGTGCCGGTCACAGAGGTCTCAAGGGTCACATCCCCACCTTCACGGGTGCGGTAGGAAATCGGCAGGCGGAAATTCGAGATCCCGACGTGCTGGATCTGTTTCTTGGCGCCTTTGATCAGGCTGGTCGGCCCGTTTTGCAGATCCGGCAGCGTCTCGCGATAGGCGGCGTCGACGGTGAAATCCTCGGGATATTCACGCGACAGCTCTGGGTAATTCGCGACCTCTTGGCCGGGCAAAAGCCGCGCAATCGCGGGTTCCAGTTCGGCAATCTCAGTGGGGCTCGCGTCCTTGGCCCAAGCGCGCAGCTTCTCAAGGGCCTCTTGGGCCTCGTCCCGGCTGAGCTCGGACTTTGATTTGGATGGGTGCATGTTCATCGGCACCTCCCTAACGCTTGCGTGCGACTAACTTAGTGCGTCGCGGCTGAAATTGCCAATTTAACCAACCGATTGCGGGCGCAGGGTCGGAAAAACAGAAAAAGGGCATACGGATCATGCCCTTTTCCAGTATCTTATTCTATCCCGCCCCGCTGGGCAGGTGTCAATCAGACCTGAGAGGCCTCTAAAGCGACTCGCACGTCCTTGATCAAGTCGTCTGTGTCCTCAAGCCCGACCGAGAAACGGATGAGACCCGGCGTGATGCCCAGCTCGGCCTTCAGCTCGTCACTGAGACGCTGGTGCGTGGTCGTCGCTGGATGGGTCGCAATGGATTTGGAATCCCCGAGGTTGTTGGAGATCACGGGGATCGTCAGCGCGTTCAGGAACTTGAACGCAGCCTCTTTGCCACCTTTGACGTCCAAAGACAGAACCGTACCGCCGCAGCCGCTGAGTTGGCTTTGCACCAGCGCGTTCTGCGCGTGGGTTTTCAGACCCGGATAGATCGCACGTTCCAAGGCCGGGTTGCCTTCGACGGCCTCGGCAATCGCCAAAGCGCTTTCGGCCTGCGCCTTCACACGCAAATCGATGGTCTCAAGCCCCTTGAGCATGATCCACGCGTTAAACGGGCTGAGCGAGCCGCCGGTGTGTTTCATGTAAGGCTCAAGCGTGCCGCGAATGTAGTCCTTGGTGCCAAGGATCACGCCACCCAGAGCACGCCCCTGCCCGTCGATATGTTTGGTCGCCGAGTACACGACCACATCGGCGCCCTGCTCGATGGCTTTGGAAAAGACTGGGGTTGAGAACACATTGTCCACAACAACGGTCGCACCGACCGCATGGGCGATCTCGGCCACGCCTTCAATGTCGATGACTTCAAGCGTCGGGTTGGACATAGACTCAAAGAAACACACCTTCGTGTCCGGCCGCACGGCCGCGCGCCAGGCGTCCAGATCAGTACCGTCGACAAAGGTTACTTCGACGCCGAACTTCGAGAGGATGTTTTCCAGAATGTGCAAACAAGACCCAAACAGAGCCTTGGCAGACACCACATGATCCCCTGCCTGCACAAGAGACGTCAGCGCGCCGTTGACCGCCGCCATCCCAGAAGCTGCCGCAAAAGCATCCTCTGCGCCCTCAAGCAACGCGATGCGTTTCTCGAACATATCCACGGTTGGGTTACCATAACGGGCATAGATAAACTCATCAGGACCGGTCTCGATAAAGCGCGCTTCTGCTTGCTCGGCATTGTCATAGACAAAGCCCTGCGTCATGTAGATCGCTTCGCTGACCTCGTTGTACTGGCTCCGACGTGTGCCGCCATGCACAAGTTTCGTCCGCTTGTTCCAGTCGCTCATCTTCAACTCCTTCGCGCCCGGCGCATCCTTTGGATGGCACCATTCGGGCATTAAAAAAACCCCCGTACGGCCAAGCGTAAGGGGGTCCCTTCGTCCTGACCTCTTTAGCGGAATTCGGAGACTTCCCTGCCCCACGTGGCCCGCAATCCGGTAACAAATCGCCACGAGGGTCTCTTACTGCGCTGCAGCAAGAGGGTCAACTGAGTCGCGCAACCTGAGCGCGTTTTTCGTAGTCTTACGGACAGCGTGAGCTGAACTTTTGCCCTATCACCCTTGCCGCTTACGTAAACTTCACTCTTTGCCGATTGGATTTCCTAAGGCATGATGCCCTCCGCGAGGGAGAGAACGCATGACACCGATTGATCTTTATTTTTGGCCCACGCCCAACGGCTGGAAAGCCTCGATTGCGCTGGAAGAATTTGGCCTGCCTTACGAGGTGCATCAGATCAATATCGGCAAAGGCGATCAGTTCGCGCCGGACTTCCTGCGCATTGCACCGAACAACCGGATGCCTGCGATTGTGGATCATGACGGCCCGGACGGAGCGATTTCTGTTTTCGAGAGCGGGGCGATCCTGCAATATCTGGCACGCAAAACCGGACTGTTTTATGGCGAGGGTGAGCGCGAGCGTGTTGCCGTTGAAGAGTGGCTGATGTGGCAAATGGGCGGCGTCGGCCCCATGGCGGGCCAAACCCACCATTTCCTGAAATACGCCCCCGAAGACATCGCCTACGCCAAGGATCGCTACCGCAGTGAAACCGCGCGGCTTTATGGCGTTCTGGACAGGCGACTAGTCGAAAACGAGTATGTCGCCGGTGACACATACACGATCGCAGATATGGCGATTTGGCCTTGGGCGTCCCTGTGGCAGGGTCAGGAACAGACGCTGGACGACAAACCCAACCTCGCACGCTGGCTGAAAACCGTCTGGGCGAGGCCAGCAGTGCGACGCGGGCGCGGCTTGCTGGCCGACTTGCGCGGAGATCGCAGCGACACCTGGGTGGTGCGCGATCTGTTTCCGGATCACGTTTAGGCCTGCGTGGCTGCCTGCGCCTCTGCCGCGTCCTTGCGTTCACGTCCCGCGGCCTTGCAATAGGCATCGGCCTCGCTCTTGGTCATGGTTTCGGGATATCCCGTCGCCTCATCCCAATAGAGCCGGTCTGTCGTATAGAGCTGACAACTTACATGCCCCTTTTCCGTCTCCAGCACCACTTCCGGGCTGAGATACTCTGACCGGTCGCAGGCGCTCAGCCCAAGGCCCAGAAAAGCGACTGGCAAAATGCGATGAATGGAACCCATGTAACCTCCTCGATCCTTTGCCATCTGTGTGGCATCTGCTGCAAAGGCCTAGGGGCATAAACCCCCTGATACTAGGAGAAATTCGTGGGTTGCCTCATATGTGACGCGGGTGGCGCATTATTCCCCGAGGGAGGGTGTATTCAGGTTGAAAACGGCGCGGGCTTTACGCGTTATCCGCTTCATCCTCTTCGATCCCGTATTTGGTGAAGACGCCCGCCTGGGTCATGAAAAACACAAAGACGGCGGCGGTGAGACCAAAGGTTTTGAAATATACCCAGGTGTCCGTGGACTGGGTGCGCCAAATGACTTCGTTCAGTACGGCAAGGCCAATGAAGAACGCGGTTAGGCGACGGGTCAGGATCATCCAACCTTCATCTTGCAAAGGCAGCGCCTCTTCCATCACGAACTTCAGATAGCTTTTTCCCTGCAACAGACCGACGCCAAGGATCCCGCCAAAGAGCACATAGATCATGGTCGGCTTCATCTTGAAGAAGCGATCATCGTTCAGCCAGACCGACAGGCCTCCGAAGACAGCGACCAGCACAACAGTCGCCAGCTGCATTTTCGACAGGTGACCCGTCAGACGCCAAAGGATAAAGGTGGTCAGCGCCAGCAGAGGCACGAAAGCCGCGGTGACGATAATAAAGCCATCATAGTCGGTGCCGCCAATGGTAAACACCTGATCCCGCAGACGCAGATAGCCAATAAAAAACAGAATGATCGGGCCGAATTCCAAAGCTGATTTCAGCATCGGGTTGATTGTCTTGCCTGCCATGTGCCTGTCCTTTTGTGAGGGCTCATGCCGATATATCGCCTTAGCCGCCCATTTCAACTATTACCGCCCCAAGCGCGATCAAAGCCATGAGAGCAATGCGGCGCGGGCCAACGGTTTCTTTCAGGAACACCACGCCGATAAGCGCTGCAAAGATGGTCGAGGTCTCGCGCAGAACCGCGGCTTCGCCGACCTTGTCGAGCCGTGTGGCGAGCATGATCGAGCCGAAAGAGGCAAAGGCCGTGAGGCCTCCGAAAAAGCCTCGGATTGCGAGCGGGCCAAGGGCCGGGCGGTCCTGCATGCGCAAATACATGACCGCAGCGATGGGTGGCATAAAGATCCCGTCGATCATGAAGAACCACGCCAGAAAGGTGAACGGATCAGCCGTCGCGCGAATGCCGTAGGCGTCGTACGTGGTGTAAAGCGCCACAAAGAGGCCCGTGAAAAGCGCCAATGCCAGAGCCGCGGGGAGCGTGTCTCGGTTGGACTGCAGGAAGATCAGATTATAGGCGGCAAGGCCGAAAATGCCTGAGAGCAAAACGCCGACGCCGAGCCACTGGATGCCAGTAAAAGTCTCGCCAAAGAGGAAATACGCGCCGATGACCGCGAACAGCGGCCCTGTACCACGCACCACCGGATAGACAACCGTGTAGTCACCCTTGGTGTAGGTGAAAGCCTGCAAGAGTTTGTAGCCAACATGGATGAGGAAAACGCCGACAAAGATCAACCACATATGCGGTTCAGGCCATGGCACAACGAAAAGCGCAAAGGGCGCGGCCATGAGACCGTAGCTCAGATCAATGGCGCCGCGACTAAGCCAAGGGTCGTGACGCCCTTTCTGAAGCGCTCCGAAAACGGCGTGCAGGAAGGCCGCCAAGAGCGCGAGCGCGAGGGCGAGCTGGTGCCCGGCCTCTGTGCCTTCGAGGGAGGTTAACCAAGCGCTCACGAATTGCGCGCCGGGGGTGTCACCCCCGGACCCCCGAGGATATTTTCGGCAAGAGAAAAATCAGCCATCTGAGAGCCCGGTGAGGGCTTGGGCGAAATCTTTGGGATCAAAGGCGTCTAGATCGTCGATCTTTTCTCCGACGCCAATGGCGTGGATCGGCAGGCCGAATTTATCGGCCAGCGCAACAAGGACGCCGCCTTTGGCCGTGCCGTCGAGTTTGGTCATCACGAGACCTGAGACATCGGCGAGTTTCTGGAAAGTCTCGACTTGGGACAGCGCGTTTTGGCCGGTGGTGGCGTCCAGAACGAGCACTGTGTTGTGCGGCGCGGTTTCGTCTTTTTTGCGAATGACGCGGACGATTTTGGCCAGTTCCTCCATCAGGTCCTGACGGTTTTGCAAACGCCCTGCGGTGTCGATCATCAGAAGGTCCGCGCCCATTTCCTCAGCCTGTGTCATGGCGTCAAAGGCAAGGCTTGCGGGATCGGATCCTTCGGGCGCTGTCAGGACGGGTACGCCAGCGCGATCCCCCCAGACTTGCAGTTGCTCGACGGCAGCGGCGCGGAAGGTGTCTCCTGCGGCGATCACGACGGATTTGCCAGCGGCGGTGAATTGGCTGGCGAGTTTGCCGATTGTTGTGGTCTTACCCGCGCCATTCACGCCAACGACCAAAACGACCTGCGGTTTTTTCGGATAAAGCGGCAGGGGTTTTGCGACACTCTCCATGATGCGAGTTATCTCGTCAGAAAGCAGCGTTTTGATTTCCTCAGTGGAGAGACGTTTGCCGAAACGACCCTCGGCGATATTGGCGGTCACGCGCAGCGCGGTATCCACCCCCATATCCGAGGCGATCAAAAGCTCTTCGAGCTGCTCAAGCATTTCGTCATCAAGTTCCCGGCGTAAAACGGGTTTCGCAGGCGCTGCACCGGTCAGGCGACTTAGCAAACTGCGCGTTGGCTTTTCGGGTTCCACAGGCGCAGGGGCCTCGGGCGCAGCCGGCGCGGCCTCGGCAACAGGCGTTTGTGGTTCGGGCTGCGCTTCCTCGGGCTGAGGCGCCTCTACTGGCGTTTCCTCTCCGCCCTCCTCGACAATCGCATCAAGCCCTTCTTCGAGCCGGGAAGAAGACTTAAACAAACGCTCGCGGAGCTTGGAAAATAACGCCATTGGGGCCTCGTCTTGATTTCAAACACATGTAGTCAATCAAGGCGGGGGTGAAAAGAGGTCTTAGAGGGCGATCAAAGGCTGCGCAAAGCCAGCGCCAATCAGGATTGCGACTTGTGCCAGCGCATAGGCAACCCAGAGCGTGATGGCGATCGGGACATGCAAGACCGAGCTGTCTTTCAGGCGGAACAGGTGAATGGCCAAGAGCAGGTCAGAGAAAATGAACAGAAACGCCCCCATCGTGGCCAGCTCTCGCGCGGGCATGGCGGCGGCGGTCAGCCCCATGAGCGTGATCAGAACGACGTAAATACGCACGGGCCATTTGAGGTCTTTGGTATGTGGTTTCAGCCAGAATTCCGTGGACAGGGCTAAGGCCACGAGGATCACCGCCGCGGTGACAGGCGGTGTGCCGTTGGCCAGACCGTAGAAATGCACGATGTAGGCCAGATGCGCGGCGGCAAAGCCGATGAGGCCGACCAGAAAGGCGCGATCTCCGGGGCGCGAGAGGGCGATGTCTCCGACGAGGGACAGGGCGAGTGCTGCGATGACCAGAGGGTTGGCGAAGTTCGCGTAGGCTGCGAAGACCAACGCGCCGGCGGGCATGGCTTTCAGAATGGTTTTCCACCAGCTCGGGCCTCGCCACGAGGCAAAGATCGCAAAAAGCGCGGCGGTCACAAGGCTAAAGGTGACACCGCCCCAAAAGAGGCTTTGGCGAAAGGCGATTTCTTCGAGGAAGGTCATGGCGGCTCTGTTTTTGCGTCAGCCCACAATAGGCAAAGCGCACGAGATTCGCGCGCTTTACTTTACGTTCATTTGACAGTGTTGCGTAAACCGACGGGCCTAAATTTCATCCGCAAAATGCTTAATCGTGAGCCGGATCGGGTTTGGCGCGGCTTGGCCGAGACCGCAGATCGAGGCGTCGACCATCGCTTGGCTGAGTTCTTCCAGCAGCCCAGTATCCCAGCTGTCGCGGCTCATGAGCTTCACGGCTTTTTCACACCCCACGCGGCACGGCGTGCACTGCCCGCAGCTTTCGTCCTCAAAGAACTTCAGCATATTGAGCGCGGCCTCTTTGGCGCTGTCTTGATCGGACAAAACAACAACCGCAGCCGAGCCGATGAAAGTGCCCAAAGGCTGCAGTGTGTCAAAGTCCAGCGGGACATCGTTGATCGAGGCAGGCAACAGACCCGAGGACGGGCCGCCCGGCTGATAGGCTTTGAAGGCATGACCCTCGAGCATGCCGCCACAGGCCTCGATGATATCGGTGATCGTGGAGCCAGCAGGCAGCAGATGCACGCCGGGGTTCTTGACGCGACCCGACACAGAATAGCTGCGCAGACCCTTGCGGCCGTTTTTCTCGACCGCGTTCAGACACTCAGGGCCTTCGCGGTTGATTTTACAGACCCAGTAAAGGGTTTCGACGTTATGGACCAACGTCGGGCGACCAAAGATGCCGACTTGCGCCACAAAGGGAGGACGGTGGCGCGGCTCGCCGCGCTTACCTTCGATGGATTCAATCATCGCGGATTCTTCGCCGCAGATATAGGCACCTGCCCCGCGACGCAGGTCGATGTAGCCAGGCTCTACAATGCCTGCCTCCTCAAGCGCGCGGATCTCGCGGCGTAGGATCTCCAGCACGGTAGGATATTCGTCGCGCATATAGATAAAGGCTTTCTCTGCTTCGACCGCCCAAGCCGCAATCAGCATGCCTTCCAGGAAAACATGCGGGGTGCGTTCCAGATAGTAGCGATCTTTGAATGTGCCCGGCTCGCCTTCGTCGCCATTCACGGCCAGATAGCGCGGACCATCATTGGCGCGCACAAAGCCCCATTTGGTGCCCGACGGGAAACCCGCGCCTCCAAGACCACGCAGACCAGCCTCTTTGACCTTGTCCTGAACCGCTTCCCAGTCGCCATTCGCACGCAGGTCAGTCAGCGTCGCATAGCCGCCCTCGGCTGCGTAGTCCGCATAGGTTTCATAGTCTGGGATATGCGCATGGGTGTCACCCGCTGTAATTGCAGCTTCGACTTTTTCGACGGTCGCATGGTCGATATGATTGTGGCCGATCTCCAGCACCGGCGCGGTGTCGCAGCGGCCCATGCAGGGTGCGCGAACGACGCGGACCTCTTCGGGGTTCAACCCATCCTCAAGCGCTTTTTGCAACTGCTGCGCGCCCGCGAGCTCGCAAGACAGGCTATCACAGACACGGATCGTCAAAGCAGGTGGCGGCGTCTCGCCCTCACGCACCACATCGAAATGTGCATAGAAAGACGCGACCTCATAAACCTCAGCCTGCCCGGTGCGCATCTCTTCGGCAAGGGCACGGATATGCGCCGCAGACAGATGGCCATATTCATCTTGGATCAGATGGAGGAATTCAATCAGCAGATCCCGATCCCGCGGGCGATCCCCGATCAGACCACGCACTTCCTCAAGCGCGACGTCATCAACCTGACGCCCCTTCGGGGTGTGCCGGCCCTTACCTTTGCCGGATTTCCAAACACCTTTGCGTTCATCGAGTGCCATTTGGGTGCTCCACTATTCGTCTTTGCCTTGGAATATACCCTAAGCGACGCGGGTCTTATTCTCAAAACGACATTCATTGCCTCTTTCGCGTTGCATTTATCCAAGACTGGCCTCGCTTGTGGCACAAAATTTCCTAAGTTAGAGGAGATACCCCGATAAGAACGCGCGTTCTGATGGAGTCGTAACGATGCTTTGGTTTACTTTGGCCACCGCCGTGCCGGTGTTTTTGCTGGCCCTCGCCGGGTTTCTGGGCGGGGTTTGGGCAATTGTGGCTGTACTCTATCTGACGGCTTTTGTTTTCATCATGGATCGGCTGATTGAATACGCAGCGACGGACAAAGACACGCACGAAGAATTCCCTGCGAGCACCGCGTTGTGCATTTTCCTCGGCTTCACACACTTGATCCTGATCGTCGTCGCCATTCTTGCGCTGAGCGGTGAGACGGGTCTGAACATCTGGGAGCGCCTCGCCTGTTTTATCCTTTTTGGTCAATACTTTGGACAAGTCAGCAACGCGAATGCGCATGAGCTGATCCACCGCGGGTCTCGCTGGCTGAACCGGCTGGGTGTAGCCGTTTATAGCTCGATTTTCTTTGGCCATCACGCGTCTGCTCATACCAAAGTGCATCATACATGGGTCGGCAGCC
Organism: Cognatishimia sp.; assembly: GCA_013215215.1. Taxonomy (GTDB): domain Bacteria; phylum Pseudomonadota; class Alphaproteobacteria; order Rhodobacterales; family Rhodobacteraceae; genus Cognatishimia. The sequence goes on along the minus strand of JABSOU010000108.1, from coordinate 1,271 downwards.
TGCGCGATCCGAATACCGCACGCCTTGGCGAAAGCGTCTATCGCTTCTGGCCGCGCGCCTGGTTTGGATCCTTCATGGCCGGATTGCGCGCTGAAAACGCGATGCGAGCGCGGGCAAAAACGCCAAGCCCCAAGTGGACGCATCCCTATGTCTGGTACGGCATCGGCACGTTGATCACACTAATTGTCGCGTTTTTGCTGGCAGGCTGGGCGGGCATCGGCGCTTTGGTCGCGGTCTCGCTTTACGCCACGCTGCAACACCTTGCGAGCGACTATATCCAGCACTACGGCCTAAAACGTCGCAAACTGGCGAATGGCAAACTGGAGCCGGTCGGAGCGCAGCACAGCTGGAATTCTCCGCAGGTCTTTAGCTCTGCGATGATGCTGAATGTGCCGCGCCATTCGGATCACCACCTGAACCCCAATCGCCCCTATCCGAACCTCCGCATCGAAGAAGACCGCATGCCGATCCTGCCGAAATCGCTGCCGGTTATGGGGATCATTGCGCTTTGGCCACCGCTATGGCGTCACATGATGGATGATCGGGTTGCTGCCGTGAATGGTGTGACCCAACCCTAGTGCACCTAAAAGTTCACTGGAAAACCGTGACTGCTTTTGGCAGGCTCTCTGCATGAGAGCTCTTGTTTTATGTGCAGTGGGTCTTTTCCCGATTTTTGCCACCGCCGACGCGCCGCTCAGCGCAGACGCATTTGATCGCTACACGCGTGGCAAGACACTCTACTTTTCCGCCGATGGCAGCCGCTATGGCGCCGAGGAATATTTCGACCAAAGACGCGTGCGTTGGACCTTTCTTGATGGGCAATGCAAGGAAGGGTCGTGGTACGCAAGCGGCAAGGACATTTGCTTTGTCTATGAGGACAACCCCGAGCCGCAATGCTGGCAGTTCTTTTTAGAACCCGATGGGCTGAGTGCCAGCTTTAGCGGCGATAGCTCGGACACGACGCTTTACGAGATCACCGGCGCCGACGAAGAGATGCTCTGCCTTGGCCCGGAGATTGGCGTCTAAAACAAGCTGCCCTGGTCAGGCGCATCAGGTTTAGCCGGTTTCGCCACCTTGCGCGCAGGCTTAGCCGCACCCTCCGGCGCATGCCGCCCATCCGCAAACTGGATCTCAAGTTCTTTGGCCTTGCCTGCAGCCTTGGCCGTTGTGACCACCTTTTCTCCATCCCAAACCACCGCATAGCCGCGCTCAAGTGTAGCCTCATAGCCAAGCGTTTGCCGCAAACGGTCAAGGCTTTCGAGCCGATCCTT
>JABSOU010000107.1 GCA_013215215.1 Cognatishimia sp. | reverse complement strand
TATGCCGGTTTTGTCGCAAAGCAGATGGGCCTGCCGATCAATCGGTTGGTGATCGCAACCAATGAAAACGACATTCTCGCCCGCACTCTTGCGACAGGCGATCACCGGCTTGGGTCCGTCAAGCCCACGATCACCCCCTCGATGGATATTCAGATATCATCGAACTTTGAGCGTTTGCTGTTCGAGGCCGCGGGACGGGATCCGGCGGTAGTGCGCGATCTGATGACGGCGCTCAAGGACAGCCGCAGGTACCGCTTGCCAGACAATATGCTTCGGTTTATCCGCGACAATTTTGACGCCGACGCGGTCTCTGAGGTTAAAACGCAGGAAGAGGTTGCGCGGATTTGGAAGGAGGCGGGGTATCTGGCCGATCCGCATACCGCTGTCGCCGTCAAGGTCGCGCGCGATCATTCGGATCCGGACGTGCCGATGGTTACGCTTTCAACCGCGCATCCCGCAAAATTTCCCGACGCGGTGCGCGACGCGACTGGAGAGGAAACACTTCCGCCTGCTTGGGGTGATGTTCCCGTAGGAAGGGCCGAAACCGTTGCTTATCTGGCGAGTGACCGGGCCTGCGTCGAAGACTACATTTTAAAACACGCGCGCCTGGCGCGCGGTTCTGATCAAAATCTCACCTCCGAAGGGTCTTGTAAAAGCGACGGGGCTTGATTGAGGCAGGGCGGTTTCGTCGCGTCTCCGCCCATTTCGCTACTTTCGAACGTCATCAGAAGTCATCCGCTTGGCCGTGATGATGTACATCCCGTATCCTCCGGCATTCAGGAAGGCGTTGTCCGATTAAACCGGCTCGAGGCGGGTAGGGCAGGGAAGTAGCGTCCTGCCATGAGCAAACGATCCCCATTCAAATACTTCAAGACGAGCCCAGAGATCGTCCGCCTTGTAGTGATGTTGTACGTCCGGTTTCCTCTTTCGCTGCGCAAAGTGGAAGATTTGCTCCACGAACGCGGTGTCGATGTTAGTCACGAAACAGTCCGGTACTGGTGGCATCGATTTGGTCCGATGTTTGCATCGGAGATCAAAAAGAGGCGCATTTCTGGAATGAAGTCGAGTCATTGGCGCTGGCATCTCGACGAGATTTTCGTGAAGATCAATGGCGAACGGCTCTAGCTTTGGCGGGCTGTCGACCAAGAAGGCGAGGTGCTTGAAAGCTTTGTCACAAAGACCCGAGACAAGTAGGCCGCGTCGAAATTTTTGAGAAAAGCAATGCAAAGGCACGGTCGGCCGGATGAAATAGTGACCGATAAATTGCGATCATATTGTGATGCTATGAAGATCATCGGCAACGCAGAGAAGCAAGTTTGTGGCCGATTGTTGAACAACCGAGCGAAAAATTCCCATCTGCCATTGCTACGACGAGAATGGGCGACGCTGCGCTTCCGGCGAATGCGAAGTTCGCAGAAATTCGCATCCGTCCACGCATCGGTTTGCAACCTGTTCAATTCGGAACGCAGCCTCTATTCCAGACCAACTTTCAAGCTGTATCGGGCCGCCGCTCTCGCTGAGTGGCGCGGTCTTTGCGCTGAATATGGGGCAGTCTCATTGTCCAACCAGAGACTGGTTCGAATTAGTCTGCCAGCACCGCCACCGACCCCAGTGGTCTTCGAAGATTGGTACAACAAGGTAACCGGCCATCTCGTAAATATTCTCACCCGAGTCACTTGGGCAAAAAACAAGTTTGTCCGCGAGAGTCTTCTGAAGCCATGTGTTGAAATTGAAAACGGCTTTCCGGATTGCACAGTTTCAGCAGACTCAATAGTTCACCCTCTTGGTATGCGCAGCTGGGCGACCGTTCCAGCGCGTCCAGGCCCAAAGGTCAGATCGCCGCCGTGCTCAAGTGCGATTGACGAGACAATCGTTAAACCCATGCCAAAGCCCTTGGAGGATTGCGCGTTTGCGCCACGTTTGAAGGGTCGTGTAAGATCTTCCAGATCGTCTGCAAGCACCGCGCCGCCTTCGTCTTCGACCAGAATGCGTGCATCATTGGCGTCGGCTTCGAGGCGGATCGTCGCGTTGCGCCCGTACTTCAAAGCATTGTCGATCAGATTGCCGATGGCACGGCGCAGAGCCAGCGGGCGACCTTCGACCAGAAGTGGGGAGCCTGAGTCCAGCTCGTTCTGTTTCTGGCGCGACATAAAGATGCTGCGGCCTTCCTCAAAAACGATGTTCTGAATTGGTTCGAGTTTCACCGGACTGCCCATGTCCACATAGTCGGCGACAATCGCTTCAACCAGCGAGGTCAGTGACAGTTTGCGTGGGGCTTCGGTGCTGAGCTCGGCGCGGGTGTAGGTCAGCACACTTTCGATGATACCCGTCATCTGCTCGATATCTGCCTCAAACTTTCGGCGCAGCTCGAGATCCTCGATGGTGGCGGCGCGCAAGCGCAAGCGCGTTGCGGGTGTGCCGAGGTCGTGACTGACGCCCGACATGATAATGGCCCGTTCAGACAGGTGTTTGCGTTCCTCTTCACGGTAGGCGTTAACGGCAGCGATGATCGCGCGTAGTTCTGCTGGACCTGTCATTTGGATCTGTTTGGTGCGGTCTACAGTTTGCCGATCGCTCAGGATCTTGGCAAAATCAGTAAATCGGTTGGCCATATTAGCGGCCAGACTTAGGACTGACACAACAGAAACCAGAGCCAAAAGGATGGCCAGCAATCGACGATCCACAGGCGAGGCACCGCAATGCCAGACACCTTTTCCTTCGACGCGCATCCATTCCTTGTCGGCGACTTTTACCAATAGAACCGCCTCGCTACAGTAGCGCGCCATAAGGTTCATGAACGCCCCCAACGTGTTTCGCGAAGACCGCCCATCGCTAAGGTCGAGTTCAGACAAAGGGTAGCGGATCTTGGGCGAGATCGACACGATTTTCAACGGCGTGTCCGCGCGCAGCGCAAACGAGCTGTCTCCAATCGACAGGCGCGTCACTAGCGCCGGGCGCGGAATATCGGACATGCGTTCAAACTTGCCTTGATCCGCTAGTGCGGCATCCTTGGGCGACAGCGAGGTGGTCTGAAGATCGTCCGGTAGGGGTTCCCCAAACAGCAGATGGTCAAACAGCACGTGCCCCCGGTGATGCGCAACAAACAGGTGTTGGCGCCAGTCATTGGCCGACCTCAGCCACATGCCGGTGGACAGGCATCCGGTGACAAATGCGAAAAGGACAAACCCGATGCTGGCGCTCTTTAGGCTGTTCATTTGTCCGTCACAACAACGTCCACAGCAAAGACATATCCAACGCCTCTTTGGGTTTTCAGCATCTGCGGTCTTTTGGGGTTAGTCTCGACCTTCGATCGCAACCGCCCAACCAGCATATCAATCGCCCGCCCGCTGACATCGGAATTTTCGGGCGCGCTTTCGGTGACATTCAGCCCTTCGACAATTTCTTCCCGGGTCAGAGGGATGTGCGGGTTGGCCAGAAACGTCTGTAGCAGGGCCAGTTCACGTTGCGACAGGGCCACTTGATAGCCCGCGGGGGAAATAACTTCGCTGGTGCGAGCATCATAACTCCACCCTGCGAAGGTATAGCTGGACTGTCGACGCCGATGGGTCAGCGACGCGCTGCGGCGTGAGCGGGTCAGCACGGCTTTGATCCGCGCCATCAAGAGGTCCGCGTTAAATGGTTTTGCGATATAGTCGTCGGCACCGACTGAATATCCTGACATACGTTGCTGATCCGTTGACAGGGCCGAGACCATAATAATTGGCACGTTATGCTCCTGTCGGATGTTGGAGCAGATCTCGATCCCGCTTTCCTCACCCAGCATGACGTCCAGCAGGATCAGGTCGATCCGTCCGCTGTCAAAGTGCTTTTTGATATCATTTTCACCAGTCGCAGGCAGGGCGATTGTACCGTGTTTCTGCAGATACCGGGTCAGCATTTGACGCATTTCGGTATCATCTTCGACTACCAAAATTCGGGGAATCGACAATGGTAATCCTTTCTTTGCGTCCAATTTGCAGAGCTTCCATTGAGTTTTGTAACACTGTGCAACAAAAGCAATCTCTTTGTAACACCATGTAACGGGCGGGCAAAAATTCTGGCCGAGAGCTATGTTTCGGGCGGGTAGCTGGGTTGAGTCGGGCGCAGAGCAGCGACTAGCAATGGTCAGCCCCAATCGGGCTTCGTTTAATCGAGGGAGGATACCTTTATGAACAAAATTTCGACAACCGTCTCCGCGGTCGCACTGATGATTTCAGGCGCTGCATTCGCGGAACCGCAAGCAGAAGTTCTGCACTGGTGGACATCCGGCGGCGAAGCAAAATCCGTTGCGGTTCTGCAGCAAGAGTTTGCGGACAACGGTGGTACATGGACCGATATGCCAGTTGCTGGAGGCGGCGGTGACGCGGCCATGCAGGCCCTGCGTGCTCGCGTTCTGGCTGGCAACGCGCCAACAGCTGTTCAGCTGAAAGGTCCTGCGATCCAGGAATGGTATGAAGAAGGCGTTCTGGCCGACATTTCTGCGGTTGCAGAGGCTCAGGGCTGGGCGGACGTTCTGCCAGAATCCATCGCTGGTCACATGAAATGTGAAGGCTCATGGTGCGCGGCGCCGGTGAACGTACACCGTGTAGACTGGATTTGGGCGAACGCGGACGTTCTGGAATCCAACGGCATCGCAATGCCCACCAGCTGGGACGAATTCAACGCGGCAGCGAAAAAGCTGCAAGCCGCGGGCATCATTCCTTTGGCGCACGGTGGTCAGGCGTGGCAGGACGCGACCGTATTTGAAGCCGTTGCTCTGGGCATCCTGGGCGCGGACGGCTACCGCAAAGCCTTTGTAGATTTGGATCAGGAAACCCTGACATCCCCAGCAATGGTCGCAGTGTTCGATCAGATGCGTATGATGCGTGGTTTTGTTGACCCGAACTTCCCAGGTCGCGACTGGAACCTGGCAACCGCAATGGTCATGAACGGTGAAGCTGCCTTCCAAATCATGGGTGACTGGGCAAAGGGTGAATTCCTGGCGGCAGGCAAGGCACCAGGCGACGACTTCCTCTGTGCGTCTACTCCGGGTGAAGGCTTCCTTTACAACGTAGACAGCTTTGCAATGTTCTCTGTCGATGGCGATGACAAGCAAGCCGGTCAGGCTCTGTTGGCGGAGTTGATCGTTGGCAAGAACTTCCAGAAGGTCTTCAACCTAAACAAAGGCTCCATCCCAGCGCGTACTGACGTGTCACTGGACGAGTTCGACAGCTGTGCAACTCTGTCCTCTGACGAGATGGCAGCGTCTAACGAAGGTGGTTCTCTTCTGCCAAGCTACGCCCATGGTATGGCTCTACGCGGAGCACAATCCGGTGCGATTACCGATGTTGTGACCCAACACTTCAACTCTGACATGTCCTCCGAAGATGCGGTTGCCGCGCTTTGGGCGTCCGTAGCAAACAGCCTGTAATCTGCTAAGGTTATAAGGTTGACGTACCCCGCCGCATTATGTGGCGGGGCCACTCACCCTAAGGGGTACACCGATATGAAATTTCTCGAAGATCATCTGCCAAAAATCATGCTGGCACCCTCTTTCGTCGCCGTTCTGGTTTTTGTTTACGGCTTCATCGCATGGACAGCATGGGTCTCTCTGACAAAATCAAGACTTCTACCCAAATACGAGATTGAAGGCTTTCTGCAATATGACCGCCTGTTTGCGTCTTTGCGTTGGGATACAGCCTTTAGCAACCTTTTCCTGTTCGGCGCATTATTCATTGGTATTTCGATGGTTCTGGGGTTGGTTCTGGCAATTTTTCTGGATCAGAACATCCGCACCGAAGGCGCGATCCGCACGATTTACCTTTATCCAATGGCGCTTTCCATGATCGTGACTGGTACGGCGTGGAAGTGGATCCTGAACCCAGGTCTGGGCCTTGAAGCCATGGTGCGCGGTTGGGGATTTGAAAACTTTACCTTCGACTGGCTCGTGAACCCGGATATGGCGATTTACACGGTTGTTATAGCGGCGATCTGGCAAAGCTCTGGTTTCGTGATGGCGCTGTTCCTTGCTGGCCTGCGGTCGGTAGACGGCGAGATCATCAAGGCCGCACAGATTGACGGCATCCCATCCTGGCGGATTTACTCGGCGATCATCATTCCCGCGATGGCTCCGATCTTCTTGTCTGCATTCATCGTGCTCGCACACCTCGCCATCAAGAGCTTTGACCTTGTCATAGCACTGACCGGCGGCGGCCCCGGCTTCGCCACAGATTTGCCCGCCACATATATGTTCGCAATGGCGTTCTCGCGTGGGGACATCGGTCAGGCGGCCAGCTCTGCAATGGTTATGATGATGGTCGTCTTCGCAATTGTCGTTCCTTATCTTTATTCAGAATTGCGAGCGAAAAATGGCTGATACTTCCGTGACATTTANTCCAAACACGCCCGCCAGCCCGGCCCAAAGCCCGATCAGCAAACTGATCCTCCGCTGGCTGCTCTATGTTNTGCTTGGTTCCTTCGCACTGTTCTATCTGGCGCCTTTGTTCGTCATGATCACGACGTCGCTGAAGAGCCTTGAAGAGATCAGAACCGGTGACCTGCTGTCCTTGCCGCGCGAAGTGACATTTGACGCTTGGGCAACGGCCTGGTCTGGCGCTTGCACCGGTATCCAGTGTGAGGGCGTTCAGCCTTATTTCTGGAATTCGGTCCTGATCGCGGTGCCTGCGGTTCTGCTGTCGACGCTAATCGGAGCTGTAAACGGCTATGTGGTGGCGCAGTGGCGCTTTCCGGGAGCAAATCTTTTCTTCGCTCTGATGCTGTTTGGGTGCTTCATCCCGTTCCAAGTTGTTCTGCTGCCAATGGCGCGGATGCTAGGGATTATGGGGATCGCTGGAACTATCCCCGGGCTGATTTTCGTCCATGTGATCTATGGTCTGGGCTTCACCACTCTTTTCTTCCGCAACTACTATGTGACAATCCCAGCAGAGCTGACCAAAGCGGCCAAAGTTGATGGCGCGGGCTTCTTCCGCATCTTCTTCTCGATTTTCTTGCCGCTCAGCCTTCCGATTGTGGTTGTGACGATCATTTGGCAGTTCACACAGATCTGGAACGACTTTCTGTTCGGTGTGTCTTTCAGCCAGGCAGGAACCCAGCCTGTGACCGTCGCTCTCAATAATATCGTAAACTCCACCACTGGTGTGAAAGAATACAATGTAGATATGGCCGCTGCGATCATTGCAGGTCTGCCAACACTCCTCGTCTACGTTGTTGCAGGCAAATACTTTATCCGCGGCCTGACCGCTGGATCCGTGAAAGGATAACCCAATGGCTCCAATTCTTGATATCAAGGGCCTGTATAAGAACTACGGCTCGGTCGAAATTCTCAAAGACATCAACGTGTCGATCGAGCCTGGGGATTTCCTGGTTCTCGTCGGACCCTCTGGATGCGGTAAGTCCACTCTGCTGAACTGTATCGCAGGTCTTGAGCCGATCAGTGGTGGTACGTTGGCGATTGGCGGACAGGATATGACACACGTCAATCCGAAAGACCGCGACATCGCGATGGTGTTCCAATCCTATGCGCTTTACCCGACCATGTCGGTGGCCAAGAACATCACCTTCGGCATGAAGGTGCGTGGTGCAAGCAAGAGCGAGCAGCAGGAGCAGCTGGAAAAGGTTGCTAAGCAGCTTCAGATCGAGCAACTGCTGAACCGTCGTCCCGGTCAACTTTCGGGCGGTCAGCGTCAGCGGGTTGCGATGGGGCGGGCCCTTGTGCGGGATCCAAAACTGTTCCTGTTCGATGAGCCTCTATCCAACCTTGATGCCAAACTGCGCGTCGAGATGCGTACCGAGATCAAAGCGCTGCATCAGCGTCTTGGCGCGTCGATGGTGTATGTGACCCATGACCAGATCGAAGCAATGACACTGGCCACGAAGATCGTTGTGATGAAAGCGGGGGTTATCCAACAGATCGGCACGCCTGCGGAAATCTACAACACGCCTGCGAATATGTTTGTGGCAGACTTCATGGGCAGCCCGGCGATGAACCTGATCCCGGCCAAAACCAAGGCAAATGGGGCGGGCGTCAANATAGAGATCGAACGCAAGAACGCGCCGCCGATCGTGTTGACCGAAACCCGGGATATCTCTTTGCCGTCCGACGTTGTTATGGGCATCCGCCCAGAGGATATTGTTGAGCCCAAGCTCTACAGTGGCGCAAGCAACCAGCTTCAGGATGCAGAATGCATGATCGAGATCGTCGAGCCTGCCGGTGCGGATACTTTCGTCGTGACAGAACTGGGTGGCACCCAGGTCACGGCTCGTCTGAATGCTGAAACAACAGCAACGGCGGGTCAGAACCAGCACCTGGCGCTTGATCTCAATAAGGTCTCTTATTTCGCGCCAGACAGCGGCCTGCGCCTGAACTGATTTGATGCGCTTAGTGGCAGATATCGGCGGGACGAATACAAGGCTTGCCTTCGTCCCGTCAGGGCAAACTCAGATCGGAGAGACGCGCAGTTATAAAAACGCTCAGTTTTCCAGTTTTAACGATGTGATTGTTGATTTTCTTGCAGGGTTCTCCGAACCTTCCGAGCTGGTTGTCGCGATGGCCGGGCCGGTGGTTGGTAACCGCGGGCGTCTAACGAACCTGAACTGGGTGGTCGATGGGCCGGAGCTTTCAGCCCAGTATGACGGCGTCTCAGTGCGGGTCATCAACGATTTGACGGCACTGGGGTATGCAGCGTTGCAACTCTCCCCAGATCAGGTGATGCCGATCGTAGTTTCTGCTGCCCCCGCGACCAAACAGAGGCAGGCGTTGGTTGTTGGCATCGGAACCGGCTTTAACGTGAGCCCGGTAGTTGAAGCTGCAGGTCAGACTATCTGTCCTGCTGTAGAGGCGGGACATACTAGCATGTATGCCTCGATCAGCTTGGCACTGGATCAGATCGAACCGGGGCTAGCAAGAAATTTCCCAACAGTCGAGGCGCTGTTTTCTGGACGCGGGCGGCGCAAGTTCCTGTCATTGATGACAGGTCAGGACGTGCTGCGCGTGACCCCATTCATAGCTAAGCAAGGGCAGGCGGGTAATGAAGAAGCCGACGCGGCGCTCGATACCTACGCAAGGCTCATCGGTGTTCTGCTTTCCGAGCTAAAGATTGCATATTTGCCGACGAACGGTCTTTTCCTTGCTGGTGGCGTAGCGCGATCTTCTCTGACAGGAGATCGAGCGCGGATCTGCGCAGAGTGGGCCATGCGTGAAAACGAATACGTAAATATCGCACCATCTCTGTCCATCATAAGCGATGATGCCGCGGCGCTAAAAGGTTGTGCTGAACTAAAACTCTAAAGATTTAGACGCTGGAACACTTACTTCGCTAACTCTCTCACTAATCACCTTGATTTAAGCTTGCATTGAATCGGTTGCACCTAATCGAAATGAAGAAGGTCGAATATGGGAGTGAAGACTTGTGAATGCAAAATAGCCAGTTTCAACCATTGTTGCGTCTGTTTTTTGGTTCAAGCGCCGGCGTATCTTGAGTATTTGCGCTACCTTTTGATTAGCGTTGTGTCTCTTCTTAGGACGAATTTGTTTTAGAGCACTGTAAGGCTCCAAGCGCCGACACGCGTATAGTGACTCAGCTCCAACTGCCACGAGAGTTTTAGGGTTGGAAGCTGACCTTCGCTGCGTTTGCACCAAGGTCTGCTAAGCGGACAAAACAGACCTTCCGAGAGCTCGCCTCAAGGTCTGCTTCTACTTTTCTAGTGCTTGGAATGCGTTTTGCCCGTTCTCTTAGCTGAACCGCCGCGTCATGAAATCCAACAGTTGGTTGGGATGCACGTTAAAGTACTGATACCCGTCAAACCGCATTCCGGTGCCGAACGCATTCGGATGCTGAGGGCCAATCCAGATGACCTCATTCTCGGTCGTTGCAGCGTCGATAATCTCTTGAATGTCGTTCTGTCCCGTTTTCGTATTGAAGGTATACTCGTCCTTCTCAACCTGGGCGAAGAGGATCGGCACCGTGACGCTCGCAACTGTTTCCAAGGCATTCGCAAAGCCGAACCCATACTTCTCGCGTTGGGTTTCGAGGACACGATCCACAAGGTCGAGACCTGTCTTGGCCCGGATGAACCGGTCAGTCATATTTTACGACAGCGTCGGCTGGTTCGCGACAAGCCCCTTGATCTGCGGGTTGGCGAAAAGTTCTGGCGCGTTCTGCCACGCGAGGAAGGTCGCATTCGCCCCCATGCACTGGGACAAGAAGATAATCTCATCATCCGCGAAATCGGCATGGCTAAGAACGTATTTGAGTGACCCGACCACGTCCTGCCACTCGGTGACGCCTGCGCCGACCGGCACTGAGGTGCCCTTGGCGTTGCGCCCGATCCCACCGTCGCTGTCGCCTTGGCCGCGGTGGTCATACATCACGACGTTGTAACCCGCGTCATGCAGGTGCTTCACCATCGGCAGAAACTCGGCAGAGATGCCATCTAGCCCGTCCTCTGATCCGTAACGAGTTGTGGTCAAGGGATGGTTGAGGATCACGGTACGATCCGAAGGGGCCGCAGCCGGGATTTCCCAGGCACTGAGCCGTATGTTGTCATCTGTTATGATGTCAACGTCGCTATATGCCATCCCATAATCGTCCGGGTTCTTGGGATTGCTTAGTCGGGTTGGCGCGACCCTCATCTTGACGATCTGATTTGCTAGAAGTGAGTCCCGCAGCCCAAACGGGTTGGTGAACCAGAAAGCCACAGCTAGAACCACGAGCCCCACAACCGCGCCAATTGCATATACCAACATCTTCATTATCGCAGCTCCTATATGTGCATTGCATATTTGCATTGCACATATCCGTATCTGCACTCTTGCGTGGGTGTCAAGGAAAAGTTTACACTGCACACATGAAGACAGAAACTACAGACGCAAAGCCTTATCATCACGGCAATCTCAGGGACGCCCTGCTAGCCGCGGCCCGGCGTTTGCTTGAGACCGAAGGCCACACCGGGTTGTCATTGCGAAAATGCGCTACAGCCGTAGGTGTCAGTGCTACCGCGCCGCAAAACCACTTCGCGAACAAGGCTGTGCTCCTCACAGCGCTGGCAGCACAAGGCTACGCCGAATTGGAAACCTATATGCGCCGCAGCTTAGATCAGGCGGCAGACCGAAAGACCCGGCGGGAGGTCGCGCTTCTCGGCTATGTTACCTTCGCACAGGATCACCCGGCTTTGTATGAGTTGATGTTTGCACGCGATCGAGTGTCTTCAAATGATCCGGATCTGATGAGATATGTCGGTAAGTGCTTCGTGATCCTCGCAGACATCTCAAAGGATTTCGGTCACTTTACGGGTGACCCTGCCACAGTTGACGCGAAACAACAGATGTTCTTGTGGAGCCTGGTACACGGCTACGCGCAACTTCTGACAGCGAACCGCCTCAAGAAGGATGAAATGCTTGAAGCGAGTATTTTAGACATTATTCCTGAATTGAAGACCGGAAGCGGACCTTAGCGGCAATACAAGATTCCGGTAAGGTGGGCTCAAAGCCGCCGAGTGCGCATGCAGAGCCGACGCAGTTGAACGGCCTCTGAAAGCTGCCATTGCCAAGGACGGTACAATCTCTTTGCCCGCATGGTGCTGGTGACTGGGTTTGGAGGGAGGATCGGAGGGCAAAACATGCCAAGAGTCCAACTTCCTGCAACAACCCCGAAACGCAGAGCCTGGAACAAGGGGCGGATCATCGGTCAAAAACGGCCCTTGCTGCCAAAACAGGTCTGGGCGATCCGGGCGCGGCTCGAACTGGCCGGTTATCTACGCGATCTGGCGCTGTTCAACGTCGCCATCGACAGCAAGCTGCGCGGCTGTGATCTCGTCAGATTAGCTGTGCCTGACCTGGTAAAGGACGATCGTGTGCGAGAACGCGTATCGGTCATCCAGAGCAAGACCAAGCGGCCGGTTCAGTTTGAATTGACGGAAAACACACGCGAAACTGTCTTGGCTTGGGTCAAATCACCCGAAATGTTTGCGTGTCAGTTCATGTTCCCAAGCAGGTTCCATGACCGGCCGCATATCTCCACTCGCCA